>JAHFOP010000047.1 GCA_023261605.1 Candidatus Moraniibacteriota bacterium
GTTGGTTTGCAAAAAATATCTGATTATATTTTGAATCCGGACGCGCTAGACAAAAGAACGGTCCATATAATTTCTAATCTAGCCTTATTTACTCTGGAGTGCGCGTTTTTTGAGGTTTTGATTTTTCGAAAGATAATACCCAGGATGTTAACCGGCCACAGTTTTGGTGAATATGCTGCAGTTGTTTCTTCTGGCATGATTTCTTTCTTTGATATGCTTGAAATCATTTATCAAAGAGAGTCCCTGTGTTTATCGCCAAACTCACTGGGATTTATGTTGGCCGTAGGCATCAATAAAGATCGTGTAGTGGAATTGTTTGGGGGAAATGAATATTACGTGAGCAATTTGAACAGTCCTGATCAGACGGTTATTTCTGTCTCTTTGGGTGGGATGAAAAAGATAAGGACCATCTTAGAAAATGAAAAAATAAGATATATCGTTTTAACAAATGTCCCTCAACCGTATCACTCGCCATATCTTAATGAAACGAGGGATGAAATAGCTAAATATATAAATAGTAAAAAATTTACGATTAAGCCGATAAGCATTCCAATGTTCTCATCTGTTTTGAAGAGGATGGTAGATGAAAACAATTTTAGGGCGGATGATATAAAAACTATCTTAATTAACCAAATAACGGAGCCAGTAGATTTTATAGGGCAGATAGAGTCAGCTTATAATTTTGGGTGCTTTAATTTTCTGGAAATAGGACCAAAAAAAGTATTTTCCGGTTTTATTGAAGATATTCTTATATATAAAGAGATAAAGACAAATATTTTTGCAGATGTTGCTATGTTTAAAGAAGAAGAAAAAGCTGAAAAGTCTGGCAAAAATAAAAAGGGAGGATTATTTTTAATGGTAAGTAAAATTATTGGAAAAATAACGGGATACGAGATAGAGAAAATATCATTCGAAGACAGATTCCAGGAAGATTTAGGTATAGACTCTATAAAAAAAGCGGATATACTGCTGACTATCTTGGATGAATCAGGTATTGATCCAGGAGGAGATTTTAATACGTCGCAATTTAAAAGAGTGAAAGATGCCGTGTATTTTATCGAGAATGCAGGGGGCATAAATAAATGCTTGAAGAAAAAAATCGAAAGGAAGTCGAATGATTTTAGGCGCTTCGTTCTTTCATGGAGAGAAAAAGATCTTGGAAAAAATATTGTGTTTCAAGATGATGAACAGATGTTTTTTCTGTTCAATATTCAGGAAATTTTTGGAGAAAATAGCGATCTCCTTGGGAGAATATTGAGATATCTAGAGACGCCCTGTACCAGCAAACATAGTATTATTATGGTAGCTGATTCTCAGGCATTCGATTATGATCAAGCGTTAAATTTTTTTAAGTTTTTTAAAACATTTTTTGAAAATGTCAAAATAACAGAGTTTAATGTGATGCTAGTTTCTCAGGGAGAGCTATCTGCCAGCATTGAAGGATATGCTTCTTTTCTAAAATCTGTGAAAAAAGAATTTCCAGACATGTTCTTCAAATATGTCCATTCGGCGGATCATATCAGTGAAAAAAAGTTAAAGGAAATTGTTACACAAGAAAGTAAAGAATCTTTCGGTGAGGATGTCTTATATCGGAACGGAAGACGCTTTACGGGAATTATGTCCTTGGTTCCTGAAAAAGAAAATGATGATTATATAACCAATAAAACGGTGATCATAGACATTGGAGGCGCTAAAGGTATAACTTTTTCTCTTATAGCAAATATTTCCCAAAAATATCGGCCAGTAATTTATTTACTTGGCAGGAGCCTAGAAACAAACGAAGAGGTCATGTGCAATTTAGGAGCACTTAGAAAAAATAATGTGGAAGTGTTTTATGAATCTGTGGATGCATGCAATAGAGGTTCCCTGGATAGCGTATTTGCAAAAATAAAAAATAAATATGGGGGAATAGATTTGGTGATAAATGGAGCGGGAGTGGTTAGTGTCGGATTCTTAACAAAAAAAACTGATGAAAACATCGAATATGAATTTAGAAATAAAGTTTTGCCTGCATTGAATGTATTGGAGTTGGGGACAAAATATGCAGCAGGAAAGATAATAAACTTTTCATCTTTCATTTCAAGATATGGCAGCGCAGGTCAAAGTATTTATACGGCCGCCAACGAGATGGTCAATGGATTTTCAAGAGGGAGAGCCACGGTAATACATTGGCCGGCTTGGGACGGAGTGGGCATGACTGCTAACAAAGCTACATTACAGAAACTTCGGGAGTACGACGTTCCATTGATGTCACCTGCGGAGGCTGATAATCTTTTTTCTTTGGATATTAATGTTCCAACTCCCGTAGCTGTTTATTATATGAATGAATCGGACGATTTGTATTGCAGTTTCGCTTTGTCTGATTTACAAAAATATAAATTATTACTAGGAGAGATGGAAGGGGCATTTAATATGGTCAATACGTCAATGATTTTTGAAAAAACTTTTGACCTAACCAGTGACAGCTATTTGAAAGATCACAAGATAGAGAATAACGCTTATGTGCCCGCAGCAACGGGGATTGCTATGTTTTTTTGTCTAGCGGCTATTTATTTTAAAAAGATACCCATCCTTATCGATGTGGCGATAAAAAATCCGATTATAGTAAAAGATGTTCCGGTGGTTTGTAGACTTGAAGCCGTAGGAGATAGGGGTGACGAGGGCGATCAGCTAAGTTTATCGTTAAGATCGAAAGTGCCTTGCTTCTCGGGTATAGCACAGCCAGATAAAAATAAAAAAACATTAAAAAGAAAAATTCCCAAAGCTAAAATAGAGATTCAAGGGAACTATCTTTATTCTGATTATTTTTTGAAAAGCAATTTTGAGTATGGAAAAACTTTTCAATGTGTGGAAAAGATATTTTTCAGTGGAAATGGGGAACGTTTCTTTAGGATTAATAATTCAAAATTAATTTCTGTTTTAAATTTAAATTTTTATGATAGATTGATACAATGGATGGACGTTTCTTTTCAGGCTGTTGGAGCGGTTAACCTAGAAAAAAAAGACCAAATAAATCCCATAATGATTCCTGTAAAAATTACCAAATTACGTTTTTATCCCGATGTGCGAATATCAAATTTTTTATATATAATTCCTGAAGATTTAAAATTGGGCAAGGATTCCATCCAGGGAAATGTAGTGGTCGTGAATGAATATGAGGAAGTGGTGGCTAAATTCGATGGAATGTTACTAAAAATAGTATATAGCGCAGAGTAAGGTAATATGCGAATGGACAAATATTCTGAAAAAATCATTAATGATATAATAGGCGGTAAATTAATGCATCTAAAATCCGGCCGGCCATTTTTTTCGGAAAGTTTTGATGTCTCAATATCTCACAAAGATAACATTACGGAAGTTAAAATGGTTTTATCCCCGTATCGTGTCGGCATAGATGTGGAAAGTCTCTTTCCAGGCATAAGGGCCGAGTTGTTTCTGAGCTCAGTCATAGCGCGAGAAGAAATTGATTTGTTAAATAAATTTCAATTAGAGAATGGTTGTTCGTTGGAATCGGCAGTGGCCGTTTTTTGGTCGATAAAGGAATCTTTTTTCAAATGCCTTGATTATGATTTGAAACCAGGTAAAGTCAGGATTTTAGATTTATCAAAAAATGGAAAGGTAAGAGTGATTCTTTTGCCGGAGATAAAAAACGTTATGAGAAGAAGAAAGTTGGAACTATTTTCGACAGGGTGGTTGATTAAGGGTGAATATGTATACACAGAAACTATAATGAAAGCAATATAGGATTGAAGTTATACACAGGTAGACATTTTCAGGCTGGACAAAAAAAGGGCAAGTGTTAAGATATATGTATGGACAAAGAAAAACAGAAAAAAATATTTAAAAAAATATATATAACTTTCACAATAGTGTTTGTGCTGGGCTTGACCGTCATTGTTTTTTATCCGAAATATAAAGCGCAAAGGGAGGAAAATCAAGGAACTTCTTTTGTGGGAACAGGGGTGAAATCGCCGTACCATGGATTTATGTTGCTCACCTTGAAGCAAGCTGATGATAAGCGGGCTGTGCCCAACGTGGCCGTTTTGAATTTAGACAAATCAAATATTCGATTTTTCAAAAATGAAGGGTCTGTCAATATCACACCAGATGGACTGGGAAGCAAATTTGTAGGCGTAGTTTCGTCTTTGCCAGCTAATTCGGTGGGCACGAAAGATCAGGATACTTTTCAGTTATATATGGTGGATATTAAAAATAATTTTGCAAGAAAACAATTGACAACGAGCGGCACTTTTTTCAAAAGAAATCCGAAATTGTCACCTGATGGCGAAGAAATTGCTTTTATGGCTAGGGAAAAAGATGATGAGAAGAAAGCCTCTCGGAATATTGATGATTGGAATATCTACGTTACTGATTTGAATGGCAATGAAAAATTGATTGGGGTTGGAGTTTACCCGCAATGGTCGCCGGACAACAAAGGTATCTTGGCTATGAAATCTGACGGGATTTATCTCTATGATCTTGAAAAAGGTGCATCGCAAAGGGTTATAAAGGCGGATGGAGAAAGGACTTTGGCTGATAATATGACTGTTTCTCTTGATGGCTCACTTCTGGCTTGGAGTATGCCTGATAAGAGTGAAATATCCTTGATGAAAATTTCTTCGTGGGCTCCTTTTGAAGAAAATGAGTACAAAACTATTGGGGATGTCAAAAGTTTTTATCCGGTTTTTTCTCCTGATATGCAGGATATAGCTGCAATTGTTGTGGATAAAAAGGATAATCGCTATGGCAATTTGAGAGTTTCTATTTATAATATTGAGAAATCAGTTTGGAATGAATCAATCGACTTGTCAAAATATTCAGCCAGCTCTATTTCATTGACAGTCTGGGGAGCGCTCAACGACAGTATCAATATCTAATAATTTTTTAGCTAATAATAAATGAAATCTGGGAGAAAGAATAATATTTTACTTTCAATAAAATACGGTTTGTTTTGTCTGATCATTTTTGGTTTTTCTGTTTCTTCACTAGTCAGCAAGAATGCTTTGGCGGGTGGACCATTTGGCGGACTTCTCCCTTTTGATCCTATTACGACATATTTAGGTATAGCAATAATTCCTGGTTTTAAGGATATATTTTGTACGCTCGATCCGTTAGAATCATCACTGCTTGATCTGTGTGGTAGCTCTGGCAAGACTCCGTGTGGTTGCGATCCGGCTTTGGATGCGACTTTTTGTGCCGGTACGGAATATACTAACGCATGTGGCGCTAACCATTGTCATGGATCACTGAATTGTTGTGCTTGCGACCCTGCAGTGCAGGCAACGTATTGTATAGGAACTAACTATACTAGCAAAACGACTTTGCCTGATGGTATGGGTGGTTCTACTGTTTCCACTTTTGATTGTCCAGGGACGAAAGATTGTTGTCCTTGCGATCCAGTAGAGAGTGCTAAATATTGTGAGATTGTTTATTATACTAATTTGTGTGGCGGAAAATGTAAGGGCACGCATCCGCTTGACCATAGAAGTGACGTTACTTGCACTTGGGAGAATTGCTGTCAGTGCGTCTGTGATCCGGCCGAAGATGCCACGCATTGTAGCGGCAGTACATACGCAAATGCCTGTAGCAATATTACCAATAGTCCTGCAGGACCTCTTATGTGTAACGGTTCTAAAAATCCTACTTATGCACCGGCCTGCGCTCCTATAAATACTGGGGTTGTCTGCGATCAGACAAATTGCGGACAAACCATAACAACTGCAACGGCGGCTTGCACAAGTATTCCTACTAATGGATGTGGTTTGTCAACGCCTTTGCCTATAAGTGCTTGCCCTGGTTGTGTCGACATCATAGTTAATTGCCCAGCTTGCGCTTGGAAAGAAGTGGCGCCGTAGGAAGCAAAAAGCTATCCACAGCCTGGAAAAAGTGTATACTTTGTCTAAAAATAAAAATATGAAAAAAGCAATCCGGTTTATTAGTGGCACGTTTATTGTTCTCGGAATGCCCTTTTTAGTTTTTGCGGAGGGCGAGCCTATCACAGTTGCCACCGTCAATATATACGATGCTCAGATAGTTTCGCAAGATAATGATATTAAATTGACATTTGATCTGTCTAACCGCGAACAAGTCCAGCCGGACGTCCGCTATGCTGTGGAGCTGATTAAGCAAACTAATGGTCAGCAAACCATGGTGGATGAAAAAGTCTATCCGGAGGTGGTCAATCTGGGTGAAAATCAGACTATCAAAAAACAAATTGATTATCAAGCGCCTAAATATCTGGCCGGAGAATTTGAGGTCTGGCTCACCGCCAGGAACCAGAGCGGCCTCACCTTGTCCGTAGTCAATCCCGGCAAGATAACTCTGAAAGGCGATAATCAATATGTTGAAATCCTAGCCGACAGCTGTTACATGAAAGTGGCGAGTGAGGCGGAAGGAAAGAAATACACCCTCAATCAAGGCGTAGATATCAAAAGCGATGAAAAACTGATCGCTAATTGCGAAGCCATCAATCATTTCACCAATTCAATAAGTGTTGTTCCAAGTTTTAAGACTAACTGGAGAACTTCCTTTGGACAAGATATACAGACCGCTCCAGCAGAGCAAACAACACTGATCTTAGCCGCAGGGGAGAAAAAACAGATCCAATATGAAATTCCCAAACCTCAGATCCCTCAAGCCTATGACACCACTCTCACTCTCAAAGACCCGCAAAATCAAGATGTCTCCAATCCAATCACTTTTCACTATGTTCTGCGTGGCCTGAGCGCCACCATCCAAAACTTAAGACTGGATAAAGACTATTACCAAAAAGGTGACACAGCTAAAGCTTCTTTTTTCTGGTCAGCTTCCGCAGACAATTTCCCAGACTCAAGGCTAGGCGCTACAGATAATGGTAAAATGACAGCCAACATTACGATCAAAAACTCACAAGGGCAAGTCTGTGTTGCCACGCAAAAAGAACTGAATCAAAATTCAGCTATCGCTGATTATACTTTACCGATAAGCGCAGACTGCAACAATCCACAAATAGCCGTGAACATCCAGGATGATAAAGGCAATGTCTTGGATGAAAAAGGTTTCGACATCAAAAGTAAAAATGCGCCGGTTTTAGCACAAGTAGTGGCAAAGAAACCCCAATTAAATTTTTGGCCGGGTGGTATTATTGCTGGCATAGTCCTACTGTTCATTTTTTCATTAGTTTTAATATTCATACGCAGGA
>JAHFOP010000048.1 GCA_023261605.1 Candidatus Moraniibacteriota bacterium
GAAGTCAATTCGGCACTTTTGAGTCGGGCAAGAGTTTTTGTGTTTCAAAAACTGGAAAATGAAACTTTGGAAAAAATAATCACGCGCGCCGCCAAGAAAAATTATCCAAAATTAAAAATTGAGAAAGAGGTTATAAAATTTATTGCCAATTTCAGCAATGGCGACGCGCGTGCGGCGCTCAATACTTTGGAAGCGTCCGCTGGGCAAAAAAATAATATTACAATTGAATCTATCAAACAAATTTTGCAGAAATCTCATTTGCTCTATGATAAAAACGGCGAAGAGCATTACAATATCATTTCCGCTTTGCACAAATCCATGCGCGGAAGTGACGCGAACGCGGCGGTCTATTGGCTGGCGCGCATGCTCGAAGGCGGGGAAGACCCGCTCTATGTGGCACGGCGCTTGGTGCGTTTTGCTGCAGAAGACGTGGGGCTGGCCAACAACACCGCGCTCCTCATTGCTAACGCCGCCTATGACGCTACTCACAAACTCGGCATGCCGGAATGTTCTGTCCATTTGGCGCAATGTGTCATCTATCTGGCTAAAAGCAAAAAAGATGTTACGGCTTATTTGGCTTACAGCAAAGCCAAAGAAGATGTCGAGCGTTATGGTAATTTGGGTGTGCCGTTCCACATTCGGAATGCTCCGACCAAACTGATGAAGGATTTAGGTTATGGCAAGGATTATAAATACACTCCTCTCGAGGATAGCTCAGAGCAAAAGTATTTGCCGGAAGAATTGGAGGAGCGGAAGTATGTGTAAGAAAGCGGAGAGTAGAACCCTAAGAGAAGCTATGCTAGAATATAAAAGATATGAAAAAGGATATGAAAATAGTGAAAAACAGGCGGTGGGATATTTTGGGGATTGGCAATCCTTTGTTTGACATTGCCATCAGTGTTAGTGAGGAAATGTTCAGCCGATTGGATTTCAAGAAAGGATCGATGAATTTGATTTCTCAAAAACAAAGTCAAGAAACGCTCAAAAAATTAGCCGGCTTGGTGCGTGAATTGAATCCGGGGGGCAGCACGGCCAATATTTTGTCCGGTGCCAGTCTTTTGGGCAGTCGAGCCACCTTTTTAGGTATGGTTGGCCAAGATGATTTCGGTAGGGCGTATCAGCAAAAATTGGAAAAAGAAGGTGTGACAACTCAGTTGAGTTTTCACACCACACATTCGACCGGCCATTCAATCATTCTGGTCACGCCAGACGGAGAAAGAACTATGCTGACTCATCTGGGAGCGGCCAAGCAGTTTGCTAAAAAACATATTAAAGAAAATGAAATCAGAAACAGTAAGATTCTGCACATTGAGGCCTATCAGTTGGAGCACCTGGGTACTCGGCAAGCAGTACTGGAAGCGATTAGGATTGCGAAAAACAATGAAACGTTGGTTTCATTGGATCTTTCTGACGCGGGACTGGTGAGGCGTCATAAAGAATTTTTTCAATATATTGTCAAAGAACATGTGGATATCCTTTTTGCCAATGAAGATGAGGCGCGTGAGTTTTCCAGCCAAAAAAATCCTCAGCTGGCTTTACACGCGGTGGCTGCCATTTGTCAAATTGCAGTGGTGAAAATGGGCGCGCAAGGGAGTCTCATTAAACAAGGAAAAAAAGTTTTCAAAATTGCTCCGTGTTCG
This sequence comes from Candidatus Moraniibacteriota bacterium, assembly GCA_023261605.1. Taxonomy (GTDB): domain Bacteria; phylum Patescibacteriota; class Minisyncoccia; order Moranbacterales; family UBA2206; genus CAIKZD01. Next base: position 1,641 of record JAHFOP010000048.1, read on the forward strand.
GTAGATATGGTGAATACTAACGGAGCTGGGGATATGTATGCTGCTGGAATTTTGCATGGACTGATTAATTCTTTGGAGTTGCAGGTGGCGGGAGATTTGGCCAGTCATGTTGCCTCTTTGGTAGTTTCTAGCGCCGGAGCACGCATGGATAAAAAACATCACAGTATAATTGTTAAGTATAAAAATATGAAAAAAGAAGCAGACTATAAAGTGGCGGACATAACTTTAGCGGAATATGGGCGCAAAGAAATCGTGATAGCGGAAAAAGAGATGCCTGGTCTCATGGCTTTGCGTCAACAGTTTGGCAAAAAAAAGCCCTTGAAGGGCGCGCGAATTTTAGGCAGTTTGCATATGACCATCCAAACAGCAGTGCTCATTGAAACGCTGGTGGAGCTGGGCGCGACAGTGCGTTGGGTTTCTTGCAACATTTTTTCCACCCAAGATCACGCCGCCGCCGCTATTGCTGCGTCCGGCATCCCGGTGTTTGCTTGGAAAGGGGAAACTCTGGAAGAATATTGGCACAGCACCAGAGAAGCTTTTGATTTTGGTGGAGGCTTGGGGCCGAATCTGATTGTGGATGATGGAGGCGACGCCACGTTGATGTTGCACTTGGGAGTGGAGGCAGAAAAAAATCCGAATATTTTACAGAAAAATTATGCCTCATCCGGTGAAGATGAAAGAGAATTGATGAAAATGCTTGCTGCTATGCACACGGAAAATCTAAAATTTTGGAGCAAAATTATTAAAGGCGTGAAAGGCGTTTCCGAAGAAACGACCACGGGGGTGCACAGACTTTACCAAATGTTTGAACAGAAGCGATTGCTTTTTCCGGCCATCAATGTGAATGATTCGGTCACTAAAAGCAAATTCGACAATCTCTATGGTTGTCGTGAAAGCTTGGCGGATGGCATCAAGCGCGGGACAGATGTAATGGTGGCGGGGAAAGTGGTGGTGATTTGTGGTTATGGCGATGTTGGCAAGGGTTGCGCGCAGAGCATGAAAGGTTTGGGCGCGCGCGTGATTGTAACAGAAATTGATCCGATTTGTGCTTTGCAAGCCGCCATGGAAGGATTCGCCGTAAAAACCATTGAAGAATCTTTGAGCGAAGGGGATATCTACGTGACGGCAACCGGCAATCAAGACATCATCACAATATCCCATTTGGAAAAAATGAAAGATGAGGCTATTGTTTGCAATATCGGACATTTTGATAATGAAATTCAAGTCGAGAAATTGGAGAAATATCCGCGTATCAAAAAAATGAACATCAAACCGCAAGTGGACAAATACACTTTTCCTGACGGGCATGCTATCGTGCTTCTTTCTCAAGGTCGATTGGTCAATTTGGGCAACGCCACGGGGCATCCGAGTTTTGTGATGAGCACCTCATTCACTAATCAAGTGTTGGCACAATTAGAATTGTGGGAAAAGAAATATGCAATCGGCGTTTACACTTTGCCCAAAAAACTCGATGAAGCCGTGGCCAGATTCCACTTGGAAAAACTGGGCGTGTCGCTGACCAAACTTACCAAAAAACAAGCCGCCTACATAAACGTTCCACCCGAAGGTCCTTTTAAGCCGGAACATTATCGATATTAGTTGAAAATATTTTCGAGACAAAAATAGGTCTGGGATAAAAAATGCAGTTGCAAGAGACTGCATTTTTTGTCTCAAGCACTAATTGACAAAAATCCCAATTTTTGCTAGACTTTGATATCCGTTTAGAAGAAACATTTTCAATTGAGCCCTTTTGACTTCCAGGATTCCGCGTGTGAGTTCCAAAGCAGAAACTACCCTCCTTGTTTTTTGCCGGTAGGTAAAATGTATTTTTTTGAGATAATTCTTGAAAAGATGCGCTCTCACCCGCGGAATTTTGGAAAGCAACAGACTATCTTTCAAAAAACACTATTTGCCTAGCGCAAGTAGTGTTTTTTTGTTCGAGTTGGATGAGGATGAAAAATGTTTGCTCAGGTAACTATAATTTTTGATATTTCTTCTGCAACTTTTTCTGAAATGGCGGAAAGAATTTCTGTTTCATCGGTGGAAAATTTTCCTAAAACAAAATCATGAGCGCCCAATCGACAGACCGGGGCGCCGTCCATTTCTTGTCCGATACCAATGCGCACGCGGTGAAATTTTTGGGTGCCGATTTTTTCAATGATATGTTGCACACCATTGTGTCCAGCTGCGGATGAATCGGTGGCCAGCTTATATTTCCCGAGCGCGATATCCAAATCATCATGGATGACTAAAATGTCAGCAGGCGTGAGTTTAAAAAAATTTAGCATAGCCTGGACTGTCTCACCAGATAAATTCATAAAAGTTTGCGGCTTGGCCAAGACAATTTCAACGCCATTAAATGTGCCTTTGGAAATTTCAGCTTGGAATTTTTTGTTACTCTCAAAATCGGGGAAAGAATATTTTTCTTTCAATTCATCTGCAAACATAAAACCGACATTGTGACGGGTATGGGCGTATTCTTTTTCAGGGTTGCCGAGGCCGATGATGACTTTCATAAATATTGGAATCACTGAAAGCACCTGAGTTAATCAGAACAATCAGTAGTTATTTTTTTAGTTGTTGTATGAGTTTGTGTCTTTAGCGTTATTATAATCTTCTACGCTATCCTCAACCATATTATACTTGTTTATCAAATCTTTTCCAATGACCAAGACAATATCGGCGTGGATGCTTCCAATGATCTGTGTATAATCCCTGTCTAGGTTGTATGAAACTGAAGCGGGGAGTTTGCCGGCCATTTCGTTCAAAGTGAATGGCGTGGCGCCATTGGTCAAATCATAGAGCGTGCTGGTGTCGACAATATTTTTAGTAGGGTCGTTGAGTGAGATTATATTTTTATATTCGAAATTGTTGCGGAGCAAATCGGTTATCCTTTTTGCGACCAAAGCATCGCCGCTTTTATTGATGATGGCAATGGTGGCGTTTTCTGCCGCAATTTTTTCTCGTTTATCTTTCAACTCATTTAGGTCAAAAATGTTCTTGGCTTCTTCTTGAGTTTCACTCCAGTTGCCGACGCGAGGAATGAGAATGAAAGCTGTTAGATTGTTAAAGGTTGTGTGAGAAACTTTCAGCAAGCTCTTACTGTTCCAAGCATCCAAAACGACATTGGTAATATTGGCCGTATCCAATTTTTTGACTAATTGCAAAAAATCACTCAGCTCTCCGGTGGAAATGTCTGTTTGGATATTGTCGGCTAGCGTATCCAGAAGGCTGTTCAAAGCTACTGCATCCAAAAGTGTCCCCGTTGAAAAAACTTTATTTTTGACCGCTTGCAAAACTTGTTGTTGACGCGCGGCGCGACCGAAATCTCCCGCAGGATCATTGTGGCGCATACGGGCATATTTCAAAGCAGTGGCACCGTCCAAATGGTGCAAGCCCTTGCTCAGCTGAAAAGTTTCATAGCTGTAACCAGGTCCGGGATAGGTCGGGTCTAAAATATCGCGTTCATTCATGACGTTTATTCCCCCGATGGCATCAATAGCTTTTTGAAAGCCGTTGAAATTGACCACTGTCCAATAATTCATATCCAAATCGGTGATATTTTTGACCGCTTTTTGGATCGGTTCCATCGCCTTGACTTTATCATCCGGATGCAACGCGAGGCCGTATTCATAAACTGAATTTATTTTTCCGGTGAAGTTTTCTGTGGGAATTTCCACATAGAGATCGCGCGGAATGGAGAACATGGCTACTTGGTTGGTCTTGGTATTGATGCTGACAATCATTATCGTATCGGTCAGATTTTTGCCGGCTTTGTTGCTACCGGCGATGCCTAAAAGGAGGATATTTATTCGGCCTTGATCAATGCCTTTCAGATTGATGGGGCTTCTCGTGGTTAGATTTTTGAAAGTATCGATAGTCGAAGTTTTGCTACTGCGATCAACATCAATTTTTTTCTCCACCGAGTTTATTTTCCAAACAAAAAAAGAAGCATAGGACGCTACTACTAAGAGTGCCACGAACACTATTCCCAAAATTGATTTTAGAATGATTTTTTTCATATTCGTCTAGTCTAATGATAAACGCATTCGAGGCAATCGTCAAACTTTGGCCGAATTAAGCCATAAAATACTATTGCCAGAGCGATAAAATGCTGGTAGAATAGGTGAGTAGCTAAACGAGAAAAATATGGAAGAAAATTTTAATAAAGAGTCTTTTCCGTCGGATAAAAAAGATACCCCGGACGCCTATCAAAGCGTGGGTAGTTTTGTTTTGGAAGTGATAAAAATTATCATCTTGGCTTTTATCATTATTTTTCCAATTAGAGTTTTTTTATTCCAGCCATTCTTCGTGCAAGGCGCTTCTATGGAGCCGAATTTTGAAGACGGACAATATCTCATTGTGAACGAGTTCGGCCTCAAAGAAACGGATATCAGTTTCAATTCTCATCAAATTTTGAAGATTAGTCCATTCAAAGAAATCGAACGTCAAAAAGTGGTGGTCTTTCGCTATCCCTTGGATACTACGAAATTTTTCATCAAGCGAGTGATTGGGTTGCCGGGAGAGACAGTGCAAGTGAAAGATGGAAAAGTGACGATTTTCAATGAGGCGAACCCGGATGGCTTTGCGCTGGATGAAAAAGCTTATTTGCCTAGTGGACTCAGGACAACCGGGGATTTGACAATTACACTGAGAAACAATCAATACTTCATGTTAGGGGATAATCGCATGTTCAGTTCAGATTCCAGATTTTGGGGTCCGGTTCCGGAGGGTGACATTATCGGCGAAGTCTCATTGCGTGCCTGGCCACTCGACAAACTTTCAGTATTCTAGTTTGAGTGTATTTATTTGACTAATTATCAATTTTCAAATTTTCAATCAATTATAAAATTTAAATTTCATGCCTAAAGTTCAAAAAATTATCAAAAAAACTCCAGCCAAAAAAGCCCGAGTGGCGGAAAAGGCCAAGCCAGAACCGCTGGTGCTCCAATCTTTGCGTGGAATGAAAGATATCTTGCCATCGGCTCAGCCATATTGGGAACAGGTGCGGCGGGTTGCCGAACGCTTGGCACGCGATTATGGATTCTTGCGCATGGACACTCCATTGGTTGAATATGCCAATCTTTTCACGCGTTCGATTGGGGAAAGCACTGATATTGTGGAAAAAGAAATGTACACTTTCACCACGCGCGGTGGAGACAAAGTGGCGCTCCGACCGGAACTCACGGCTGGCAATTGCCGCAGCTACATCCAAAACGGCATGCAAGTCATGGCCAAGCCGGTCAAAATTTTTTCAACCGGTCCGGTCTATCGTTATGATCGACCGCAAGAAGGGCGATTTCGTGAACACTACCAGGTCAATTTCGATGCTTTTGGCGAACAGGATCCAATCTTAGACGCCCAGATAATCCAAATTGCCAGCCGTTTGGTGCAAGCACTTGGCATAAAAGCCATCCAACTGCAAGTGAATTCTATTGGTTGTCCGGTCTGTCGCAAGAGTTATAAAGATCTTTTGGTCAGCTATTTGGAATCGAAAAAAACCAAGCTTTGTCAGGACTGTAAAAGACGAATGGTCAC
>JAHFOP010000049.1 GCA_023261605.1 Candidatus Moraniibacteriota bacterium
TCTCGTCAATGAAAAGAATGGTCTTTTTGTTTTTGAGCAAATTATTTTTGGCCTTTTCCAAAACTTGCAGCAAATCTTTCTTGCCGCTCGCCACGGCACTCAGCTGAATGAACTCCGCGTCAGTCGACTCCGCAATGATGTGCGAGAGCGTCGTCTTGCCGCAACCGGGAGGACCCCAAAAAATCATGGATGGCACATTGTCCTTCTCGATGGCACTTTTCAAAAAAGATTCTTCACCCAAAAGTTCATGCTGCCCAAAAAATTCCTCCATCGTGTCCGGACGAATTTTGTCAGCCAAGGGAATATTGTTTTGATAGATTGTTTTCATAATGATAGTATATCATTTTTATTCTTGTTTAACAATTCCGCAATCAAAAACAAGCCTATTTTTGGCTTGTTATAAGTGAAATTATTGCTTTTACAATCCGTATTTCTGTTTGTTCGCCACGTGTTCATCATACGTCGCAGAAAAGACCACTTTCGCCTCACCATTGACTGTGGCGGTGAGAAAATAGTTATAATTGGAAGCTGTCGGGTGGATGGACGCTATGAGTGCGTCCACTCCTGGATTCGCAATCGGCGTGGGTGGCAGGCCAGCATACATGTAGGAGTTGTAGGGTGAATCGGTGGCCAATTCTTTGGCATTGTGTTGATCAACTTTGTCATTCAAAATGTACGACAGGGTCGCGTCGCTTTGCAGCCTGGCACCGGCGTCTGCTCGCTTCCAAAAAATTCCAGCCACTGTTTTCATGTCAGCCGGAGTTTGCACTTCTTTTTGCACGATACTCGCCATATTCACAATGGAATTTATGGATCTATTTTGCCCGGCGGCGTCACTTCTCATTTGCGCATCTAAGTTTTGATCAAAAGTATCTAAGAGCCGTCCAACAATATCCGCGGCCGTCGCGTCTTTTTTGAAAAAATACGTATCTGGGAAAAGGTAGCCTTCTAAAGTCGCAACAGGCGCCGGCGTCAGATAACTGTAACGCTTTTTCAAATCGCCTGGATTTTTGACAAGACGCAAAAATTCATCGCCTGGCAAAGCGTTGGCTGTGAGCCGAGCCGCCATTTGAGTGGCTGTGAACCCTTCCGGGAAAGTGACTTTCACGAATTGTTCTTGCACCGTAGTGATGACGGTGGCAATTTCCGGAATGGTCATCACTCCAGACAATTGGTATTCCCCTGGCATAATCTTATTGAGCAAATTATGCGAACGGAGGTAATAATAAAAATAATATTTCCAAGAGATAAATCCTGCAGCTTCCAATTTAGCGGCAATGACCGCGTTGCCTTCTCCCTTTTGAATCTCAAACATTTTTTTTGTTGCAGATGAACTATGAGAATAGTAAATTTGGGCGCGTAAATAAAAAACACCTCCGATGGCAACAAGAAGCGCAAACAAAAAAGCTATTGTAGTTTTCTTATACGGCATAATTTATATTATGTATTTTTTATTTTTATAATCCAATCACTTGGACGATAGCATCGCGTTTTCGGGCGCCGTCCATTTCCACATAAAAGATGCTTTGTTTTTCCGTTTTCATCATCTGGCCTTTTTCGATTGGAATGGTTTGGCTGGCGCCGAGCAAAATCGCTTTGCAATGCGAATGACCATTACTGCGTCCATCAGAAGTATAGGCACGATTAAGCTCAAACAAGTCATGAGAATAGCGGTCAGACACCGGCACCAAGCGGTAGAGTGTGCGCATGAAATCCTGAATCAGCATCGGCTCATTGTGATTCACGATGATGCTCGATGTGGTGTGAGTGGAAAAGATCAGCACTTGTCCTTCTCGAATGCCGGACTTGGCCACGATTTCTTCCACCTGCTTACTTATGTCGATAAATTCAATCTGGGTCGTGGTCTGCAAATCTATTTTCTCCTTGTATATTTTCATATTTTTTTATTTTTTAAAAACATTCGCCACCGCCTTGGCCACTTTTTTGTCCAAAGCTGCTGGTATTATTTTACCACTTTTTGGGTTTTTTATCAAAGCCGCGATGGCGCTCGCCGCCGCCAATTTATGCTTTTGGGTAATTTCTTTAACATTATTATCTAACACTCCCCGAAAAATTCCTGGGAAAACCAAGACGTTGTTGAGTTGATTGGCAAAATCACTCCTACCAGTAGCCACCACTCTCGCTCCCCCGCGCCTGGCTTCATCCGGCATAATTTCCGGCACCGGATTCGCCATAGCAAAAACAATCGCCTCATGATTCATTTTGGCAATGTCTGCAGATTTAAGAAGATTCGCTGCGGAAACACCGATAAAAACATCAGCCTGGTGCAATGCCTCACGGATATTGCCTTGTAAGTTTTCCGGATTAGTAAGCTGCGCAATTTCCATCTTAGATGCATTCAGCCCGCCGGCTCTTTCTTTAAAAATAATTCCAGTGCTGTCTACCATGATGATATTTTTCACGCCCGCGGCCATGAGCAACTTGGCAATCGCCACGCCGGCCGCACCAGTGCCGCTGATAACAATTTTAATCTTGGTCATTTTTTTGTCCACTACCTTAAGTGCATTCAAAAGTCCGGCCAGAACTATGATGGCCGTCGCGTGCTGATCATCATGCATCACTGGAATATCCAATTCTTTTTTCAAACGCTCTTCAATCTCGAAACAACGCGGCGCGCTGATATCCTCCAAATTGATGCCACCAAATGTTGGCGCCACCGCTTTCACGATTTGGATAATTTCTTCCGTGTCTTGGGTAGCCAGCACTAACGGAATGGCATCCACGCCGGCCAGCTCTTTGAATAGTAAGGCTTTCCCTTCCATCACCGGCAGCGCCGCCTCCGGCCCAATATTGCCCAAGCCCAAAACTGCCGAGCCGTCCGTTATGACCGCCACAGTATTTTTTTTAATAGTGTACTCGCGCGCCAACTTCTTATTTTTAGCAATGGCGCGACTAACATCCGCTACGCCAGGGGTATACAAAGTCGCCAAATTATTTTGGGTCAATTTGATTTTACTCTTAATCTCAATCTTACCGCCCAGTTTTTTTGAAAGTTGAATTGATTCTGATTGCATATGCATTGTCTGAACCACAAATTTTCACTGAATTTTATTTCAGTGTAATCATTTAATAATCAGTGGTTCTGATTTAATTTTATCTTTTTATACACTCCATTAGCCGCGATTGAGCCTTCCGCTGCCGCCGTCAGCACTTGGCGGAACTTGTTTGACCCAGTAGTGATGTCACCGGCGGCAAACACCCCTTCCACATTTGTGTTCATGTCTTCTTTTACTTTGATGTAGCTTTGCGCGTCGATTTCCACGCCAATGCGCTGTGCCAATTCTACTCCCGGCTCAGTGCCCACTTCAATGAAAACACCATCTACCGCTAGGTTTGTCTTGTCTTCATGCGCTTTGTCCAAAACTATTTTTGCTACTTTGTCTTCACCTTTGATTTCTAGAACTTTAGTGCCGCGGATCAATTCAATCTTCGGGTTCGCAGCGATTTTTTCCAGCCAAGCCGGTTCAGCCAAAAGTTTTTCCTCCACGCTGATCAAATAAATTTTAGCCGCAAAATCAGAGAGTTCCAAAGCAACCGTGGCCGCGCTGTTGCCTCCGCCAACCACCGCGACAGTTTTTTCGCGAAAGAATCCCGCGTCGCAAGTGGCGCAATAGGACACGCCGCGTCCGGTAAATTCTTTTTCGCCAGGGATGTTCATCTTGCGGGGCTTAGCACCCGTGGCCAAGATTAATGATTTGGTCGCATAACTGCCTTGTGCAGTTTCCACGTTGAAAGTTCCGTCCTCATTTTTTTTGAGAGAACTGACAGACTCTTTTTTTATCTTGACTCCATAATTTTCCACGTGCGCCACAAAACGAGCGACCAAATCATGGCCGCTTATGCGCGTGTCGCCCAGCCAATTCTCAATGTCATAAATCTCATTCATCTGCCCACCTTCTTCGGCACCAAAGATCAGATGTTCCAATTTATAACGCGAGGCATAAACCGAAGCCGCGAGCCCAGCTGGGCCAGAGCCGATAATGATCAAATCGTAAGTCTTATCCATAAAAAAATAATTTTTATATTTTCTCCAAGGCCTCTTTTAAAACTTCTTTCGACTGCACGCCGACAAATTTTTGCGCCACCTTTCCATCCTTAAAGATGAGCACTGTCGGAATCGACATGACCGTGAACGCTTGCGCGGTCGCTGGATTTTCATCCACATTCAACTTGCCAATTTTCGCCTTGTCTCCCAATGCGACCGCCAATTCTTCCACGATCGGACCCATCATTTGGCAAGGCCCACACCAAGGCGCCCAAAAATCAACCAACGTTATTTTGTCACTTTTCAACACTTCTTGATCAAAATTTTGATCAGTAAACTCCATAGCCATAATTTTGTCCAATCTCCAATTTTCAATGATTGAAAATTGTAAATTGATAATTGAAAATTAATTACCTTAATAAATACACCTGTCTATCAAATCAATTTCATTCTCCAAATCTCCGGCCTCTTTTCGCGTATTCCCCCAAAGCTTTTTCAAATTCAGCACCATCAAAATCTGGAAAGTTTTTTTCGAAAAAATAGAGTTGCGCATCCGCCGCGTCCCACATGAGAAATCCATCGGAGTTGTGTGGCTCGCCACCGGTTCTGATCATGAAATCAACCGGAGCCAACTCCGCCGTCATCAAATTCTCTTTCAGCCTTTCAGCCGTAATTTTTCTCTTCGGATCGCATTGATTGTTGATCTTCTGAATGGCCAGAAGCACATCGTCAGTGCCGGAATAGGCCAGCATAAAGTTGAGTACCTTTTTTTTGTAATGTTTGGTTTTGTCGATAACCTCGTAAATGGTTTTTTTGAGTGATTCCGGAAATTGTTCCTCCCAGCGACCGATGAAATTGACTTTGACTTCATTTTCATGAATCTTGCTTTCCTTGAGCAACCTATCAAAATATCTTTTGTAAATATCTAGGAGAGCTTTTTTTTCGACGATCGGACGCTTCAAAAGATTGTCCATGGAAGATCCCCATAGTGACAAACATTTTATCCCTTTTTTTGTGGCAGTCTCAATCAACTGTTCAAAAATTTTTGCTCCCGCCTCATGTCCTTCCCAAGGCGCGAGGCCTTTGCCTCTGGCCCAACGCCGATTGCCGTCTGGAATGATTGCCACATGAATTGGGATCCTTTCTACTTCATTTTTCATAAACTTGATCGTTTTTTGGAATAAAAGATATGGTTAAATAATAAAGCAAAGCTGAAAGAAAATCAACCCTAAAAAAGCCGGCGGCTATACTTCTCGCACGATGATATAATCCGCCAAACCTGCCAAGAATTCGCGCGCTTCTGTATTCTTAAATTCAATCCGATCAAGTGCCGCCTTGGCTTCCGCCACCAAGTCCCGAGACAATTTTTGACTGTATTCCAAAGAGCCAGTGGCGCGGATGACCTCCCGAAATTCTTCCAACTCTTTTTCGTTCAAATCTTTTTTGCCTAAATATTTGTGTAATGTCGCGCCTTGTTTTCGATTACATCTCTCCAGGGCTTTAACGAGCAAAATGGTTTGTTTGCCTTCAATCACGTCCGAACCAATCGGCTTGCCCAATTTTTTTTCTTTTCCGAAAAGTCCAATGACATCGTCTCTGATTTGAAAAGCTTTCCCAATCGGCATAGAATATGCGGAAAAATTCTTCAACATTGGCTCTTTATTTTTGCCTGATAAAATAGCGCCTAGATGCAGTGGCCCTTCAAAACTATAACTGGATGTTTTTCCTTCATACATCCGCAACACTTCTTCTTCTGAAGATTTTTGGCGCATTTCCATAACCACATCCAACATTTCGCCCGGAACAATGGTATAAACTATCTGTTGGAGCTTGTCCAATGCGCGAATTATGGTTTCTGGCGCGAAGCGACTATTGAAAATGATTTCATTAGCCATGGCCGCGGCCATATCGCCAGCCAACATTGCCATCGAATTGCCAAAATGCAGCGCGCCTCCTTTCGGATTGATGCGCCGTCCAATCTTTTCATACCGTTCATGCACCGTAGCCACCCCATGACGCATAGAATCTCGATCAATGATATCGTCATGAATGAGCAAAAAGCTGTGCACCAATTCTATCCCTGTTGAGGCTTCGACTATTTTTTGACAATCCTGTCCACCCGCGGCCAAATAGCCATAATATACCAAGGCTGGACGAATTCTCTTACCGCCGGCCAAAGTGAAATCAGCGATCGTTTCCACCGCCTCGACGGCCAACCAATCTGATTTTTTGGCTTGTTTAATTTTTTGTTGAAAATACGTCTTTAGAAGTGGGTCAACTCGTTCTTTATAGGCTTTTAGTTTTTCAATGACATCCATAGTTTTATGCATCATTATCGCGAATAAAAAGCCTCGTTTGGGAGCTTTAAAGGCAATTAAAATTATACAAGATTTGGAATGATTAAGCAATAAGTCTGTTTTCAGGGATAAAAAAAATCCCAAATCGCGTCCTCCAATACGATTCGAGATGAAATATCAACTTTTCGATAAAAAATAATTTAGTAGCTAAGAAAAAGTCTTCACTAATGATAATTTCTCCCTGCGTCAGAAACCAAAACTTTGAATCCTCCCTTATTTAAGATTCTGATAATAGACTGTTCATTCGGCGATGAGAAAAGTCGCAGTTGAGCTGCTCGATCAACCAAATTTTCTTGTGGATCTTTGCACGCGATGTAGGGACGACTATCATAGCAGCCACTCTTCATTGATGCGAAAATATCCACAAGGGAAAGATAGCACCCCATTTCATCGTGCCAAGGGTTATCTTCCCGTCGATTGCGGCCATTTCTTCTTTCTTTGAACGGCCATCTACTCTCGTTTTTCCTCCTTTCCCCTCCTTTTCTTGGATAACTCTTGCAACGCTCATGATGGCAGACAACAATCTTAGCCACATCTGCCATTCCATAGGCCATCAGAAATTCAAAGCTGCCTTTTGGGTGCTTTTCTATCAGTGCTCTTTCGGCCGGAGAAAGTCCACTTATTTTTCCTGAAAAATCATCCTCCAATTCAGCCTTACCTAAGTCATGCAGTAAACTACCAAAAATGAAGAACCTTTCCTCTTGAGGAGAGCCACGTATCGCCCTCAC
>JAHFOP010000050.1 GCA_023261605.1 Candidatus Moraniibacteriota bacterium
CAAAGCCAAGGACGTGAGTGAGCGCTCCCCGCCGGACAGCATCGTTAAATTGGCAATTTTTTTGCCGGGCGGACAAGCGGAGATGTCAATGCCGGTCTGCGTCTCTTCTTCCTCCGAATCTTCCATTTCTTCTTCACTGGCCTTTTCACCTTCTTCTTCCGCCAGATCCTTCAAACGGCGTCTGAAATTTTGCACTTTGACTTTGGTCATATGCGCATTTCCACCGCCAAAAATGATGCGGAAATATTTGGTAAATTCTTTATTGATTTCTTCATAGGTCGTGGCGAATTCTTTTTCGATCTTCTGATCCATCTCTTTGATCACTTCTTTGAGTGACAACATGGCTTTTTCCAGATCAATCGACTCGGTCGACAAAAACTCATATCGCTTGTTGGTTTCTTCATATTCATCGATGACCAACGGATCAATGCCGCCAATCTGTTCCATTTGGACTTTAAGTTTGCCGATTTCGTGCTCAATGATCGGCCGTTCCACTTTTTCAGCCACTTCCTTCAGCTCTTCCGGTTCAATTTTGATCGCTTCTTTAATCTCGCGCCTAAGATCTTCCTCGCGCACTTCCACGCGAGCGAGTGCGATTTTCGCCTCATTGAAGCGATCCTTAAATTTATTCAATTCCTCCTGTGAACTGCGCAATGTCCTCTCCAGTTCAAAAAACTTTTGTCGACTTTCTCGACCTGCAGTTGCCATCTCCTCAATGTTTTTTTCCAAAACTTTTCCTTCTTCTTCTGTTTTTCCAATTTCTTCCCGCAGAACTTGCGTTCGATTGGACATTTCCGCCACCACAGCTAGTTGCGCCATTTTTTCTTTCTCAAATTTTTCCACTCTTTCTTGATGCTCTTTTTCCGCCTGAACATTATCCGTCTTTGTCTCCTTTTTGCCTTTCTCAATATCCGATTTAAGTTCAAAAAGTTTCTGACTGATAGCCCGAGCGTATTCCCGAATATCTTGTAGTTCAGACAACTCCTCTACTCCTTCCAAGCGCTGGATCAGTTTTTCTTGATCAGCCTTGAGTTCGATGATGGCCCCTTTCACATAGCCAAAGTCCACTGGGATACTTTCGATCCGAATTTCCTCAATGAGCCGTATATTTTTTTGCCTTTCCTTCTCAATTTCAATGCGACCTTCCAAAACAATCAGTTCGCGATCAAGCTGACTCAAAGTGTTTCTTTTTTGCCTGAGCTCATTTTCCATTTTCGGCAATTCTTCATTTTTTTCTTCTTGTCGGTTTTCTTTGCCGAGTTCATCATTAATCTTATCCACTTCACGCTGAATGTTCATCATAGTCCGCCCAATGTCATCCTTGGCTTCATTGAAAGTGGCTTGTTCTCTTTGGAAATTGTGCCACAAATAGGAAAAAAGGGTGACTTGTTTGTCCCGCAGCTCGCGCGCCACTGCTTCACTCTGCGACGCTTTTTCCGCTTGGCGTTTGAGAAGTCGCATATGAGGCTTGATTTCTTCCATCAGTTCGCGCACCCGCGCCAAATTATGTTTGGTCGATTCCAACTTGCGCAGTGATCGCTCTTTCTTGATTTGATATTGTTTCACGCCGGCCGCGTCTTCCAAAACAGTGCGCCGCTCCAAAGGCGTGGCATTCAAAACCGAATCGGCCATACCTTGATTCACAATGGCATAACTTTCCTTGCCCACGCCGGCCGCCGCCAGCATATCCGCAATATCTTGCAAGCGCACCCGCGAGCCATTGATGAGATATTCTGATTCTCCAGAACGAAAGATTTTGCGAGTGATGGACACTTCTTCAAATTCCAATGGCATGCGATGATCACTATTATCCAAAATCAAAGTAACACTAGCTGAACCGAGGCGCGCTTTCTTGCCGCTGCCAGCAAAGATGATGTCCTCAGATTTTTTGCCACGCAAGTTTTTCATCGACTGCTCGCCCATCACCCAGCGCAAAGCATCCGCCACGTTCGATTTGCCACTACCATTCGGTCCAACAATAGCTGTGGTACCAAGATTCTTCTCATTTCCAGCTGAAACTAAAAAATCCAACGTGGTCTTGTTGGCAAAAGATTTAAATCCTGAAATTTCCAGTTTCTTTAAATACACAGCAAAATGAAAAAGATTATACTATCTATAAATATATTATACTATATCTTCGCCAAAAAACAAAACCCGGACAAATCCGAGTTTTTTATGTTCAAAGGCTAGAATGTTTTTATATATGTTACCAGCCTTTCGCGACCAGACCTTTCTCGGCCGCACTCCGCTGAGCTTCTTGTTTGGATTTACCTTCACCTTCTGCCACCAATTCATCGTTCAAATAGATGCCGACTACAAATTTTTTGTCATGATCCGGTCCGCTTTCACTGGTCACACGATACGACGGCGTAACCCCGACTGAATCTTGGGCTTTTTCTTGGAAACTGCTTTTTGGATCCATATACAATTTCTTCTCAATAATTTCGGACAACTCCACTACGACATTTTTCATAATAAAGTCTCGGCATTTTTCATAACCTTTCTCTTTCTGATCAAGATAAATCGCACCCGTTATAGCCTCAAAAGCATTGGCGAGCAAATATTGGCGCGCACGACCCGTATCTTTGGATTCGCCACGACTCATCATTAAGTGTTCCTCCACGCCCAGACGACCCGAAATTTTGGCCAACATTTCGCCATTCACTAAAGCCGCTCGCCAATTGGTCAGCTCTCCCTCCGGATTGGAGAAATTATTATACAAATATTCAGTCACCACCAATTCCAAAACCGCATCACCCAGAAATTCCAAACGCTCATTATGATCCAATTTATAACTGCGATGCTCGTTCAGATATGACCGATGAGTCATAGCTTGCTGAAGCAACTCAATATTATTAAATTTTACCCCCAGCTTTTCAGCAAAGTCTTCCAACATGCAATAAAATTATGAAACTTAAATTACTTTCCTGTTTTTACATCATCGCTTTTTTTGTCAACGGAGGCTTTTCTATCTTTTTTAGAAACATCATCTTTCATTGGCTCGCCCAGTTCACGATAGATTGTGCCGAGCACTCCATTCACGAACCGACCGGAAGATTCTCCGCCGAAAGATTTGGCCAATTCAATAGCTTCATTGATGGCTACTTTGGGTGGCACTTCCTCATAGTTACCAAAAAGTAATTCGAATATACCAAGTCGCAAAATATTGCGATCCACGATAGTCACTTGATCAAGTGGCCACTCTGGCGCACACTTTTCAATCAATGGATCAATTTTAGCGATATTTTTGATAGTATTTCCGACTAAAAAATGTACGAACTCCGTATCGTCCATACCGGGGCCGAATTCCTTGATGTTTTTGTCAATCACATCTTCTGCATCTTTACTTTTTTTGCCGTTAAAATCCCATTCATAAAGACATTGCATCGCGATGGAGCGGGACAAGTGACGATTCGCCATAACTATTTTTTGTTTTTAGCTTTTTTATCGATCTTTTTCATCGTGTCTACCACTTCCTTGCCTTTATAGAAACCACATTTTGGACAGACCAAATGAGGCAAAATTTTGGCCTTGCAATTAGAACAGGCGACCAAATCCTTTGGTTTGATTTGATGATGGGCTCTAGCTCTGTCTCGCCTAGCTTTAGTGTGATGCTGTCTAGCTACTGGCATATGTTTATACTTTTAAATATTTACAACAAATTAAGATTATCATCAAATAGACGTTTTGGCAAGAAAGCTAGAATTCATAGACAATATCTCCCATCTGGTCCGTTCTTTTCACCACAATGCCATGCGATTTTAATTTGTCTATAACTTCTTGTGCCGGATGTCCGTAACGATTATTCGCACCGACCGAAATGATGGCTTCGCGAGGATTTACCTTGCCTAAAAACTCATCGCTTGTGGCATATTTGGAACCATGATGCGCTACCTTCAAAATATTGGCAGACAGATCCATCCCTGAAGCAAAAATCCTTGTGTCTTCCTCGATGGGAAAATCACCTGTGAAAAGAAAAACGTTTTTACCGGCCACGAGCTTAGCAACAATACTGTCTGCGTTGGTGTCTTTCGGATTATTCACCAGATCTTCTCCAGGATACAAAATGGTCAGATTGGCCTCGTCTAATTTTATATTTATTCCTCGTTCTCCGCGCAAACGATCAATTTTTTTATCATTGATAAGTTGCAGATAATTTTTATACGCCTCTGAATCTCCAGCAGCCGAATTATCAATCTCTTCGCCAACTCTATAGCTTTTCAAAACCCCAATGAGACCACCAATATGGTCTTGATCGGGATGTGTAGCGATAACCACTTCAATAGTCCGATCCCAAAACGGAATATATTTTCCCAACTCTTCCAGTTCTTTTTGACTACTCGGTCCGCCGTCAATCAAAATTTGATTCGAACCTTTTTCAATAAGAATTGCATCACCTTGCCCCACATCCAAAAAAACTACTTTCACTTTTTGATTCTTCGCATAAAAAATAATGCCGGCTAAAACGAGGCTGATTGTGAACAAAAATACAATTAAACCATAGACTGTTTTTCTTTTTGACATCTGCTAATGAAAATCATTACGCTTGTTATAATTATATACCAAGCCGCTACTTCCCACCACGTGATTTTCATGGGCACAGCAGCATATTTGAGGCCTGATAAAAAATCAATGGTCAGTATTTCATATTTCAAAGGCAAATAGGCCAGCCAGGAAAAAACCAGTGCGACTGAGTTGGAAACAAATCCAATCACCGCTGCCAGAAATCCCAAAAGCATAGTGAGAGGAAGAAATGGCAAGATCAAAAGATTGGCCAAGGGAGAAATGATCGACAGCTGACTAAAATTGAAAAGAATGATCGGCAAGACAAAAACCTGAGCACTGAGCGTGAGAAAAAGAATTTCACTCAGACCAAAGACTTTGTTTTTTTTGACTAAATAATTATTAAACAACGGGTAAATGTAGATGATACCGACGGTGGCGAGAAATGACAGCTGGAACCCGACGTCATAGCGCAAAAGCAAAGGGTTGTTCATAAGCATTGCATCGGCTGAAAAAATGATTGCATTTTGTGAATTGGCCAACCGCCCATTTTTCATCGCCCAAATGAGTAGGATTCCCATCACTCCCGCACGCACGGCCGAAGCCGAAAGTCCCGTGACAATCACAAAAAGAATGATCCCGATCGCCGCAAACCAGAAAGCTTGGCGGCGCCAGAGACCGATGGCGATGCCGATAATCATAAGATACTCCGCGATGATGGTCACATTATAACCCGATACGGCCGTGATGTGCGAAAGCCCCGTACGTGAAAATTCTGCCTGAATGTCTTTCGACAACTGGTGAGAACCTCCCAAAATAAGCCCCACCAAAAGTCCCGCTTCAGGCGACGGAATGAGTTGGTTTATATTATCTTCGAAACCATTTTTCACGCCAATAAGTCCCGCATAAAATTTATTACCGCCAACTTCACCAAGTTTTTCAATCTTGGGTTTTTGACATTGGTAATAAACACCTTTGGCCGCCAGATACATTTTGTAATCAAAATCTGGTAAGATATTTTTTGGCAATTCCAGTGAGCAAGACAGACTCAACTTTTCTCCATAAGAAAATTTTTGATAAGCACTGACGCTAACCAGAATTCTTTGTGATGCATCATTTTCCGGAGAAACAGTCAGATTTTGTAGCATGTCATTCAGCTCTGGTTCCTTGATGATTTCAACTACGCTAGAAAAATTTTGTTTTTCCGTACTTAAGTTTTTTATTTTTTCCAAACGTGTTGTCGTGAGCCACGTTCCGCCGAGAAAAAATAAGACCGCAAAAGCAACCAGCAGATTTTTTTTATTCTCATAAAAGACCACAGCTAAAATAAGTATCGCGATTAAAACAAAAAACAACCACCCCATATTAACTGTTTGAGGAAAATAGAAAGAAGCGCCAAAAATTCCGGCCAAAAAACTGAGGCTGAGAATGAAAAATATTTTGGATTTGGTCACGGTATAATTATAGCAAATAAAAAAGACCAGAAGCTAACAAATCTTCCAGTCTTAATCTCGTAATAAGATAAATGCCCAAGCTATTATCACCTCTTAATAATAGCCGCAATCTCATTTATTTTACTATTCCTTACTTCCGGTGATTCATTTAAGAATCTCTTCAAATCATCAAATTTTATCTCTTCTTCCATTAACATGAAGAATAGTTTAATTGCTTTCAACACTGGGTCATTTTGGTCTACGCCACGCCCACCGCAATTATATACGTCAGTAAAAAATTTCATTATACATTCCTCCTTATCTGATTTCCACTATTTTAATTTTGGCGGATTTTCCGCCGATTATCACCAAAGAGCTTTTAGAAATATTAAAATATTCCGCTAATACCTTTACTAGCATAAGATTCGCCTCCCCGTCAACCGGCGCAGCCGTCAACTTCACTTTATATTCCCCTTCTGCCGTTTTTTCCACCAAATTGCGACTGGACCGAGGACTGACTTTGATGTAAATTCTCATAGACTACAAAATTATCTTCTGATACCCACTTTGCCAAAACTTTCCTCAATACTTTTCATAATCTTCTCCAAGTCAAGTTTCTTGCCCTTAGTTTTCTTTTTGAGATTTTGATCCAGAATTTTATAATCTTCGCGGTATTCTTGCAACCAATATTCACGTGCGCCGTGTATCCATTTGGCAATTTTCAAAAAATCTTTTTCCGCGTGCAATCCCGGCACAACCGTAGTGCGAAATTCGTACGGGATGCGTGAATTCATGATGAGTTCAACACTTAGCTTGATGCGATCCTTGTCCACCTTGGAGCCAGTCAATTTATCGTAGTGCTTCAAATCACTTTTAATATCCATGGCAACATAATCGAGCAATTTCTGGTCAAATAGCTTTTTCAAAACATCCGGCCGCGTCCCATTAGAATCCAACTTCACGGCGTAGCCAAGTTGCTTAACTTTCTTAATAAAATCAATAATATCCGGCTGAATGGTTGGTTCTCCACCTGTAATGCAAACTCCGTCCAGCTTTCCTTTGCGTGTTTTCAAAAAGGCAAAAAAGTTTTTTTCCGATTCGGAGTTGTGTGTCAATCGCAAATCTACTAATTCCG
>JAHFOP010000051.1 GCA_023261605.1 Candidatus Moraniibacteriota bacterium
CTTTTGACACTACGCATTTTCAAAAACAAAAACATCGCTATTCTCTCCCTACTTTTTCTGGGAGTGCTTTTTGCCGTTTCCTCTCCGCAAGCCAAATTTGTCAGTGGTGGCGTCATGGGCAACATTATGGGCAATTTTCTCCTACCCTTGGCTTTCTATTTCTATTACCGCGCCATAGAATTTTTAGAAAAAGAATATTCTCTCCCTCTGCACTCAGAAGGAAATGTCTTAAGTGATCTCGAAGTAGAAAAAGTTAAAAACGCTCGTATCTTTCTTTCACTGGCCATTTTCACCACCTTCGGACTTTTTTATACTCATCATCTGACAGCGTTCGTCTTCCTCTTTGTCCTAGTCTTGCTTATCCCACTATTTTTAGTTGTCAACTTTGGCAAGATCAAAGAAATCTTGTTTAAAATTTCCAGAATCATCCTTTCCCCTCCTGTACTAGCAACTATTTTCATTGGCCTCGTCTTTTTCTTTTTTATTTTTACTCCCAATTACGTCAAAAACAGTGCTGTGGGCACTGCAGTCGGCGCACCCTCTAAATCAAGCCGAGAAGGACTGACGCTTGTCAATCTGAAAGATTCTGTTGGGGAAGCGCGCGCGGCGCTGGGACTGATTGGACTTCTCTTGTTAGTTTTTTTCTATCGTAAAAAGAATTTTGGTTTTGCCATAATCACCGCCTGGACAATTATGCTTTTTATAATGTCCTGCGCTCCTCAATTCCTCTTTGTTAATCTGCCCAGTTCTCGCATCGGAAATTATATGAGCTATCCTCTTGCCATCCTCAGCGCCTATGGTCTTTTCGCCATTTTCAATCCGGCTTTTTCAAAATTTGGAAAAATAGAGTCCGCAGAAAATCCACACCGCTTAATTCCGCTAAAATTCATGAAAAGCACTTTCCTACTCATAGCTATTTTTGTTTTTGCTACAGGCCTCAAGGACAGCGCCGATGCCTTCAAAAAATCACCCGATTTCACGCCAACCCTAGAAACTTTCGACGCTTCCGCCTATCTCAAGAAAAACACTGTTGAAAGTGATATAATTCTCAAGGATCACAACTACCTCTCCGGCGACACTTGGATGAAACTGTTTTTCATGCGCGGTTACACATATCCACTGTCTCGCAGTTATTTCAAACGCTATGACGATACAACCAAGCCACGTGAAATGTGCACACTTCAAATGATTTCCAGTCCCGACAGCACCGATGCCAAAGACTGTTTCACTTCCACTGGCACTAAATATCTCATGGTCAATCCGCGTTATGACACTTCGCAATTCACGAAACTTAAAAATTTTGATGAGATATACAATAGTGGAGGGGTGGCGGTGTATGTCAGAAAATAAAAAATATTTTATGCAACAAAAAAAAATCATCCTATTTCTAATTAGCCTCTTCATTGCCAGTTCCACTTGGTTGTTTTATGCATCTGACCGCTTCATCAATCCAAATGTTGGAAAAAATTGGTGGGCACTTTCTTTCGTTGAACCCACTTCCAGCAACCTAACTTTCACCATCGAAAACCATTCCGACCAAACCGTTTTCCATTGGAAAATTTTAGAGAACAACCAGAAAATTGAAGAAGGTGACGCCAAAATTGAAAAAGGCGCCAGTCAAAATGTGACGCCGGATGAAAGTTTTTCCAACGGAAAATTTGTGATTGATGTTACCACTGGTCAAGATAAAAAAGAGATTTATAAAAATTTGTAAAATATGAAAAAAATTCTCCTCGTTACCCGCCCTATCGCTCCCCCATGGGACGAAGCGTCCAAAAATTTCGCCTATTATCTGGCCAAAAATATTCCAAACCTCGAAATCCACCTGATGACCAAAGGCATTTTGCCAGAACTGGAAAAGAACATCGTCCAGCATCCGATCTATACCGCGTCAGAAAAAGATTTTACTTTCTCTCAAAAAATAAGGTCTTTGTTTTTCCAATGGCAAAACAGAAACGCTTTCGATGTCGCTCATCATTTTTTCACCCCGGCCAAACTCAATTCATTTTTCTTGAAAAACTTTTTGCGCTCCAAAAAAACCAAAACCATTCAAACTGTCGCCACTCTCCGCGAAGATTTATATTCCAATGAAGAAATCGGGAAAATGATGTTCGGCGATCTCATAATCACCTATTCGGACTATGCTTTGAATAAATTAAACTCACTTGGATTCCAGAACGTCAAAAGAGTTTACCCCGGCATTGATCTGGAAAAATATCGACTACGTGAAAAAAATGCGGAGTTGCTCAAAAAATGCGGCCTGACTGACCAGGATTTCATCATCAATTTCACCGGTGAATATACCCGTCTCGGTGCTATTGACAACGTGATTGATAGTTTCATTGCAGTAAGCCAAAAAATTCCATCTGCCAGATTATCTTTAGCCGTACGCCTTAAAAACGAAAAAGATGCTGAGAAGAAAAAAGAAGTGATGGAAAAACTTGAAAACAATAATCTCCTGGAAAAAGTTTCCTTTCTTGATAGCAGTACCGACTATGGAGAAAAATTTGATATGTCCGACGCCTACAATCTTTGCGACATCAGTCTTTTCCCAGTGCAAAATATGCGAGGCAAGTTTGACATTCCCTTGGCCGTGGTGGAAGCCATGGCTTGCGCCAAGCCGGTCATTTTGTCTGATTTACCGATTCTTGCTGAGTTGGGCAAGACTGGCAATTCTGTTATAATTAAAGCTGGTGACGTGCCGAATATCGCCACTGCCATCTTGGATCTCTATGACCATCCGAAAAAACGCGCGACCATTGGCCAAGCCGCCCAAAAATTCGTCGCGGAAAGATTCGATATCAGAAAAGTGGCCGCGAAATATGAGGAGATTTATAAAGAATTATAATTAAAAAATGAACGACCAAAAAAACAATTTGCACCAAATCACTCCCCAGCAATTTGATTTCAAAACGGAAAAAATGTCAGTCCCCGCTCGTTTTTTTATGAGCAAAGATTTGTTGCCAGAAGAAGAAACGTTTTTGAAAGTAGAAGATATTGCGTCCAACAAGGATACTTTTTTTCGGCACACTGTGGCCATGCCGGATGTTTGCTCAAAACCTGGGAGAAAAAATGCTTCCGGCACCACTATTGTGTCAGAGAAATACATCCTGCCGCAAGTGAATGACTCTGATCCAAATTGTGGCATGCGTCTTTTGAAAACCAGCTTGAATGAAAACAACATCACACCAGAAGAAATTGATAAACTGTTTCAACAACTCGTTGAAATTGTGCCAACCAAAAAATTTGTCGGCACTCCAGTCCCCTTTGATGTCGTGGTGGATGTCTGTCGCCAAGGCACTTCAGCTATCATTGAGCATCTTGGAATCAAAACCAAAAATGAATTGGAAAACACTCAAGGTGGTGGGAACTTTTTTTCTGCCCAAGGCGGATCCGCCTTTGGCGGAGACATACCAAGTCGCCAAGACATTTTTGATGTCATCCCCAAGCTCTATTTGTTTTTTGCCCAATTTCGTCTGGGCATCATTGGCGCCGCCGGCAATCATTTCTTGGATCTCATGAGAGTCAGCGACATTGTTGACCCAGAAATCGCCGAAAAATTTGGCCTCAAAAAAGGCCAATATCTTTTCATGATTCACACTGGCTCCGGCATTTTGGGGCAATACACCATGTACACCCACACTGCCAAAAAACGCGAACACCTTTCACAAGCCTTGATGGTGACTCTGGGAAAATTGACTTTCAATTCCAGAAGAAAAGAAACCTATCAAAAAATGCAAGAAAAAATCAGGCAACACATGACAAGTGACAATTCTCTTTTGAAATATGACGCAGAAGGAGAAGACGGGAAGATGTATATGGATGCCCGAGCAGCCGCTTCAAACTTCGGCACAGCCAACCGCGCTGTCATCACTCACAGCATTTCCGAGGCCATCAAAAAAATCCTTGATCGTGATCCGGAAATGGATTTGATCTATGACATGCCGCACATTTCCATCACCAAAGAAAATCATTTTGGCGCTCAGGTTTTCGTGCATCGCAGTAACACTTCAAGAGCCTATGGCCCAAGCAAAATGACTGATCATCCAATCTACAAAGAAACCGGCGAACCCGCGTTCATTCCCTCTTCCATGGCCACTGATGCCTACATCTGTGTTGGAACTGACAGAAATGAAGAAAGTTTTTTTTCCGCACCGCATGGCACTGGCAAAGGCAAGAATGCAAATGAAAAATCTATCACAAACAAAGACGAACTTTTTGAAAAAATGGAAGCCAAGGGTGTAAAGTTGTACAATGCCAAATCTTCAATTGTCATCAATCAAGACAGCGCCCGTTACAAGAATATTGACAAAGTGATTGCAGGCGTCGAAGCCAACGGCGTCGCCCACGTAGTCGCCAAGATGCAACCCGTGGCAGTGTTGATGTATTAAATATAATCATATGAAGCTAATCACCATTTCCGGCGTTGACGGCTCGGGGAAATCGACGCAGGTTGCCATGCTGAAAATATATCTCGAATCACAAGGCAAAAAAGTTTTCTATTTTCACGCCATTGAATTTGGCTTGGCCAAAAAACTCAACGATTTTCGTTTGAAATATTGTTTGATTTGCCGTTTCACCAACGCTTGCAAAACCAAAAAATCTTCTGCGGGGGTGACTCATGCCAACATTTTTCAAATATTTTTACGCCGCATTTTTCTGATGATTGACATTTTTCGTTTCAAAAATTTGTATAAAAAACTTGAAAACGAAAGCTATGATTACATCTTAAGCGATCGCTATTTCTATGACACCATCATCAATTTATATTTCCTGAAAAATTCCAGCCAAAAAATTCCTTGCGAAAATTTTATCATGCAACCGGACGTTATAATTTATTTGCAAGTTGATCCAAAGGCTATTATGCAACGCGAAAGAAAGCCGGAACAAGGTTTGAAATATCTCCAGAAAAAGAAGGCTCTTTTTGATGTCAAAACCAAAACTCAGCCTTTTTGGACAATCATTAAAGGCAATCGAAATAAAGATGAAATTTTTGCAGAGATAAAAAAAACAATATGACACGATCTATCGTAAAATCAGCTTTGTGGGTGACTTTTTCGGAAATCCTCTTTAATCTCTCCGGATTCATCATTCATTCTGTTTTGGGACGAATGCTCGGTCCGGGAGAATACGGCCGCTACAGCCTCATTATAACGCTCACCACGACGATCATTATCCTCATTGGCAATGGCATTCCGACCGCCATGGCCAAATATATCAGCGAGATATATGAAACCAAGCCCCGAACCGTGGCGCTCATAAAAAATCAAGCTATCCTCATCCAGACGCTCATAATGGGCGCTGTGACCGTGCTTTTTTATCTGTCCGCCCCTCTCATCTCTACTCTGCTTGGCGACCAGACCCTGACTCCTCTTTTTCGTATATCCACACTGATCATTCCAACTTTTGCCGCCGCTTCTTTCTATTTTTCCTACTACACCGGGTTACATCTTTTCAGCCTGCAGGCCAGCCTGAAAACCCTACGCTCTGTTTCTCGCATCGCCTTCGTCATTCTTCTGGCCTATTTTTTTCACACTAAGGGCGCGATTTCTGGCTACATTCTGGCGCCGGGCGCCGTCTTTCTGGCCGCTCTTCTTTTCGATAAATTCAAAGTGTCCAAAGAGCTGAAAAAGCTTCCCACAGAAACCGGCGAAGTTTCTTTCGAATGGAAAAAATTGTTCAATTACGCTTGGCAAGTCGTAGTTTTTTTCTTGGCTTACGAACTTTTGATTAGTATTGATCTCTATATGGTCAAAGGCATTTTGAAAAGCGATGATTTGACCGGACTCTACAACGCCGCTCTCACGGTCGGACGCATTCCCTACTACATCTTCTACGCGCTCACCATTTTTATGTTGCCGATGATTTCCAAATCCACCGCCACCAACAACCACAATGAAACAAAACGGATCATCAATCAAGCTATCCGCATAATGCTTATTTTGCTTGTCCCAATGATCCTCATTATGGCCATCTATGCCAAACCTATTTTGCTTTTGTTCTACGGCGCTAAGTTTGTCGGAGCTGCTTCCGCCATGTCAATTTTGGAATATGGCGTCGGATTTTTGACCATTTTTTATGTCTTAAGCTTCGCCCTGAACGGAGCGGGGAAAACTATGCTGGCCATGAAAATTTCCGGCGCCGGCTTGCTTTTAGACATAATTTTAAATTACATCCTCATTAAGCAATTGGGCATCGCCGGCAGTGCTCTGGCCACTTCCATCACTTCGCTTTTCATAATGATTTTCATCCTCTACTACATGCATCGAGATTTCGGAGTCAAGATTGAAATCAGAACCGCTTGGAAAGTGTTCGTTTCCGGTGCAGGAATATTTTTAGTTTCACTTTTCTTATCGCACGGAAAGTTCATCTTCATCCTTTGGTCGGCCATCCTTTTCGCAATCTATCTGGCCATCCTTTTCGCATTAGGTGAAATCAAAAAAGACGACTTGGCCATCGTCAAAACTATCATCCAAAGAAAGAAAGCGGGTGAGGTGGAAAAAGAACTGAGCGGCAACGAACCGGAGATGTGAGAAGGTTATTTCCCCACTTCATAAATCCTTATCCGATTGAACTTTCCTTCCGCCACTGCTTTGTCCGGCGCGGAATTTTTTCCAGTTGGATCTTTGGCAACATTGATGGAAAATATCTTGTCTTCCGGGCTTAAAACAGTATTCTTTTTTAGATTATCTACTTTAAGACCTGCCTCGTCCGTGAAATATTGGATTGATTTTGTGATTTCAAAAAGCTCGCCGGCTTTGCCTTGCAAATAGACATTCTTGGCGCCCGCACTGTGAGTTTTGATAAAGTTCGCCATATATTGCACTTCCCCAAACGTGATTTCCTCAAAGCCATTACTGCCTTCTTTGGTCTGGCCAGAGAGATAGGAAAAATTACGCACCAGCGCATATGCATTAGTAGCCACTAGAATTATTATTATCATAGCAGGAACGACTGTAGAGGCGCGGTTTACCGCGTCTTTTTTGTGAGGTGCAAAATATTCCGTCACATATTTCAACCAGAATCCCAAAAGTAAAAACGGCATAAATTCCAAA
>JAHFOP010000014.1:0-15272 GCA_023261605.1 Candidatus Moraniibacteriota bacterium
GCTGTTCAAAGAACCTATACAGCTGGTTATATTCATCCATCACTTTCATATATTTTTTCCACTCCGAAAGTGCATTTCTGTTGTTCAATTCAGGAATTTCGTAGGCTTTCAATTTTTTATCTAACAATTCGGAATCACTTAATATTTTTTCAAAAAAATCATCCCGAAATAGCTTCTTGCTCAATTCATAGGCTTGTCTATTGCCTCTCTCCGTAAGATAGGTCCTAGTTATATCATTTTCATACAACACCCGATATTCGACTGCCCCATAGGTATAATTGTTAAATATCAGGTCAAGCAGCAACGGACTGAATCCGGACACAGCAAAATGCAATGTGTAGGGATGGCTTTTTTTGATTTTCGCTTCCTTGTTATGGATCATTTATTTTTCTTTACAATTCTTACTACTCCCTTCTCCGCATCCACCTCCACTAGATCTCCGTCTTTGAGAACTTGCGTCGCAATCTTAGTGCCGATGATGCAAGGCTTTTTGAGTTCCCGTGCCACGATCGCCGCATGACACGTGATGCCGCCTTCGTCGGTGATGATTGCCCCCGCCTTTTTACAGGCCATAATAATATTTGGTCTGGTCATCTCACTCACCAAAATATCTCCTTCTGACATATTTTTGATTTTTTCCGCGTGATCAGACGATCGGGTATACGAGAGAACAACTACCCTGCCTTTCGCAATCCCTCCCGAAGCAACATTGCCTTTGATTTCCAAAACATCTCCATCCACATCATTGATGCTTTTGATGAAATCCACCGCTTCTTCCCCTTCTAATGTCACAATCTCTTCGTTTTTCAAGATTTTGGCAAAACCTTTCAGCCTCTTATTCAATATTTTTTCATTTACTATTTTTCCAAATGAAATCAAGTCCATCAGTTCCTGCTCATCATATTTCCTGAGCATATTTTTAGAAATGTTATAGCGTGATTTCAATTCAATGAGGAACAATTCGAAAAAATATATGGTCGGCATCCAGACAAGCCTCATTTTCATTCTGATTTCTCCTATGGATGCCAAGACATTTCCCAGCTCCACGACATCATCCGGCAATTTTTTTTCTTCGATGAGCTGTAATTTTTTCCTGTCATCTTTGATCTTAGTCTCATACAGAGAAACTTTCAAAATATCTTTGTCAATCTTGGCATCTTCGTGCCTGATTAGCTCTGAAAAAGATTTTTTGAAAAAATCTCCCTCGTGTGAAAAAACAAATTCCTCTTTTGAAGATGTCAACGCGAAAAAAATATCTTCTTGGTCATCGAAATTCGCCAATTTCCGCCTCAGCTCCTTCTCGATATTTGCAATATATATCGGCTGAGTGACTATATATGAACGCATCAGATTGCCATACGGTATCACATAGTCCAAATCTTCCCGGAATAGTTCCTCATTACTTAGCTGATGCAAATCCAAACCAACCAAGTGCCACATTACCTTGTTCATATCTTCAATTTCTTTGTCAACTTTTTTCTTTAGTTGATTGAAGCCATCTCTTTCAACATAAAATTCATAACCTTTTTGGGCCAAGCTTTCTAATTCACTTTCTTTCAGATAGAATTCCGCGTGAAAATCTTTTGCAAACACTACTGCCTCTGTAGCTGAAAGGCCAAAAGCTGCTTTCGACCCATAATTTTCAACTGTGCTTTCCAGTTCATGATTATTAAGATTTTCTTCCACCCACATCCGGATATATTTTTGTGAATCCATATGGATATTATGCTACTAAAAATTGTTACTGATCCCTAGGCTTCAAGCTCAGATTTTTCACCCCGTCTTTCCAATTCCATCTTGCCGTCAGTTGCAGTTTTAATGTTGAGAGCTTCACAATTTTTCATACTGTGATCACCGAAATACTTTTCCAAGACCGGACTAGCATAATTTTCATGTCCAAATCCCAGAATTTTCAAATTTTTTTCCAAACCACTCTCTTTGGCTTTCTCCATTCCCCATTGAGCCAATTCAACTATGTGCTGAAATCTTTTTTCCATCTGTTCAGCATTTCTAACATCTGGAAATAATTTCTTGATTTGATCGGCATATGTATGGTAGACCGTGCCAAATCCCCCTTTTTTGATCTCGTCCGGAGCGTTGTTTATAATTTCTCTGGCCGCGAGCCATCTTTCCCTCAGCTCTTCAGGCAGTTTTTCTGCAATTGATTTTTGCACCACTTCCGGCAAACTCGATACAAAAATTGAATGTTCCAGATAGCTTCTCGGGTTGAGCGACAACATACTGCTCATTCTGACATATCCATCTGTTTCCTTGTCAGAAAGCGCTAGATTGGTTTTTCCTGGTTTCATTATTTCAAAATTTCTTTTCTTAGCTTCTTGCCTATATATATCCGCTGTCGCCAAAGCTCGTGCCTCATTACTGGAAGCAAAAAACAAAACGTCTTTTTCAGAATCAAGGCCTTGAAAAAACTCCTCGGCCTCTTTCTTAGCTAGTTCAATTCCTGGTTCTGACAAATCTGGAAAAACTTGATCTTTCGGATCAAAACCCTTCATACCTGCTTCTTTCTGCTTTATAATTGTCTTATAGTTTGAGGCACTATGTCTGATATAATGAGCACTGTGTTGCTCTCCATTACTACTACCATCATCTCCTTCTGCTGTCTCATTACTCACGGTTTTTTCTTCTTCATTTATCTTTCGGCTAGCATCTTTAATCAAGGACTCAAAATCTTCTGCTCTGCGAGGAAGCGTATACCCCGCAGCTATATAATCAACACTGTATTTTTCATCGTCAACTTTTTCATTTAATTCTGCTATTTTTTCTTCAAGAGCAGCAATCTTATTTTGCAAATCAGCAATATCGCCATAAATTGAAGAAGTTTCAGCTTCCATTTGACTGACACTTTTAGCAGACTCCATTATCTGTTTTTGCCATTTTGGATCCTCAAGTTTTTCTTTTAATTCTAAGGCTTTTTTATCTACCTCATCTTGCGTTTCAGCTTCTACGGGAAACCATTTATCACTTGCATCCAGAACTTCAAGCGCTTCTTTAAAGGCAGCATTGTTCTGTTCCAGTGAAATAATTCTGCCAGCAAGACCGTCAGTTGTAGTGCCAAGACCATTGCCTGATTTTTCGATTTTAAATGTAGCCGGCCTATATTCTTCTTGCTTTTTTTGTTCAGGAGCGGGTTTCATTCCCATCTGATCCATTTTTGGTTCAGGCATATGTTTTTATTATTTTAATTAATTATTAAATTATGCTTTATATGCTCATATTAATTGTATTCCGAATAAAAGAAAATACAAATCCATAATTTTCCATTCTTCTCTAAAGCTCGCGCCGCCATGCGCTATATGATTAAAAAAGTTCATCTACCCCAACGTCGTAATCGGCCTCGATTGCACGATATAGAATTTCTTTTTTTCATAGGCCCATTCGATATCACAGGGGAAGCCGTAATGGTTTTCAATTTTCATGATGAGGTCGGACAGGTCCAGAATCTGTTTGCGGTTCAGCTTCTGTTTGGCTCCTTCTACAGCCGGAATGTCTTGCCAGAGATTGCCGCCGTCTTTTTTCCTGAAGAGTCCGCGGGACTGCTCGGAAACATTAATGTCGATGATGGCTCTGGGGTTTTTCTCAATAACATAGGCATCGGGTGTGATAGAGCCGGAAACGATGGCCTCGCCCAGTCCTAGTCCAGCTTCGATGATGATCTGATTGTAATCCTGCGTCACCGGATGAACCGAAAAAGCGATGCCGGAAACTTCTGATTCAATCATGCGCTGCACCACCACCGCCACGGAAATTTTTTGCTGGTGCAATTTTTTCTCGAAGCGATAGAAGATGGCGCGCGGCGTGAAAAGCGAAGCCCAACATTTTTGGACGTTCGCGAGCAAGGTTTTTTCGGTGGTGTTGAGATAGCTTTCCAATTGTCCGGCCCAAGCCGCTTCGGCTCCGTCTTCAGCTGTGGCACTCGACCGGACAGCTACGAATTCCGCTTTGAGTTTTTGGAATTCTTTTTTGACTTCCTGTTTGATGTCTTCCGGCATCTTGGCTTTTAAGACGAGAGCTTGGATTTTTTCCGAAGCGTTTTCCACCGTGTGGATCTTCTGATGGTCCACTTTTTTCAAGATGGCATCAATCTCCACATTGAGGTCAGTCTCTTCCAGAAATCTTTCAAAAGATTCTGAGAGCAAGACGAATCCGGAAGGAACCGGAATGCCGGCAGTTGTCATTTCTCCCAAAGATGCGCCTTTGCCGCCGGCAATGGCTGCATCAGTTTTGGAAATTTTCGCGAAAGGTTTAGTAAACATATAATTTAAAAAGTTTTAAAAATTATCTCTCAAAAATTCAAGTTCTTCCGGACGTTCCGGATGAAAAACCAATTCGGTTTGGCCGGGACTGGGCAGATTTTCAAAAAATAATTCCTGATTCTCGATCCAATCAAAGCTGACTAAAAAATCAGAAGTGTTGAGGACATAGGGCACATCTTTGGCGATATGTGGCGGCGTGACAAAAATGCGATTCAGGCGCGCGTTGATGCGTCGCAAAATGTTCAGTATAAAAGCTACTGGGGTCAATTTCAAGCCAGTTTTATATTCCCACTTACCCAATCGCATAAAAGAAATGTTGAATTTTTCTCGGAGCGCCAACACCACCCGAAAAAACGGTGGGAAGAAATGCATATGTTCATGCGAGTTGATCCCGTCCGGATACTTACCAAACAACACATAGAAATCTTCAATCTGTTTTTTCCAAATAAGCTTCACCTTGATTGAGGAATAGCGTCCGATGATAACATCAATAAGAAAAAGTATTCCGCGCCAGACAACGTTGCGCCCAGCCTCCGCTTCCCGTTTCACAAAAAAATCTTTTTCCAAAAGATGCAAATGGATATCAATTTTGATTCCTGTTGCCAAAAGTTCCCGCACTTCTTTCTTTGATATCTGACCATCTATCATCACGCCAGTCCGATCGATTTTCTTTTCGCGCGCCAACGCCAAAATATTACGATTAGCTATTTCACTCACCCCAAAATCATCCGCGGAGATTATTAGGTTGTTGGAATATTGAGAATACAACAGAGTTTATATTTTAAAATTTTATAGCTAACATTTTCAAAGCCGCACTAGCCGCCTCTCTTCCTTTGTTGTTTTTGCCACTGGATCTTTCCACGGCTTGACCCAAATTATCAGTCGTAATGATGCCAAATCCAATCGGAATGGAAAATTTAAGCATCACATCCATAGCGCCACGCGAAACTTCACTGGCGATATAATAATAATGATCCGTTTCGCCTTTGATGACACAACCAAGGATGACGATGGCATCCAAGTTATTTTTCTCAACCAATTTTTGGCAAGCCAGAGGGATCTCAAAAGCCCCAGGAACTTTGATGAGTTGAATATTTTCCTCTTTGACTCCATTTTTATGCAAAATTTCTATAGCTGCATCCTGCATTCTGCCAACGATATCATCGTTAAATTCGGCCGCCACTATCGCTATTTTCAATTTCTCTCCATCAATTATTGACTCCTTCTTGTCTCGATTTTCTCTAAACATATTTTATAAAAAAGTGATTTATTTATTTTTTAAACTCGTGGCATAGAAATTGTAGATATATTTGGCCAGCACATCTGTTTCGATGTTGACGTCATCGCCGACTTTGTACGTTCCCATATTGGTGTTTTCCAAAGTATAGCTCACTAGAGAAACACTGAACCAATCCGCGCCAGTGTCCACCACCGTGAGACTCGTGCCATCGATTGACACCGAGCCTTTGGGCGCGATGAATTTCATGAATTTTTTCGGCACGCGCACTTTGACCACTCGCGACTCGGCCACTTTTTTCACTCCCAACACTTTCCCACGGGTGTCAATGTGTCCTTGCACCATATGTCCGTCCAATAGATCATTCATTTTCAAGCTTTTTTCCAGATTTAACGGAGTGCCTTTTTTGAAATCTCCGACGGTTGTTTTGGCAATTGTCTCTGGCATATATTCAACTTCAAAATTTTTTGCCGTCACGGTGCGCACAGTCGAACAAACTCCATTAATGGAAATGCTTTCACCCAGTTTTATTTTCCAACTAATTGGCTTTTTCACTTCTACAAAAAGGCTGCCCTTCTGAGAAGAAATTTTTTCAACTTGTGAAACTTTTTTGATTATACCCGTAAACATGCGCTTTTTTATATTCGAATTATTGCGTTACGCTACCCTATCTCTACCCTAAGACTACTCCATATTCCTGATTTTTTCAACATCACGCGTAATTTGCGCAATCAAATCCGCCTCATTGGAAAAAATGATAGTGTCTCTCAATTTTCGGCCGATTTCAAGTTCAATAGTTTTCCCACGTAAATTTCCGGAAAAATCCAAGATGTGCGCCTCTAAAAGATTATTTTGAATATCAATAAAGATGGCCACCTTTTTCTCACTGTTCTCTAAAAAAATATTACCAGCATAAACCCCATCGCCAAAACTAGCCACCGATTCTTCGTCCAACCTCAAATTGACCGTCGGAAAACCGATCTTCTCCCCCTTATTTTTCCCACTAATTACGACTCCTTCTATTTTCATACTTTTTTTTTCATTTCATTCTTATCTTTTGCGAGGTACTACCCCACATCTCCCACCTTCTGTAAATTGATGAGTTTTTGATAAAGTCCGCCTTCCAATTGAGAAAGTTCCGTGTGACTGCCAACTTCAGCCACTCGACCATGCTCCAAAACCACAATTTTGTCAGCTTTTTGGATGGTACTCAAGCGATGAGCGATGATGATGACCGTTCTGTTCTTACTGATTTTTTCCATCGCGTCTTGGATAAGTTTCTCTGAATAGGAATCTAGACTTGAGGTAGCTTCGTCAAAAATCAAAATTCGTGGATTGGCCAAAATGGCACGCGCGATGCCGATACGCTGACGTTGTCCGCCAGACAGTTTGATACCACGCTCTCCCACTATTGTATCGTAACTATCTTTCAGGTTTGTAATAAATTCTTCGGCATTGGCAATTCTGGCCGCCGCTCTAATTTCTGTCATACTTGCATTTGCTTTAGCGTAAGCTATATTTTCACAAATAGTCGTATTGAACATCTCCACTTCTTGCGGCACGATGGAGATAAATTTTCGAAATCCATACAAGTCATATTCACGCAAATCA
Source organism: Candidatus Moraniibacteriota bacterium (assembly GCA_023261605.1). Taxonomy (GTDB): domain Bacteria; phylum Patescibacteriota; class Minisyncoccia; order Moranbacterales; family UBA2206; genus CAIKZD01. The sequence goes on from JAHFOP010000014.1 coordinate 7,123, forward strand.
CGCCCATCCAAAAGCACCGCTCCCTTATCTGGATCATAATGACGATAGATCATGCGCACCACAGTGGTTTTGCCACCACCCGAAGGACCCACTAGCGCCGTCACGCAACCAGAAGAAATTTTCAAATTGACATTATCCAGTGCTTTAGCATTGGATTCGTGATAGCTATAACTGACATTCCTAAATTCAATGGCGCCCCTAACGTTTTCCGGCCGAATGCCTCGCTCTGGATTTTTGATTTCCGGCTCTTCCAAATTAAGATCATACAAACGTTCTACAGCATCGGCTGATTCCATAATACGATCATAGAGACGCGAAATACGATACAGTGAAAGCAACGCCTTCTCAGAAATTGTATAAACAAACACCAAACTACCCACCGTAATTTTTCCATGAATTACCAAATATACCCCAAAAAACAAAATGGAAGCTCGACCCAGATCAATCACAATATTTCTGATCCAATTATATCGTAACAACTGCCCATATTCCAAATTGAAAACATTTTTGACTTTCTCGGTCGCTTTTTTGAATTTTCGATATTCCTGCCTCTCCTGAACAAATGATTTGACCGTATTGATATTGATGATTGATTGCGCCATGATACCAGCAGCTTCTTCCTCGCTATCATAACGCGAAACACGAAGCGGATAGACGCCCCGATTTATTTTCAAAGTCAAAAAGACAAAGATTGGCACGAAAATCGAAACTAGAAGCAAAAACACCCAGTTAACCCACAACAGCACAATAGCCGTGAAAATAATCTGAAAGATAGTCGGCAACACTTCCCAGAAAAAACTGCCAAATAGGTTGTTAATTTTATCCACTCCTCGACTAATCTTCACCACTTTTCCTCCGGTATTTTCTCTTTCGTGATAATTCAAATCCAAAAATATCATCTTATGAAGAGCGTTGTTATACAGATAGGCTGTCATATCGGCCAAAATAGTGAAAATTTTTCCATCGGTAAAAAGAAAATCCACAATAGAAATAGTCTGACTGATAAGTAGCATCGCTCCCACCAGAAGGACTATCGGACCGAATTGCGAAACGTCTAAAGTAGTGATCTTATCAATGATAACTTTCAAGATATATGGACCAACCAGATTCAAGGCCTCAATGAAAAATATCGAAATCGCCACTTGCATTATATGCTTATGACTAGGCGCGAGAAGTTTCCACGTTTTCACCCAGAAATCTTTCAGATTAATCTTTCCCACTATTTCATTCTTTTTTTCAGCTTTCTTAGCTTTCATTTTTTTCTTAGAAACAAAAAATTAGAAGGGTTTCTCCTTTTTTCAACGATACCACAAACCAGCTATAATCGCAAGTTAAGCCTTTTTTAGGATAGTCGCCTTGGACAGAAAAAACGAAGTGTTGTATAATTTGGCTATGGACACACTCATGAAAGCTGACATCTTTTTTTTCATCTCTTCCATCTCGTCAATCATTCTGACGTTGCTTTTTTGCATTGCCTTATACTATTTCATCCGTGCCAGTCGCAATCTCTATCTCCTGTCTGAAAAAATCAAAACACATTTCAAAGAATCGGAAGAATTTATCTTTGATTTAAGAGATAGATTAGAAAGCAATTTACTGTTTAGAATGTTTTTTTCACCCAAGTCAAAAAGAAAAAAGTAATTAAATAATTTAAATAAATATGCCAAAAAAAACAGACAGCGCGAAAGCTATTAAGTTGGCCGTCCTCGGTGCCAGTCTCGCAGGGATTGCCGCCGGAGCCTATTTTGTCTTCGGGCCAAAAGGTAAAAAACACCGAGAGCATGCCAAAGCTTGGGCTATCAAGATGAAAGGTGAAGTGGTGGAAAAATTGGAAACAGCCAAAGAAATTACTGAACCAATCTATCTCAACATCATTGATGCTGTGACCAAGGAATATAAAAAAGGCAAAAAAGCCAGCCAACCGGAAATTGAAGCCTTAGCAAATGATTTGAAAAAACATTGGAAAACGATGAGCAAGCTGGCCATCGCTGCCAAAGCTGATCTAGCCAAGAGCACCAAAAGCGTCGTTAAAACTGTCAAAAAAGCCACCCAGAAAAAAGCCTAGATTTTTAAAAAACTTTTGCAACAAAAAACAAGACTGTGAAGTCTTGTTTTTTAAATTGACAGAAAATTACGACTCCATTTGACTTTCAAGCCAAATTCGTGCTAAAAATAACCTAATAAGGAAACGGCACTCACGCCAAATTGCACATTCCATTGATGCCTGACGAGGAGGTTACTATGCAAAAAAGAATACGCGTCAAAAAAGTCCCTTATGGAGAAGGTACTTTGTTCACATCACCGCTTTTTTCCGCTGATTTTTTGGCCAAAATCAGAAAGATTTTTCCCCAAAGATTACCCGAAGTATTATTCCTCTTAATAAATTTCGGCTGTGAATCACTGAGCACTGCCGAGCACAATGCGGATGCTTGGCTCAAAAAAGGGCTCCTTATTGAAGCCGAAAAACAAATCTACCCACCTGATTACACGGGAGATAACAAGATGACTGAGGCTATCAATGAAATCATTGAAAACCTCAAGCAACTTATCCAAGATATCAAGAGAAACAATGCAAGAAAATAAACAAACCAGAAAAGGCTGTCCGATTCAACTGGGCATGTCGTCGCCGATCATTTGATCGGCGTATTTTTTTATCAAAAAATAAATAATTTCGAAACTATCCTTCAAATTCTTTTAGAAATTTCTCCATTTTATCTGTGAACCCATCCGACACTACTTCTTTAGTTTTGAGCGCAAGAGTCGCGACCGGACTGACATTAATGATATGCCCCATCTCCGCGAAAGTTTTTTCATCTCCCGAGCCTCCCATTGTGCAAAAGAAGGCCACGCGATTTTTGAAATTGTTCTTTTGTTCTGCAAGATAGGTCCGCACCGGCACACTCAAAGTCCACGCCCAGATCGGCGTGCCAACAATCACCAAGTCAAATTCAGCTGGATTGAATTTCACTGCCTCTAGTTTGGTGAGTCTTTTTTTCATGGCATCGCGGCCACTTAGGAGATACCCTTTGGCACCGGCACGAGAGACTGTGTCATAAATTTCTTCCACACTCACCTCATGACTGAAGCCTAATTTTTGCGCCAACAAGTCACCCACTTTTTTCGTCGTCCCCGTACGGGAATAATAAGCAATCAATATTTTCATATTTTATGTAAGTATTTAATTACGTAATTAAATACTCATCTCAATTTTTAAGTAATTATTATTTATTCTCAAACTTCGATCCACTCAAATCACCGTTATTATTGTAACCCGCACTCTCCCAAAACCCTTTATAATTAACATTGTCCGAAAGTTCAATTTTAGTGATCCATTTGATCCATTTATAGCCCCACTTTTGCTCGGCCACCAACTGAAACGGAAAGCCACGTTCCGGTGGCAACTCCACCCCATTAAGATTGTCCGCCATGATGATGTCATTCTTCATGACATAACCCAAGGGAAAAGAAGTGGAATATCCGTCCGCCGCATAGAAAATGATTGCTTTCGCTTCCGGCTTGATCGCAATGTCTTTGAGAATATCCTTAACCAAGATGCCTTTCCAAAGTGCCTTCACACTCCAGCCTTCCACACAATTAAGTTCAACCACTTTTTGATAGGCTGGCAACCTTAAAAGTTCAGCGTAAGTATAGCTTTTTGGCTGATCCACTAGCCCAGTCACCTCCAATTGATATTTCTGTTTGTCGATGTACTGCACTCCTTTAATGGAATTTTCGCGGAAGTCAGAAATTGAGCCCAGTTTCTCGCCTTGATATTCTTTGACTTCCACTTTTGTGAGATCCGTGACATGCTGCGGCCAATGACTGACTAAAAATATCCCCGCAAGCATAATGACGATTAAAGCCACGCCAACATAAATTATTTTTGTCGTTTTTGGCGCGATCAACTTATCCAGCTTGATAAGCTCAAAAAACCATTGCCGTTTCAAAAACAGATGGACTAATATCAAAATAACCAGCACTACGCCACTCCAGTCGTGATAGAAAGCCAGCTGAGAAGCGCTAATATAATCATAGACAAACAGAAAATACTTTTGCGTCTCCGACAAGCGAATGATGCCTGTGAAAAAAACAACGATAAATGCAAGTGTCATTAGAATAATCACTATGCGTTTGAAAATTTTCATTGAGTTTTTTGATTTATAATTTCAAAACCTTTTTTAACCGCCTGCATTTCCGGATCATCCATTCCCTTGCCTGGAGTAAAAACTTTTTCCATCTCATTTTCGGCGATCCACGCATACCCAGAATGATCCCCTGGCTCAATCTTAATTTTTTCAATATTATCCATGAACTGTGCGAGATAGATCACTTCAATCGAATGTGACTTTTTAACTTCATTGATATAGGTAAAGACAAAAAATGGTTCCCCAACTTCGATATTCATCTCAAATTCCTCGTTGATTTCCCTCTTTAGGCCCAAGATTATTTCCTCGCCAAAATCAATATGCCCGCCAGGCAGCTCATAAACATTCGGTAAGAATTTTTTAGTTTCAGCGCGTCGTGGCATAAAAACTTTTTTCACGCCAGAAAAATCATGCCAAATAAAGGCACAGGTAGTGATAACTTGTTGCCCTTCAGCCGGCGTCTCACTGTCGTGAGATGTTTTTTGATTCATAATAGTTGTAATTATTTATTATTTTCCATCTCACAAAAAAACATTTTTAAACGCGTTATCTCTCTAGAAAATTTTAAGAACCTCTTCTATGACATCCTTACTAGATTGCGTGTCTGTCCGAATGATGATGGCGGCGGTGTTTTTTTCTTTTTGGAATATATCAAAAAGTTCTTTAAATCTTTCTTTGGAAATATTAGATATCCTACTCTTAGGATCTGCCAAAGCACTGGCCACTCGCGTGTCAAATCTTCGAGAAAGCTCTTCGAAATCAGCCTCAAGATTTATTTCTATGATTTTATAATTATGCGCGACCGCAAAATCAATAAGCTCTTGTCTCCGCTCTCTGAACAATCCACTGTCGCAAATGACATCATATTTCAACTCAGCTACCGCGCCGAGCACTGCTAACATAATAGCCTGCACATAGCTAGAACACTTGTCCGGAGTATACTGAGAAAAAGACCATTTTAATGAATCATAAGACAGATTAAAAAGACGCTCGCGACGCTGCAACAATTCCTTCACGATTGTACTTTTCCCAGAGCAAGAGCAGCCATTAAGCAATATGAATTTCATAGAATGGTTTAATCACGTAATCTATTATTTGCCTCTAGTCTACACTAATGATAAAAACTTGCAAAAGTTCTAACTTTCCCTTTTCCCATGCAAAAGCATGTCCATGGCTTGCTTCATTGAACCGGCATGGGTGACGCGACCAGCATTGACAAAGAAAATATCATCAGCGTTTTCAATGGTATTCAAGCGGTGCGCAATAATGACTTTGGTTGTTTTTTCCGGTAGGTTTTGAATAATTTCTTCCAAGATCTGTTCCGTGACCGTGTCAATGTTGGCTGTGGCTTCGTCCAGAATCAAAATGTCAGGTCGGCGCAAAACCGCTCGAATAAAGGCGATCAATTGTTTTTGCCCAAGGCTGATGGCATCACTATCAGAAACAATTTTTGTTTCCAGTCCATCCGAAAAACGTTCCAGCAGTTTTGTTAGATGTGCCTCCTTCAAAATGCGTGTCAGTTCAACATTTGTGCATCCCGCGCAGTCTTCATTGCTATACAAAATATTTTCCCGCACCGTGCCATTGAACAAAAATGGTTCTTGCAAAATGAAGCCAACTTTTCTCACTCGCTCAGCACTAGCATAATAACGGATATCTCGACCATTCAAATAGATTATCCCTTCAGTCGGATCATACAGTCGTGCCATGAGTGAAGCAGTGGTGGTTTTGCCCCCGCCAGTTGGTCCAACCAAAGCATACGTTTTGCCTTTTTCCAATTGAAAACTCACCTCTTGCAAAACATCACTTCTACCTTCAGTGTAGTGGAAAGAGACATTTTTAAATTCCAAGACAAATTTTTGATCTGAAAAAGTTTCCCCTGTATTTTCTTTTTCAGTTAAAATTTTCATGTCGGTTTCCATATCTAAAACTTCTGAAATACGATCAAGTCCTGCCAATGCCAACTGCAATGAAGACCAAACTGCAGCGAGCTGTCGCAAAGGATTGTAAAAATTATTTACATACAACAAAAACCCAATGAGGAGTCCCACGGTAAAATGGTTTTGGCCTATAAGCACAATTCCGTAGGCCAAAACCAGAAGTTGAGCCAAGGAAGAGACGAGGACATAGATTGGGTTGAAAATATTACTGGCAATGCCGGCCGTCACTGAAGAGGAATAATTCGCCTGATTGGCTTCTTTGAATTTATCTCGAAAATAATCCAAACGATTAAAGGCTACAATCACTTTAAAGTTATCGATACTTTCTTGGATTTCCCCGCTCATGCCGCCCAAAGCACGCAAACTCTTGAGACTGGTGCGTTTGACCCACGGCGAAAGCAGTTGTGTCGCAATAAGTGCCAAGGCAGCGGGAATAAGCGCCACTAAGCCAAGTTTAAAATTGATGAATAGAATAAAAACCGCCGTGCTTAAAATTAGAATAATGTTGCTGACAAATTGCATCAGAGCTTGCGAAAAAAATTGATTGAGCTTGTCTGTATCATTGTTGATGCGCGAAATCAAGTCCCCCGCTTTGTTCTGATTAAAAAAGGCTACCGGCAATTCTTGAAGTTTGTTGAATATTTTTTCTCGCAAATTGAAAAGCAGACGACGACCCACGCTCCCCATTGTGACAATCTGCACATAATTGGCAATCACACCAAAAATAAAGACCACCACTAAAATCCCCGAAAACGAAAGTACTCCGTGAAAATCTTTATCCGTAATAAATTCGTCCACGATCCGGGCAATAATAATCGGTGCCAAAAGCGAAGTTCCAGCAATCACCAAAATAGCGACGATCGCAATTGACACCGCACGTTTTTCTGCGGCCATCAAAGGCAACAGTCGTCGCCAAGCAGTCTTGAGAACGCCCTTCTTTTTTTCTTTTTCAATGTCAGTTTTAGTTAGTGAATAATTCATTGTTGATTTTAAGTTTAAACTTTTACTCGTACTGGCTGGTGCTCCGCTGTGACTGAAAAATTTGCACATATTCCGGCGACGTTTTCAGTAATTCTTCATGCGTACCTTTGGCCAAAAGTTCTCCTTCCATCAAAAGAATGATTTGATCATAATGCTCAATGGAAGAAATTTTTTGCGTCACGGAAAGCAGCGTCAAATCTGGATAATTTTGGGAAATGTTGTCCAGAATTTTCTTTTCAGTATTGGTGTCAACCCGCGCTGTGAAATCATCCAGAAGTAAAACCCTTGGATTGAGTGCCAAGGCTCGTGCCAGCATTATGCGTTGACGCTGCCCACCCGAAAGACTAGTGCCTCTTTCTGAAACAATCGCTTTCAATTTTTTGGGCAAACTTTGCACGTAGTCGGCCAGCTCCGCGTTCACAATTGCTTTTTCCAAATCTGCATCTTTCACTGTGTTGCTGAAGGCAATGTTTTCCTTGAGGCTCAGATTGAAAACAACGCTATCTTGAAAAACAAAACCGATTTGACTGTGCAAACTTTCCTTGTCATAGGCGCTGATGTCCCGTCCGTCAAAAAAAATCTCACCTTCGGTTGGCGCTAAAAGCCCCGTGAGCAAATAGAGCAGCTGTGTTTTTCCAGCCGCAGTCGGACCAATAATGGCCGTTTTTGATCCCGCCGGTACAGTGAAGGAAATGTTTTTTAAGGCAAATTTATCTCCGAATTTAACTGTCACATTTTTCACCTCCACGTTTCCCTTGAGATCCATTTTCAGTCCACCAGTCTTTTTTTCCACTGGCGCATCCAACACTTGCAAAATACGCATATAGGAGGCTTGTGCCTGCGCGATAATATTGCTAATGAAACCTAAAATAATAATCGGGAAAATTAGAATGGCCAAATAAGTGTTGAAAGCAGTGAAATTTCCCAGCGACATTGCGCCTGTAATCACAAAATGTCCGCCTAGAACAACAATGATCAGCGTGGCAATGTTAGTCAGCAAGGTAATGATTGGAATAAGCGTCGAAAAAAGTGCCAGAATTTCCAAACTGATGTTTTTTGCTTCCAGGTTAGCTGCTAGAAATTT
>JAHFOP010000014.1:15282-19929 GCA_023261605.1 Candidatus Moraniibacteriota bacterium
GTCTAATAAGTGCCGCTCCGAGAATACTGCCGCTAATCACTCTGTTCAACCAATCAATGGCTTCTTGCGATCGAGTGAAAAGAAGACGCACTTTTCGAAAAATAAAAAAGAATGATCCTCCGAGTATTGGCATAATTGAAAGAACTGCCAAGGCCAATTTCCAATCAGTGACCAACAGCAAAACTGAAACGCCAACAATCAAAAAGACGGACGAGATAACAGAAGAAACTGCTATCGAAACAAACGTCTTAATGGCATCCACATCCGAAGTTAAGTTGGTTAGAAGTTTGGCTGGTGTGATTTTGGCAATGTAAGCATAGGGTTGGACAGAAATTTTGGCCGCAATTTCATTTCTCATGTCCCTCGCCACTCGCTCTGAGGCCAAAACCTGCACGATGTTTTGCAAATAGGTGAAGATGAAAATGAGCGCCGCGATGACAGAAAATTCCAGAATGAGAAAATTCATATTGAAACTGCCGCTGGTATAAGAGTCGATGGCGCGGGCAATAATCTTCGGCACTGAAATGCTCAGTCCATTGGCCGCAATCGTCAAAACGAACAAAAGAACAATCACGCCGGTATAACGGCGTAAAAGTCCAAAAAGTCCAGGCACATTTTGTGTGACTCCAATATTTTCATCTTTTTTTCGATGCATAAAAAAACTATTTTATTCTTTCTGTTTTATTCCTCTTTTCTTCGACTGCTTGGCCGCAGTGCGCGCATCGCTTGGCTTTGGCAGGAATCTCGCTCAAACATTCCGGGCATTTTTTAGTCGTTGGATCGATTGGCGCACCTTTTCGCGAACGAGCCACCAAAAGATTCATCGGCTTGACCACAAAGAAAAAAACTGCGAACGACACCAAGAAAAAAGAAATCAGCGCATTGATGAAATGGCCATATTTAAACTGACTGCCGTTCAAGGTGAACATCAAACCGGAAAAATCCGGCACCTTGGCCACCGCGGCGATGAAAGGCGTCAAAAGATCGCTCACCAAGGCCGTCACCACCGTGCCAAAAGCGGCTCCGACCACGACACCGACAGCCAGATCAACCACATTTCCCCGCAACAGAAATTTTTTGAATTCTTTAAACATAAATATGCTACATCTTAGGCTGACTTAATATTCTCTAATCTCAATATCATTTTCATCGATGGTGATGAAAGTGCAGGGCGTGTCCGTCCAACAGCCAGAATTATAATACTTAACATACTGACCTTTGGTTTTTTCCAGAGCTTTATGCGTGTGACCGCAAAAAACATATTTAACACCTTGCTCCCGCGCTTCGGCCATCGCGCCCGCCGCCACTTTTTCTGAAAGCCTGAGCCACCCTTTGCTTTTTCTTTTGACAAAATGACTGATGCGCCTGTCTTTAAAGTCTATTCGCTGAATGAAATCATAAGCGATTGTCGCCCAGCGACTCAGCACCACATTGTCTATCAAAAAACGATCGAATTGATGGCCATGCATAGCCAAATATTTTTCTCGCTTGAATTGCCAAGTGTAATTTTCATAAATCTGAGCATTCATAAGCGAACCAAAAAGTTCCGACATGCCATCATCATGATTGCCTTTGACCCAGCGCACTTTTTTGTCGCGGGAAATGCGCCCGATATAATTGAGCAGCTCCCAGCTCTCAGGAGATAAGTGACGAAAATCCAAACTATCAAAAACATCTCCGAGCAAAATGAGTTTCCGAAAAGAAAAACTTTTGAGCAATTTCAAAACTTTCTCCGGCTGGCTCACGCCCGACCCCAGATGCAAATCAGAAATGATGAGTGTATGCGTTTTATTTTTGGCTACTTTTGTTTTAGGCATTTTGTTTTCACTATCACTTGTTCTATTATACACTTTTTCACACATCTCTCAAAATTTTTTGATGTCAGGAGATGTGTTTTGACATTGTTTTAGGCCTTTTTGACATAACTCTTTCCCACCACCATCCCAATTGCGATGCCAATCAAAGCACCCGCCACCGCTTCAGAAAACCAATGAATGCTGGTGACTGCCACGCCGAGACCGACATACATAGCGTAGCAAAAAGCAATCGTTCTCACGATTTTGTTTTGGGGAAACATGACCCAAGCGGCGGCGGCCATGGCGCAAGCCAAGGTCGTGTGCGACGACGGCCAACCCCAAAAAATTCCGTGCCGCCAAAAACCGAATTGAAAGGCATGGCTGTTGTCCGCAAAACCAGCAATCTTGGTGGCAACAGAATGAAAATGTACCGGCGGTTGAAGGCGACCAGTGAAAGTTTTATACAAACTGGAAACAAAGCTTCCCAAAATGACTGCTTGCGCCTCAACTATCCCCAGAGTGAGCGTCCTTTTGTTTTTAGTCAGATACGCGCCCAGCAGAAGAACCAGCGGCAAAATGATCGGCAACAGTCCTCCTATGGCAAGAGCCGGAAAAAAAGCTGAGCGCCAAGAAACACCTGAGACGAAAACGAAAAATTTCCAATCAAATCCCGTTTCCACAATGATGAAAGTGAGAACAATCGCCAAAAAATGCCACCTCAGATTGCGACCGGAAAAAATCTGCACTAGCTTTTTCAAAAGTTGAGAAAAAAAATCGCGCATAAATATTGTTCTACTAATTATTTCAATTTTCGCCCTCGGCGTTTTTCCACATAGATGATCTGCCACCATCTGACGCCCAAGACATAGCCAAGCATCATCCCACCGACGAGAAAGATACCGGCCACACTGGGTGGCAGATACCAGTGCTCGCCAACCTGCTTCGGCACTTCTCCGGCCGCCAGCAGCCTGTTGATGTGCGCCTTTTCAACCAAGGCATAAGCGATCACCGCCAAAAGGATTCCCAAAAGGATGGCCAGGAAAATGTAAATCCGCCGTTTGATTTTTGTTTCGATGTGCATGTGTTTTTTGTTTTAAGAATCGGGCCGGCAGTTAATGGCGTGATTATTTTTGCGTCACTTTTTTCATCTTCCACCAACCAACTGCTATTGGCAGAATAAACGTTAGCAAATAATAGAAATAGACATCCGGCTTATAATATCCATCGACCGGCTGCAAAAGTTTCACGATGAAAAGATAGTCCAGGACAATGGCCATCACGGTCCAAACCAATCCCAATCCGAAATAGCATTGAAATTTTTCCCGCTCGATCTTTTTCATGAGCACCCAAAGAGTGATGGCCACGCCAAAAGGCAGAATGACCCAACCAATCGAGTCAGTCGGCACGATTGGAAAAAGCGCCATCCCCAACACATACCCAATGAGCCACAAAACAAATCCCCATTTCACTGTGTTTAAAAATATTTTTTTCTTGTCCATATTTTTTATGTAAGTAATTAATTACGTAATCAAGTTTCCTTCCTTTAGCCTCGGGATGACTTCGTGTTCGAATATAGAGCCGATTTTTATATCTTTCGGATAGTTTGAATCTATCCAAATAATCTCTTCTATCTCGCTCGCCGGCGCGATTTCTCCTTCCCAATCTTTCACAATTATGACATCCATTCGCAGCATACTATCTTCTTTCCCAGCCGCCGGCGCATAGAAAGTTCCAAACTCCTTGAGAGTATCCTTCTTTATCTCAATACTTATCTCCTCTTTCAGTTCCCGCGTCAGCGCCTCTTCAGCTGTCTCATTTTTTTCCACTTTTCCGCCCGGCGCAACAAAAACATCTTTGCCTTTCGACCGCGTAACTAAAAGTTTTTTGTCTTTCAAAATTATCCCGCCAATCTTATGAATGTCGTAGTTCATATATTTTATGAAAAAATTAATTGTTATTATCTTAATAATAAAAACATAGCGACGGCTAGACCCAGAGCGATGATAACAAAAGTGGAGGATTTCAAGCTTACGGATTCCATCGATTTCAGCTTTCTGTCAATCAATATTCTTATTATTCTAAAAATTATCGCCACCACAATAGCGAACAAAAGAATCTTGACAAACGTCGGGTTAAAAAAGGCCTTAAAAATTTCCCAGGTATCAAGTTTCATTTTTTTAATTATTTTCTACATCAAATTATCCAACCTATCTAATTCATCCTTCAAAACCATCGTCGCTTTGCAATCATCCTCATTATAATCCAAAATCCTCTGTAAGTCCTTTTGTTCCTTGGTTTCAAGATATTGATTGAACCACTGGATAGAAAGTGCGCCGGACGGACTTTCATCGCGCCAGGAAAATCCAAGGTACTGAGCGATTTCTTTGATGGAATAACTGCCAAGCGGCCAGTCCGTATCTGACAAAACTATTTTATAGAGATCAATCACGTTCGGATTGCCGAAAAACCCAGAAAGTTCTTCAGGAGAAATGACAGCCGGATATTTTTTCTGCATTTTATGATAGGTGGTTTTTTCGTGATGGGAATAATAATAGACCGCAAAATCATCTTTTGGTAGTGAGTGGATATATTTCCAAAATCTTTTCCAAGCAGCTTCTTCCGCTTCCAAAGAATTTTCTCTGGCCGTAAAATCCAAGAACCTTTCTGTTTTTCCATTTCTCTCATACACTCCATGAAGATAGACAAATTCTTGTGTTGGATCATCTTCGAGGTCAAAAAACAATTCATAGCTGACTTTTGGCAAATCCAGTTTTCGATAGAGCACCGCTCCTTTGCCGTTTTCCAAAATATCCGCCCGGGCGACAATCTTATCGAGTGTTTTCTTGGCCAC
>JAHFOP010000015.1:0-490 GCA_023261605.1 Candidatus Moraniibacteriota bacterium
TCTTTACGGAGGATGGGATATTGCTTGATTCAAAAAAGTTTAATGGTTTGAAATCCGAAGAAGCGCGCGAAAAAATGTCAGTATGGCTGGAAGAGAAAAAACTTGGTAAAAAAATAACAAACTATCGTCTGCGGGACTGGTCAATTTCAAGGCAAAGGTATTGGGGTTGTCCGATTCCAATTGTCTATTCTCCGGATGGGGAAGCGCATCTGGTGCCGGCAGAACATTTGCCGTGGAAACTTCCGACGGATGTTGATTTCGTGCCAACCGGAATTTCGCCTTTAGCCAAATCAGAGGAACTCAAAAAACGGACGGAAGAAATTTTTGGAACTGGCTGGGTCGCTGAATATGACACCATGGACACCTTTGTTGATTCTTCGTGGTATTTTTTGCGTTATCCGGACGCGCACAATGACAAAGAATTTTGTTCGAAGGGAAGAATGGCGCAATGGCTTCCGGTGGACGTGTATATCGGTGGCGCGGAACATAC
>JAHFOP010000015.1:500-16423 GCA_023261605.1 Candidatus Moraniibacteriota bacterium
CAGATTTTTTGTGAAAGCCATGCATCGGATCGGCCTTTTGGATTTTGATGAACCGTTTTTGAAGTTGCGCCATCAAGGGATGGTGTTAGACAAAGAAGGTAAAAAAATGTCCAAGTCAAAGGGTAATGTTGTTAATCCAGATGAAATGGTGGAAAAATTCGGGGCAGACTCAGTGCGCGCCTATATGCTTTTCGCAGCACCCTTGGAAGATGCAGTAATATGGAATGAAAATAATATCGTTGGGGTAAGGAGGTTTTTAGAGAAAGTCTGGAAAATAAAGTTAAAAGTCAAAAGTCAAAAGTCAAAAGTGCAAGTTAAAAATCAAAAATTTGAAATACTTTTGAATAAAACCATTAAGAAGGTTAATGAGGATATAGAAAATTTTCGATTCAATACGGCTATTTCAGCTCTCATGATTTTGGTGAATGAGATGGAAAAGCAAGAAAAAATAGTTGCCACTGATTTTGAAATTTTAATCATTTTACTTTCGCCCTTTGCACCACACATTGCCGAAGAAATTTGGCAAGAAGTGCTGGGGCACAAAGAATCTGTTTTCTCACAAAGTTGGCCGGAGTTTGATGAGGCGAGAACGCAAGACGAGGAGATAAATCTAGTTTTGCAAGTGAATGGCAAAGTGCGGGATATGGTCATGGTTAGCGCGGGAATTTCTGAAGAAGAGGCGGCACAGGTGGCGCTGGGAAGCGAAAAAATAAAAAATTATATCGCTGACAAAGAGGTTAAAAAAATTATTTTTGTGAAAGGAAAATTAGTTAACATAGTTATTTAATCAGGTTAACACGAAATATTATGCAAGCAGTCATTCTCGCGGCTGGTAAGGGGAAAAGGATGGGTAAATTGACGGCCACTACGAGCAAACCGATGCTCAAATTGAAAGGCAAGCCGATCTTGGAATATAAGATCAATGCTTTGCCCAAAAAGATTAAGGAAATCATTTTCATCGTGGGTTATCATAGCATGCATATCATTTCGCATTTCAAAAATTATTATAATGGCCGTCGTATTATCTATGTTTTCCAAAGCGATCTCAATGGTACTGGCGGGGCACTGCACTTGGCGCGGAGCGTCATTAAGGATAAATTTTTGGTCATAATGGGAGATGATCTCTATCATAAAAAAGACTTGGAAGATCTGATAAAATATGATCTGGCTATCATGGGACACGCCGTGGCTGATCCAAGCCTGTTTGGCATGATCAAAGATGATGGGCATGGATGCATGCTGGAAGTGATTGAAAAACCGAAGAAATCCCGACACAAATTGGCCAATGTCGGCGTGTATGTTTTGGATAAGCGGTTCTTTGATTACGAGCTGGTTTCGATTGGCGGTGGCGAATTTGGCCTGCCACAGACGATGGCGAACATGGCAAAAAATCATAAGATAAAAATTCATGCCGCGCGTGCCTGGCAGCCGATTGGCAAGCCGGAGGATTTGAAAAAGGCCGAAGAAGTGCTGGATAGATTTATTTAATATTATAATATGTTGACAAAAAATGTCGTGACAATCGGTGGCGGGACGGGAAGTTTCACATTGCTCTCTGGCCTCAAAAAATATCCGATCAACATTTCAGCCATTGTGTCGATGGCGGACGACGGAGGTTCGACCGGCAGATTGCGGGATGAGTTGGGAGTCCTCCCGCCGGGAGATGTTCGGCAATGCCTGGTGGCACTGAGTGATTCCTCTGATACGTTGCGTCAGCTGATGAACTATCGATTTTCTGGCAATGGCGGGATGCACGGTCAAAATTTGGGCAATCTGCTTCTCAGTGCTTTGGAAAAAATCACTGGCAGTTTTTCGAGTGGCGTGGAAGAAGCTGTCAAAATTTTGGACGCCAAAGGGGAGGTATTGCCCGTGACCAATCAGGATATGCGACTCGTCATTCATCTTAAAAACGGAAAAATTCTCAAGGGAGAAAAAGTTTTGGATTATGACGAAGATATCCACAAATATGGGATCAAAAAAATCACGCTGGATCACCCCGTGAAAGCCTATAAAAAAGCGCTGGAAAGAATCGAGAAGGCTGATTTCATCATCATCGGTCCGGGGGATCATTATGGTTCCATCGTGTCGAATCTTTTGGTGAGTGGAATTTCGGCGGCCATAGAAAAATCAAAAGCTAAAGTTATCTATAACTGCAATCTGACAAATAAGAAAGGTCAGACCATGGGTTATGATTTGGATAAATATGTAGCAGAAATCAACTGTCATATTGGCAAAGACAGAATTGATTTTGTCACCTATAACACTGGTTTGCTCCCCAAAGAATTGGTGGCAAAATATGAAACATTGGAGGGCCGACACTCGCTGGTAACGCTGGATGAGAAGAAAAAAAGAAAGTGTAAAGTGGTGAAAGCTGATTTGGTTCAGGAGAATAGGATTAAAATTTCGCGAAAAGATTTGCTTTCTCGGAAACACTCCTTCATTCGTCATGACGGTGAAAAATTGGCCAAAGTCATCATGATGATCATGGAACTGGGTGAATACGAAAACATTATTCGCGATATCATTTAGTCGAAAAAGTATGAAAATATTTGTTGATTTCGATGGTGTCATATTAGATACAAAAAAATTTGTTTTTGATCTAAATGAAATATATTCAAAAAATGGAATATCAAATCAAAGGATAAAAGAGCACGGAAAAATATTTTCCGGCGCGCCTAAAGTCGGAGGTATCACCTACAAGCCCGAAAGAGCAGTCGCATTTTTAGTAAAAGATGACAAGATGTGTCAGAAAAAAATATTATCAGAGGCGAATATTTTTTTGAAAGAATTGAAAGACTATGTTTTTCCTGATGCTTTGATTTTTTTGAAAACATTTTCAAAGAGAAATTTAATATTGTTAAGTTATGGGGACATAAAATTTCAGGAAGATAAAATATTTGGTTCTGGAACTGATGGATATTTTTCAGAAATTATAATTGATGAGCGGAATAAGATGGACATTATATCAAAAATAATTAGAAAAGATGAATCAGCAGAACAAGAAAAAATATTTCTTATTGATGATAAAATAGAAAACTTAGAAAAAATTGAAAAAACAAACAGCGAAGTAATAACAATTTGGATAAATAGAACCAATATAAAGGACGATAGATGCGTGAATAATATAGTTGGTTATGAGGCAAAAGATCTAATGGAGGCAGTTGATATCATAATGAAGACGAAAGATAATGGATAGCCATAGTAATTGGGGAATTTTTTCAAAAATGTAAATTTTAAATTAATTTAAACAAAAAAATTATGTGTGGAATCGTAGGATATATCGGGAATAAAAAAGCTTGTCCGATTCTTCTTGAGGGGTTGCGCCAATTAGAATATCGCGGTTATGATAGTGCCGGCCTTTCTGTGATTGACGGCGAGCGTCTGCGCACAATCAAATCTGTTGGACGAGTCCAAGAATTGGAGAATAAGATTGGCGAAAGGAATATTTCCGGCGAAATTGGAATTGCACACACGCGTTGGGCGACACATGGCAAGCCGAGCGACAAGAATTCACATCCGCATAATGATTGCCAGAATAATATTAGCGTGGTGCATAATGGTATTATTGAAAACTATCGAGAACTGAAAGAATTTCTGATTAAAAAAAAGCATAAATTTTCTTCCGAAACTGATTCGGAAGTCGTCGCTCATTTGGTCGAAGAATTCAACAAAAAGGTGGATTTTAAAACGGCAGTCTTAGAAGCATTGAAACTCATCAAAGGAACTTACGGCTTGGCGATTATCAGCAGCCGAGAACCGGACAAAATTATTGTCGCTAGAAATGGCAGTCCGTTGGTACTGGGAATCGGGAAAGGTGAATATATCATTGCGTCGGACACAAGTGCAATCGTAAGACACACGGACAAGGTCATTTATTTCGATGATGGCGAAGTGGCGGAGATTAAAAAAGATGGTTTCACGGTGACTAACATTAAGAATAAAAGCGTCAAAAAAGATGTCACCATTCTTGATTGGACGGTTGAGCGTACTCAAAAAGAAGGCTTTGATCATTTCATGCTCAAAGAAATTTTTGAGCAGCCGGAAGCCATTTTGGACAGCATTCGAGGACGCTATATCAGTGCCAAAGGCGCGGCCAAATTGGGCGGTATCGAGAATGTGATTGCGCGAATCAGAGAAGCTGAGAAGATCATGATTGTGGCTTGTGGCACAGCGCGCTTAGCTGGAATGGTGGGTGCGTGTATGCTGGAGGAATATGCTGGCATCGCAACTGAAGTTGATTATGCTCATGAGTTTCGCTATCGCAAATCTGTGATAGATGAAAAAACAGTTTTGATTGCAATTTCACAATCCGGAGAAACGGCTGACACTTTGGCGGCGGTGCGGGAAGCGAAGGAAAAGGGCGCGCTCACATTAGGAATTGTGAATGTGGTTGGTTCGACTATCGCACGTGAAACAGATGCGGGAGTATATACCCACAGCGGGCCGGAAATCGCGGTGGCTTCAACTAAAGCTTTCACTTCTCAATTAGCGGTGATGGCTCTCATCACAGTTTTATTTGGCCGTCAACGTCAGATGTCACTCGTTACGGGACAAAGAATAATCAAAGAACTGGAGCGGATACCTAGTAAAATAAAACAGATTTTAGCAGAAGATAAAGAAATTTTGAAAATTGCTAAAAAATATCACAAGTATAAAAATTTCGCCTATCTTGGCAGAAAATATAATCACCCAATCGCTTTCGAAGGGGCAATTAAGCTCAAAGAGCTGACATATTTGCATGCAGAGGGTTTTGCCAGTGGGGAAATGAAACATGGTCCGATTGCGATGATAGATGAAAATTTTCCGTGTGTTTTTGTGGCACCGAGTGACAGCGTCTATGAAAAAAACTTCAGCGGCATCCAAGAAATAAAAGCTCGGAAGGGAAAGGTTATCGCAATCGCCACCAGGGGTGACAAAGAGATCGCCAAGGTTGCTGATGATGTCATTTACATTCCCAAAACATTGGAAATGTTGACGCCGATTTTGGCTGTTATTCCTTTGCAACTTTTTGCCTATCACATGGCGGTTCTCAATAAGAAAGATGTGGATAAACCAAGGAACTTGGCCAAATCCGTAACTGTTGAATAAGATGGATATCCGTGCGATTAAAAATGACCGCTATTATTTCTGGACCAACCATGCCAAGTACAAGCTTTTGCAATATGGTCTCAGCCCGACTGCGATCAAAAAAATCGTGCGTCGACCCGAAAGAACTGAAAATGGCATCGCACCGGAAACGACAGCGGTGATGCAGCGGAAAGACAGCAAAAAAATGAAGCGTGAGGTGTGGGTGATGTACCAAAAAAGCAAAAGTACTAGCCAGAGTTTGAGAATAAAAAATTTGCAAAATGATTTATCTATGAGTAAAGTTAAAATTATTAGTGCATGGATATATCCAGGAGTGAGTCCAAAAGATAGGGAGATTTTTGTGCCGGAAGATGTGTGGATGGAACTGCAAAGCGGAATGGGAGATGAAATTTAGCCAAGATAATCAATTGAAATAAAAAAATAAAAATGGAAAATAAAACAGTTGAAAAATCACCGCAAGGAAAGTTCTTCACTTTGTCTGAATTTCGTCAGCGAGCCGGAATCCCACTGATCATGGCGAAAAAACTCGTCGTTTTAGGAGAGGTGAAAGCCGTGAGCGCTATTGATGGCACGTGGCTTATTGCAGAAACGGAAGTGGTCAAGGTGGCAAATTTGATAAATAATCCTTGGAAAAAGTTCTATCTTTTTTTTCGGGCGTTGGGTCCTGGCGTGATAACTGGAGCCTCGGATGATGATCCTAGCGGCATTGGGACATACTCTTCCGTGGGAGCGCAATTCGGTCTGGGACTTCTATGGATGGCGGCGTGGATTTTGCCGATGATGATGGCCATCCAAGAAGCTTGCGCGAGAATTGGCATCGTCACTAATCGAGGTCTAGCCGGTGTTTTGCAGAAACATTATAAAAAAAAGACGATGATGATCATAGTTTCCATTCTCATTTTGGCTAATGTGATCAATATTGGAGCGGATCTTGGGGCGATGGCGAAATCTTTGCAGCTGCTTGTCCACATCAATTTTTATATAGCAGCGATGGCGTTTGCTGCGTTGATAATTATGTTGGAGGTTTTAGTTGGTTATTGTACATACGTTAAAATTCTAAAATGGCTGACCGTTTCGGTGGTGGCTTATGTGATAACTGGTATTATAATTAAACCTGATTGGAATGCTATCTTGGCGGCAGCTGTCATTCCGAGTATCAGTTTCAATCGAGAATATATTTTTGCAATCATTGCCGTGTTTGGTACTAGCATTACGCCCTATTTGTTCTTTTGGCAGACTTCAGAAGAAGTTGAAGAAAACAAAAAGGACAAAAAAATATTTCGCAATTTGCGTCAAAAAGACGGGCGAACTATGGAAAACAGAATCGCCAAAATGAGAACCGATGTGGGAACGGGGATGATTTTGGCGAATGTAGTTTTCTTCTTTATTATTGTGACTACTGCGCAAGTTTTGTTTAAGAATGGAATTCACAATATCGGTTCGGCCGAGCAAGCGGCTTTGGCTCTCAGGCCATTGGCGGGGGATTATGCTTATCTGCTTTTCGCTTTGGGCATAATTGGGACGGGACTTTTGGCGGTGCCAATTCTGGCCGGATCCGGAGCTTACGCCTTGTCTGAAATCATGAAATGGCACGAAGGTTTGGAAGAAAAATTTACGCGGGCCAAGGGATTCTACTTGGTCATTATCGTTTCCATTCTAGTTGGGCTGGCTCTTAATTTTTTTCAGATTAATCCGATTGCCGCGCTGTACTACTCCGCGTTTCTCAATGGTGTCATTTCTTTGCCGCTTTTGGCGGCCATTATGATTGTTAGCGATGATAAAAAGATAATGGGAGCGGAAACTAATCCGACTTGGGTTAGAATCTTTGGTTGGTTGGCAGTGGCCTTCATTGCCGTGATGGTTATTTCTTCTCTGGTGTTATACTTAGCGTAATAACTTGCAGAGTAGTAAAATTGTAATTTATGAATATTAAAAAACTGGAACATTTCTTAGCGGAGAATGGCCAATTAAAATTTCGAGTGAGGCAGATCAGGCAAGCTATTTATCAAGAGGGGGTTTCCAGTTTTGCGGAAATTTCCACTCTGAGCAAGGAGCTGCGCGAACAGCTGGAAAAAGAGTTGAAAGTATTATCTTTTGATGTCGAAAAAATCCTATTTTCCAAGGACAAAAAATCAGCGAAAGCACTTCTGAAATTGTCAGATGGCAATCTGATTGAAACAGTTTTGATTTCTCCTCTGGAGGATAGTTGGTCAGTGTGTGTCTCGTCGCAAGTCGGTTGTCCACTTGGTTGCGAATTTTGCTCAACCGGAAAGATGGGATTTATTCGCAATCTCAATGCCGAGGAAATCACCGACCAAGTTTTGTTTTGGATTCAAAAACTAAAAACTAAAAACCAAAAATTATCAACTATAGTCTATATGGGCATGGGAGAGCCATTTCTGAATTGGGAAGAAGTTAGCCGAAGTTTGCGTGACTTGGTTGATCCGAAATTATTTGGCTTTGGCGCACGCAGCCTTTCAGTTTCGACCGCAGGCATCCCGGCAGGCATTGAAAAAATGGCGCGGGAATTCCCACAAGTGAACTTGGCGTTGTCATTGCATTTCGGAACGGATGAAAAAAGAAGCGCAGTCATGCCAATCAACCGTCAGAATAATTTGGAAGCTATTCGCGAAGCATTGAAAAAATATTTTGAATTGTCGAACCGAAAAGTTTTTTTGGAATACGTGATGTTGGCTGGCATCAATGACAGTCAAAAAGACGCGGAAGATTTGGCGAAGTTTGTGAAATCAATTGGTAAATTGCAACTTCTGCACATCAACCTTATCCGATACAATTCAACTGACACGAAATTCCAACCTTCTTCCAAAGAACATACGTTGCAATTTAAAAATTATTTGTTAGATCAAAATTTGAGTGTGACGATTCGCAAAAGTTTGGGTGAAGAGATTCAAGGCGCCTGCGGACAGTTAGCGGGTAAGGCATAACTTTATGAAAAAAAATCCTCGAAAATTATTAGACAAAATAAATCTGCCGGCCGACCTACGGAAATTGCCGAAAGAAAGGTTGTCGGAACTGGCGGACGAAGTGCGGCAATTTTTGATTGATAGTGTGGCGGTGACAGGTGGACATTTTGGGTCAAATTTGGGTGTGGTGGAGCTCACCGTGGCTTTGCATTATGTTTTTGACACACCGAAAGACAAATTGATTTGGGATGTGGGGCATCAGAGCTATCCACACAAGATTTTAACTGGGAGACGTGACCGCATGAATACAATTAGGAAGAAAGGCGGATTGGCGCCGTTTCCGCGCAGAGAAGAAAGTGAATACGATGCTTTCAATGTGGGTCATTCCAGCACTTCTATTGGGGCTGCTGCTGGGATGGCTATTGCCGAAAGAGGTAAAAAAAATCCAACACAAATCATTGCGATTATCGGAGATGGGGCGTTGACTGGTGGTATGGCTCTCGAAGCCCTGAATCACGCTGGGGATGCGGCATTGGATATGCTGGTCATCCTAAATGACAACAAGATGTCAATTTCGCCAAATGTCGGTGGTATGGGGAAATATTTGACGCGTCTCATCTCTTCCCCTGCCTATGTTAAAACTCGTGCCAAAGGTCGAGAAATTTTTGAAGCTGCGCCACGACTTAAAAAAATTTTGATGCGGGCGGAGTCGCACACGAAAGGCATGATTGTGCCAGGGACATTGTTTGAAGAGTTGGGTTTTGAATATTATGGACCAATTGACGGTCACGATGTCGAGGCTTTGGCGGAAGTGCTGCAAAATTTGAAAAAAATCAAAGGCCCGAAATTTTTGCATGTTCTGACCAAAAAAGGCAAGGGTTATGCGCCCGCGGAAAATGATCGCTTAAGCTTTCACGCCGTGAAGCCGTTTGATACAGTGACGGGCAAAAACATTCCCGGCAAACAAAAAAGCTTGAGCTATACGGATGTTTTTTCTGAATGGATAGTCGCACGCGCCAAAAAAGAAAAAAAGTTACACGCCATCACGCCCGCGATGTGTCATGGTTCGGGATTGGTTGAGTTCAAGGAAAAATTTCCGGAGCGTTATCATGACGTGGGTATTGCCGAACAACATGCCCTCACACTGGCCGCGGGTATGGCGGTAGCGGGAAAAAAACCAGTTGTGGCAATCTACTCATCATTTTTGCAGCGGGCTTATGATCAGCTCATTCATGACATTGCTTTGCAAAATTTGAATGTACTTTTAGCCGTTGATCGGGCGGGCATTGTTGGGCCGGACGGCGCGACGCACGCCGGCAGTTTTGATTTGTCATTTATGCGCATGGTGCCGAATCTTGTGATTATGGCGCCGAGCAATAAAAATGAGTGCTACGCTATGCTTGAAACCGGTTTCAATTATGACGGACCTGCGGCGGTGCGTTATCCGCGCGGGGGAGGTGCGGATGAATTTGACATTGGGAAGCATGAAAAAATTGAAATTGGGCAAGCTAAGATATCTCGCGACGGAAAAAATATCGCCATTTTGGCTTTCGGCACATTACTTGAGAGCTGTAAAAAAGTGGCAGAAGAATTGGATGCAACCTTGGTTAATATGCGCTTCGTGAAGCCACTGGACGAAAAACTGTTAGAAAAATTGGCCAAGACGCATAAAATTTTCATCACCGTAGAAGATAATGTCATCTCTGGCGGAGCAGGCAGTGCGGTTTCAGAATTTGTGCTGAATAATAAATTGAATGTTAAAGTCAAAAATCTCGGCTTGCCCGACGTCTTTTTGCCGCACGGCACGCGCGAAGAAATCTTGGCTCTGGCCGGACTCTCGGAAGATGGGATTTTGCAGGCAGTGCGGGAGTTTGTGAAGTGAAAATAGTGACCCAAGAGGATTGTCGATTCTCAAAAAAAAGGTATAATTAAAATAGATAAAAAATAAAGAAGATAATCCTAAATGAACGAGCCGATTATCCAAGTTGATCATCTGAAAGTGATCTATAACAAGGGCAAGCAGAATGAAGTGCGCTCGCTTTTTGATGTGAGTGTGAAAATTTATCCCAAAGAATACGTCATCATTTATGGCCCGTCCGGGTGCGGCAAATCTACTCTGCTCTATTCCATGTCGGGGCTTCAAGCGCCGACTGAAGGACAAGTCACGGTAGAAGGCAGGAATTTATCACAGATATCCAAAAAGGACATGGTGGAATTGCATCAAGTCGGCATCGGAATGGTTTTTCAGGCTTTCTATCTAATCGCGTCTCTCTCTGTTTTGGAAAACGTGTGTCTGCCAAAAGTTTTCCGTGGCGAGCCGACTGACAAGAGACAAGAGGAGGGGATAAAACTTTTGCATCGCTTCAGTATTGTGGAACAGGCCAAAAAGTTTCCCAGCGAGCTTTCCGGCGGTCAACGTCAAAGGGTGTCTATTGCCAGATCACTCATTAACAATCCACAAATCATTTTTGCCGACGAACCTGTGGGTAATCTTGATTCCGAGTCATCGGAAAATGTGATGAGGATTTTGAAAGAATTGAATGAGGTGGACAAAAAAACTATCATTTTGGTCACGCACAATCCGGAACATCTCCATTTTGCCGACAGGATTATTTACATGAAAGATGGGCGAGTTGTCAAGGAAGAAGTCAACACGGAAAAGCGTCCAATAGAAGCAAAGGATATCCCGGATGTCAAATACGAAGAACTGTCCAATGAAATGAAATTGCTCATGCGGACTTTCAAAAACTTAAGTTTGGCCCAAATTGGATCTCTAATGGTGCCGTTCAAGGCTAATCAGTTGATGTCGCATATCTTATCAGAACTCAGCCATGAGCAAATTCAGGTGGCAGAAAGTTATCTGAAAGAGTTTCTATTTAAAAATATTGATGCAGAAACATTGTTCCATGATCTGGACATGAAATATGAGAATGGAGGGGCGGATTGGAACAAAAGACGAGCGGAATCATTCATTTCGAGAGTCAGTGAAATCACAAATATTTCGCGAGCTTTGACTGAAAAAAATGAAACCGAGTCATCTAAAATGTTGGTGAACTATTTAGTTGAGCTGTTTAAACTGAAAGTTGATAAGGAAGAAGAAGTGACTTTGGTGGCTTTCTTACGGCTGCGAATCAGGAACAAGATCGATAGGGAAGAGTTGGAGAAAAAACTGGATGCTCCCAAAAAAGTTGGCGGAATGGGGATGCACAGTATCACGGCGGAAAAAGTTTCTCGAGAAGTTGAGATTATC
This sequence comes from Candidatus Moraniibacteriota bacterium, assembly GCA_023261605.1. GTDB lineage: Bacteria > Patescibacteriota > Minisyncoccia > Moranbacterales > UBA2206 > CAIKZD01. Next base: position 11,763 of record JAHFOP010000015.1, read on the forward strand.
ATGCTCATGAAATATTCGTAAAATATGTATAAAATAAATGAAATTTAAAGATTTATTTCTATTATCCACTCGCATGTTCAAAGCGCGGCCGTCGCGAACTTTTTTGACAATCCTAGGTATGAGTGTCGGTATCGGAGCGATTCTTTTTCTGGTTTCTTTCGGTTATGGCTTGCAAAAGACGCTTTTGGAAAAAATTACCACTTCTGATTCGCTGTTGACGCTGGATGTTATGCAAGATCGCTCCAAAGATGTGTTAATGGATCAATCTGCGGTGGATAAGATAAAAGCTATCAGCGGCGTGGTGGGTGTCAGTCCGGCGTATCAGCTGGATACGCGCGGAAATATTGATGATCTTTCCGCTGATTTCACAGCTATGGTGACATCGCCGGATTACATAAAATTGGGTGGACTCAAAGCCTCAACTGGGGTATTTCTAAATGATCAAAACGTGACAGGCGTAGCTATTTCTACCGCGGCGACTAAGGTTTTCGGTAAAGAACCGGCGGAACTGATCGGAAAAGATGTCTCACTTTCTTTCTCTATGCCAAAAAATACCGGCGAAAAAACGCCAAGTGATGGCGGTGGTGAAAAAATAGACATGCCTGAAAAGCAGTTTAAAATTTTAGGTGTTTTTGAAAGTGACGAGAGTTTGATTTATGTGAACGAAAAAGCTTTTGACGGCATTAAGACGCCGGCGTTCAGCCAGCTGAAAGTTAAGTGCCAAGAGAGCAAGATTATGGCCTCTGTTCAAGGGGAAATAACAAAATTAGGATTTTTAGTTTCTTCCATTTCGGATACGGTTGATCAAGCCAATAAAATTTTTGGCATCATCAAAATAATCTTGATGCTCTTTGGCTGTATTGCGCTCATTGTCAGTGCCATCGGGATGTTCAATACCATGACGATCACTCTTCTCGAGCGGACGGAAGAAATCGGTATTATGAAATCTATCGGAGCCTCGGACGCGATGATTTCCTGGATGTTCATTATGGAAGCCACAATTATGGGTTTTTTGGGTGGACTGGTGGGTATTATCATTGGTTGGCTGGAAGGTCAAGTTTTCAACTTGCTTATTAATTTAGTGGCCGGTCATTTTGGTGGAGAAAAAGTCAGCCTTTTCTACAGTCCCTTGTGGTTTGTCACTTCTGTCATTGCCTTCTCGGCTTTTGTTGGTCTCTTGACTGGCATCGTGCCGGCGCGTCGCGCTTCGAAAATCGACCCGTTGGAAGCGTTGCGGTATAAATAAAAAATTTATCATACGAATTGGAGCTTAATCGTGATTTTTTTTATGAAACAAATAAAAATATTTTCTTCACTGGTTGTATTTTTAGCAGTTGTCTTTATGACCGCTGACCATGCTTCTGCTATGTACCAGCTGACGAATCAGACTGAATTTTTTTCAGGCGTGTTGTCTCATTTGGATGATACTAAGGGCAATATTGCTACCTATGATTATGCGCCAGCAGCTGTGTATGATGGTACTAAATACAGGGTGTGGTGGTGTGGCGGACGAAGCGGTGATACCATTTATTATTCCGAAGCAAGCAGTTTGTCCGGACCGTGGAGTGTGCCTATTTGGGTTTTTGAACCAACTAGAGACATGGATGGCTCAAAGTTTGACAGTTTGCACACTTGCGATCCTTCGATTGTCAAAGTTGGAGGCCAATATCATTTGTATTATGGCGGATTGGCTTATCCTGGCAAGCTTGCATCTGACGACCCTAACTATGTTCCTAATATTCCGACTGAAGTGGGATTGGCAGATAGCGCGAATGCGAGCATTCAGGGGTCTTTCTCGCGTCAAAATAGTGGTTTGCCAATTGTGACTCCGCATGATCTAGCTGTCGACAATTATTTCAGTAATTATGGTGCTGGACAGCCGAGTGTTATTTATTTGGAGGGATACTACTACATGCTTTATACCGATACGACGGGACAGGATCCATATATCAATAGCACTTCTGGCAATGAATCTGGGGGCGTGTATATTCTGCGCTCACTAAATCCGCTTTTCCAAGATAGTGTCGAAGAACTTACAGCTTCAGGTTTTCAAGCTGTTTCCGGCAAGCCGTCAACCAGTTTTAATTTGTTGAATTTTCGAGCAGCAGCCAGTGTTGATTGGGTGTATAGCGATAAATATGATATTTTTTTGGTTGCTGCGAATGCGGGGGTGAGTCCTAATAGAAAAACTAGTGTGTATATGTTCGATAGGAATTTTCATCAGGTAAAAGGTATTCAATTGGATGTGCCTTCGTCTGAAGGTCCGGATTTTCTTCGGGATGAATTGGGCCATGTGCCGAACATCCCTGGAAATTCCAATCAAATCTGTATTTTTAATCCAGATGGACCAGGCGCTCCCAATACTTGGGACATTGGTTATATGTGTGTTGATCTGACAAAAACTCCGACAGTCACTTCTCAGGGTGCGACTTCTATTGGCAGTACTGCTGCTATTGGCAACGGAAACATTGTTGATATCGGAGATGATAATCCAGATCGCTCTATTGAATGGGGAACGACAAGCGGTAACTACACTAATTCTTGTGATGCTGGTGCTGGAGGGATTGGATACTACTCCTGCAACCTGACTAGTCTTATTACTAACACCAAATACTACTATCGTACTAAAGCCACTAATTCAGCCGGCACATCCTATGGATCAGAAACAACTTTTACCACTCTAGCCATATCTCCAGACGTTGTGTCTCCTCCCATTGCCACCCCGAATGAAGGTGTTTACAACGATCCTCAAATGGTCGCCTTATCTTCGGAGACTTCCGGAGCCATTATCCGCTACACCACTGATGGAACCACTCCGACTGCATCTTCATCTGCATATTTTCTACCAATCGCTATCTCAAAAAATACTACATTGAAAACTTTAGCTACAAAAAGTGGCATGACAGACAGTAGCGAAACTGATTATAATTACATCATTAACAACTCCGATTCAGGCGGCAAGAAAAAAGAGGGTAAAAAGAAAGAGATTAAGAAAAAAAGGACCATTAAAAACTCTGAGACCAAACTGCACGGAGGAGATGCTCTATATCAATCAGGCAAGCGGTTTTCCAAGTCCGACAAGGTAGCTTTATATTTCGCAAGATATGGCGGCGGTTATTATGATCCTGAAATAGTAACAGCCAATAGCAAGGGAAATTTTGGAGTTACATATATAATACCCAAAAACAAACCTGCAGGTACTTATGGGTGGTATGCGCTGGACTTGAAAACCAAAAAGAAAAGCAGGATGGCTTATTTCAGCGTAAAGTGATCTGACAGAAATTGGAAAAAACAAATACCCACCTAGGTGGGTATTTAAATACTTATTAAAATAAGTATTTCTGTATTATGTGCCCGAGGAGAGAATCGAACTCTCATGATGTTGCCATCGGTGGATTTTGAGTCCACTGCGTCTACCGTTCCGCCACCCGGGCTTATTTTGTGTTCCGCTTCTTTCTGTAGTACAATAGAAGTAATACTTAGACATTATGGCAAAAATAATTTCATTAGTCAACCAAAAGGGTGGAGTGGGCAAAACCACCTCGGCCATCAATCTGGCGACCTATCTGGCCGCCGCCGGTAAGTTTGTTTTACTCTGTGATTTGGATCCGCAGGGCAATGCTTCATCGGGCTTAGGATTGGATGTGCGCAACATTGAAAAAAGTTTGTATCACTCAATGATCATGGGAGAACACCCATCGAAAATTATCATCCGAACCAAATCTTTCGGGCATGATCTTATTCCCGCTTCACAGGACTTGGCCGGAGCGGGGATTGAGCTGGTGCATATGGAAAATCGCGAATTTCGTCTGTACAATGTGCTGAGAGAAATCCGAACCAACTACGATTATATTATTATCGACTCGCCGCCGAGTCTTGGCCTTTTGACGATTAATGGTTTGGTGGCTAGCGATGAAATCATCATTCCGGTGCAAACCGAATATTTCGCTTTGGAAGGACTCAGCCAACTTTTGAACACAATCGATCTGGTGCGGGATAATTTGCAACCGAATCTGAAAATTATGGGTGCATTGCTCACGATGTATGACAAGCGCAATCGTCTGGCGCGCCAAGTGGTGCGAGAAATTCAAGATCATTTTCCGGGGCACGTTTTCGATTCCATTGTGCCGCGCAGCGTTCGCTTGGCGGAAGCCCCTGGTTTTGGCAAATCAATTTTGAGTTTCGATTCGCTGTCTAAGGGTGCACGCGCTTACAAAAATTTGGCAAGAGAAATTATTGAGTTGGACAAAAATAATAGTAAAAAGGGATTTAGCGTATAAATTTAAATATAAAAAAATGGCACAAAATTATGGTCTGGGACGAGGACTTTCTTCACTTATCCCGCAAAAAAAACCTGCTTCTCAAAATCCAAACAATACTATCGATGGTCCGAAAGAAGATTTCAATTATTTCGGCGGTAGTGATCACATGCCCACGTCCGCTCCTAAAGTTGCGGAAGAACCAGCGATGGCGATGGATAAAAGTTCTGTGCAAGAAATCTCTATCGCTGAAATTGTTCCTAATCCGCATCAACCTCGGACAGAGTTCAACGAAGAAAAATTGCAAGAACTGTCCAATTCCATTAAAACGCATGGCATTATCCAACCACTGATTGTGACCAAAAAAGAGGCGGGTGGCTATGAGCTCATTGCGGGTGAACG
>JAHFOP010000015.1:16433-18569 GCA_023261605.1 Candidatus Moraniibacteriota bacterium
GAGGTTGCAAGCGGCCAAATTGGCCGGTTTGCAAAATGTTCCTGTAATTGTTAGGGAAGCCAGTGAACAAAACAAATTTGAATTGGCCATCATTGAAAATGTACAGCGACATGATTTGAATTTGATTGAAGAAGCGACGTCTTACAAAAAATTGGCGGATGAATTCAATTTGAGCCAGGAAGAAATAGCTGGGCGTGTTGGCAAAAGCCGGAGTGTCGTGGCTAATCGCATGCGGCTTTTGACTTTGCCGATTGAAATTCAAAAAGCTTTGAACAGTGGAAAAATAACCGAAGGCCATGCTAAATTACTTTTAGCCATTCCTAATCCGGAAAAACAACGCGCTTTTTATGAAATGATTTTGAAAGATAAGCTGACTGTTCGTCAGACGGAAAGTTTGACTGGCGAGATTTCTGTGCGTACGCATAAAAGAAAAATTACCATTGACCCGGAAATGAAAAATCGGGAAGAAGAAATTTCTTCGGTTCTTGGTACAAAAGTCAAAATAAAAAAATCCGGCACGGGTGGCCGGATTGTGATTGAGTATTATTCCCAGGAAGAGTTGGATGGGATATTGGGGAAAATCAAATAGGATTCTAGATCATTCCTTCTTTTTTCATAAACTTCCGGATATGTGCTTTGGCGTTTGAAGTTTTAACAAAGCGCAGCCAGTCTCGACTGGGATTTTTGTGGTCCTTGGAAGTGAGAATTTCAATAATTTCTCCATTTTTAACTTTATAATCCAATGTGACGATGTGTCCGTTGACTTTGGCGCCGACGGCGCGATTGCCGATTTCGCTGTGGACGCGGTAGGCGAAATCAATTGGCGTGGCTTCTTCCGGCAGATCAATGATATCTCCCATCGGGGTGAAAGCGAAAATGTGATTTTTGAAAAAATCAATTTTCAGTCCCTCCATAAATTCGTGATCATCTTTGCCCAGTTCATTTTGCCATTCGCGCAATTGTTTGATCCAGATCAATTCTTGGTCAGGCACTTTGGTTTTCCGACGCAAGAGAATGTCTTTGAAACTGCGTTTGTTTTCCGCGTATATCCAGTGTGCTGCAATTCCGAATTCCGCCTCATCGTCCATCTTTTTGGTGCGAATTTGGATTTCCAAGAATTTTCCCTCCGGTCCGAAGATGGTGGTGTGAATGGATTGATAACCATTGGGTTTGGGCAAAGAGATGTAGTCTTTAATGCGCCCGACCAGAGGGCGATATTTTTTATGGACGATGCCCAGCGTTTCATAACAATTGACGATTTCCGGCACGATTATCCTCACTCCGACCAGATCATAAATTTTGGCGATGTCCATGTCATGTTTTTTCATCTTCTGGAAAAGACTGTAGATATGTTTTGTGCGACCAAAAACATCGATGATACGGATGCCTTCTTTGCCCAGCTCTTTTTTCAATTCGACCACGACCTTTTGGATATATTTTTTACGTTGTTCTTGCTGCTCAGCGGCCAAATTGGTCACGAAGGCATAATTTTGCGGTTCTAGATATTGAAAAGCCAAATCTTCCAAGCGAGCTTTGATATCTCCAATTCCCAAGCGGTTGGCGATGGGGGCGTAAATTTCCAGAGTTTCACGTGCGATGCGCTCTTGTTTTTCCGGCGGCAGGCTCCCAAGGGTTTCCATGTTGTGCAAGCGGTCAGCCAGCTTGATGAGGACTACGCGGATATCGGCGGCCATAGCCAAAAACATTTTTCTGAGATTTTCCAAATAATTTTCTTCTTTAGTGCCGCGCAATTTTATCTTTCCTAACTTAGTAACGCCGGAAACCAAAGAGGCAATTTCTTTGCCAAATTGTTTTTCAATATCTTCCAAGGTCACGCTGGTGTCTTCCGGCACATCATGCAAAATTCCGGCGGTGATTGTTCTGGCACCCAGTCCGATTTTGGCCAAATTCATGGCGGTGTGCAGCGGATGAGCAATGTAATCTTCTCCGGACTTCCTTTTTTGATCGCGATGAGCCTTTTCCGCCATCGCATAAGCACTCCGAATCATGGCCTCATTTTTAGAGCCCACCTTTAATCTGATATTTTTGATGACGTCATCGATAGTTATCATATAGTGCATATGGCTACTACATTTTCAGCCGTATTTTATTTACTCGTTTTCTTTTTTAAAAGAG
>JAHFOP010000015.1:18579-19656 GCA_023261605.1 Candidatus Moraniibacteriota bacterium
GGGCAAAATCGCATTTGGGATAGCTGTTGCAACCATAAAAAGATCTTCCACGCTTAGATTTCCTTTCAATGATTTCTCCCTCGCCGCACTTGGGGCATTTAACCCCGGTCTTATTTTCGATTTTTTTGATATTTTTGCAAGCCGGATAAGCACTGCAGCCTAAAAACATTCCGTAACGACCCTTTTTGACGGTCATGGGCGCGCCACAAAGATCACATTTTTCAATGCCATTTTCTTTTTCAATTTTTTCTTGCTGTTCTTTTTCTTCGGCTGTTTTCTCAGTATAACGGCAATTAGGATAATTGGAACAGGCAATGAATTTTCCAAAGCGGCCGAATTTCATTATCAAATCCCCTCCACATTCGGGACAACTGCGATTCATTTTTTCTTGAAAACTTTCTTTTTTCACTTCTTCTGTTTTTGAAAGGAGGTTCTTATGGAAAGGCTCATAGAAAGCCCGGATGACCGGCACCCATTCGCTTTTTCCGTCAGCAATCTTATCAAACTCTTCTTCGATGGTAGCCGTGAATTTAATGTCGACGATGTCTGTGAAATGGGCGACCAGCAGATCACTGACCAAGGTGCCGATTTCTTGTGGAAAGAGCCGTCGTTCCTCGTTTTTTTCGACGTACTTTCTTTCGATAATGGTTGTGATTGTTGGTGCGTAAGTCGATGGTCGTCCAATGCCATTTTCTTCCATTACCTTGATGAGCGTCGCTTCACTGTAACGTGGCGGTTGCGTAGTCGATTTGGCGGTGGACACGGCTTCCGTTAGGTCAAGCGCATCACCTTTTTGGAGGATTGGCAGAATATTTTCAACAATAGCTTGATCACTGGCGACCTTCAAATAGCCGTCAAAGATCAAAGTTGATCCATTGGCGCGCAGGAGATAGTTGTTTTTTTTCGCTTTGGCTTCGACATCCATTTTGACAGAATTGAATCTGGCTGGTTGCATCTGACTTGCGAGCATGCGGTTCCAGATGAGGCGGTATATTTTATACTGGCTAGGCTCAAGAGAGTCCTTAAGTTCGGCGGGCGTTTTCTCCGGATAAGCTGGGCGGATAGCTTCATGCGCTT
>JAHFOP010000052.1 GCA_023261605.1 Candidatus Moraniibacteriota bacterium
GAAAACGCGCTCCCGCCCCAAATAAGCGGAATGAAACTTCCGGCGTACGATCCGGCGATCATGCCAAAAAATACAAGTGTTTTCATAAATTTACCGCGCTAAATAATTGCTCACGAAAAGACCAATGAAATACGGCCACAGCGCAATCGCCAAAACACCCTTCCAGAACGCCAAATGCAAAAAGCCTAGCGTGAACAGCCAGCCGGCCGCCCAAGAAAACGCCGTAAAACCGTGTTGCTCAACTTTGATTTTTTCCATATACTTTTTTATTTAAATTATTTAATTTTTCAAAATTTTCACTATTCCTTTATCAGCGTCCACTTCCACGAGATCCCCATCATGCAAAACTTGCGTAGCAATCTTGGTGCCGACGATGCAAGGCAATCCAAGTTCGCGGCAAACAATGGCCGCGTGACAAGTGATGCCTCCTTCGTTTGTGATGACAGCGCTGGCGATTTTCATGACTGGGACATAGTCCGGCAGAGTCATGCCAGTCACCAGAATGTCGCCTCTTTTGACTTTTTTGAAAGCATCATCCACTCCGTTGCACACTTTCACCCTAGCACTCACTTTTCCCTTCGTCACTCCCGTGCCCTTGAATTCACTGATATTTCCTGGGTCTTGGCGCAACTCTTTTTCTCGGTAGTCAATCGCCGCTTCTCCTGTTAGCATTTTTGTTCCTCTTTTTGTGACCAAGACCAATGTAGCTTTTTTTCTTTCCTCAATTTCTTTCCGGTCTATCTTTTTCCCGACCAAGATTTCCTTCATCTCGCAATGATTGAACAATTCACGCTCATCCTCTTGGATGCCAGCTCTCTTGGCAATTTCGATCGATATCAGATTGAAAGCAAAAACGGTCCTCATCTGCATCTCTTTGCGCAAGTCATGGAAATAGGTGAATCTGTCGAAAATTTCCAGCAGTTCTTTGATATTTTTCCCCAGGCCATATTTGGCCAGAATCTTTTTCCTTTTTGCTCTGATCATTTTTGGTCGCCCGTCGATCTCGGCAATAATTTTTTCTAAATTTTTTTTCTTGGCATATTTTTTGATTTCAGCCGCATAATATTCCTCACTTCTCGGAGTCAGATTTTCCCACCCCAAGCAGACCCACCAGAACTTGTCATGCAATTTTTCAATGTCCTTTTTTCCAGCTTTACCTCGGAGAGCAATTTTCGCGATCGATCTTTCCTCGTCAGCCACGAAAGTCGTATAGATCGGATCGGATAATTCACGGAAAACGTCCAGAAACTCCTGCTCGCCTATTTTCATCTCTTTAGCGTCCACTTCTTTCTTAATTTTTCCTTGCAGAAAATTATTGAAATATATGTCAAAAACATCTAGGTCTAAATTGGTCAGGCCATTGGCCAGCGCAGCTTCTTTTTCCAAATAATCCAGCGCTCCAATCAATTCAGAATCATCCAATTTTTCCAAATCCATATTCCGAATATCTTCTGACGCTGAAATAGCGCGATTGGAGTATGATTTATATTTTTGATAATGAGCCTTGCGCGATTTCACACGGCTCAATTTTTTCAATAGAATTTCATTCCATTCGTCAGCTCCCCTGATTCCCCATCCAAAATAGGCCGCCTTCTCTTCGCAAGCGAACAGAAGATTGCAGAAATATTTCTTATTATGCTTCAGGGCAAATTTCTTATAGGACTCGAAAAAATCAATTCGATGCAATGGAACCGGTCCGCGGGCATAAATGTGCCATTTCTTGTTCATATTTGATATTCTGAATAATTATTTTGACTTCAATATTTTTATCTCCCCAGTTCGCATATCCAACTCAACTTCATCGCCGTCTTTCAAAATTTCCGTGGCGTTCTTGGTGCCGATGATGGCCGGTAAATTAAGTTCCCGAGAAACAATAGCCGCGTGGCAAGCTAATCCACCTTCATCCGCGATAATCGCCCTGGCTTTTCTCATAAGTGGCACGAATTCAACGCGTGTCATACTAGTCACCAAAATTTCCCCAGTTTTGAATTTTGCCTTGCTTGGATCGTGGATTATCTTCACTACTCCCGCTACTCTTGCAGATTTACCACGGCTAGCAACCATTCCCTTGATTTCTTTTGTTTTTTCAATATAGGTAGCTACATTCAACAATTCTCTAGCTTCTTGGCCATAAAAATAAGTTGATGGTTTCGATCTTTCATACATGGCGAAGGTTTCTTGACGACGCTTGGCAGAAACGTCCATTGACAAACTATGACCACTTTCCAATAGTTGCGCTATTTCTCCGTAATAATAAAACGAAAGATCTTCGAAACTAATCTCGAATCGCTCAGCTATTTTTTCTAAAAAGCAAAAAAGATAGTAGAGCTGTTTCATCATCTGCCGCTTTCTTTCGTCTAACCAAAAAATTGATTTCTGAGCAAATTCTATCTTTTTCAGATCTGTCTCATCTAAAGATAATTTATTCAGCAATCTTCTTTTCCTCGTCTCGATAGCCTTAAAATTCTTCAACATACCACTCAGCTCTTTTTTGATGCCTATAATTTTTTTATTGTTTATTTCATTTTCCGTCTCTTTAATGAGTTTTCCCGGTGAAATTATTATGGCTCTGCAAAAGTCACTTTTGATCCAAAAATATTTTTGAATATATTCAGCTATAAGTTGGGGCAAGCCTATATTTTCACGCTTCTTATTTTTGGCAACGCCAAGACAGATTTTCAAAAAATCTATCCTCTCTTGATTCAGATCGGATTGCTTTTCTGGGTGAGCCAAGACACTTACCACCTCACGAGCATAGTCGATCTTCCAGCCATGTTTTTTCGCCAGCTCAGGAATGATTTTCACATCAATAACTTCGCCCTTATTTTCCATAAGAGCATTATACTGCCACCATTTTTTAGAAATCGTGATAGCTTCTTGAAAATATTGAGCCAACTCATCATTGCTCGCACTCTCATTTTTTTGGAACCTATCCCAAACATTGTCTAACTTTTTTTCCAATTGCCGACTGTCTTTGATTATCCGCTCTATAGTTTTTCTATTCTTCAAATAATCTCTATAGATCTTTTCGGCTATCCCCTGCACATATTTTTGATTGATAATCTGGGTGAAAGGGTCATCATTTCCAACAGCAAAATGACAAAAGAGCGGACTATATGTCACCCCAGGCAAAAAATCTAAGTCTATCTGCGCATATTGCGTATAAGCCAAATCAACTGCAAAAATTGCTGCCCGAGCCCTTTGAACATCCCATTTTTCTTTTTTGATATATTCTACTAGTTGTTTTTTGTTCATTATTTATTGAATTATCAGTTCTTTAGAATATTATTCAATTCATTTGCCAAATCAGCTACATTCTTGAAGATTATTATCTTCATCCCCAATGCTTCAGCTCCCTCGATTCTATCCGAACGATCATCTACGTAAATAGCTTCCTTGCCAGACACTCCAGCTTGATTAAGAGCATACTCAAATATTTCTTTATCCGGTTTGCGAATATGCAAGTAACTGGATAATGCCACAACATCAAAAATATTTCCCCATCCAAAAGTGTCAGAAAAATATTCGAACCACTCTTTTGGATTATTGGAAATAACTCCGATTTTATATTTGTCCTTCAATGTCTTTATGTAATCAAGTAATTCAACATTTTGGACAAAATTATCGAGGATAAGCTGTCTCAATTGTTTCAGCTTTAATTCACCCTTAAAATTTTTCTCCACTTCCTTGAAATACTCTTCTTCTGAAATATTGCCCAATGAAAAATCCTTCCAATATGAAAAATCATGCATAGCTCTATAGAGATCTCCATCGTCTATAGAATTCGTTTCTGCATATCTCTTGATGCCAAATATAGTTCCTTCTTTGACCAAGACATTTCCTGAATCGAAAAAAATTGCTTTTATCATTTCTAGTTTATGGCTCGTTTAATAATTTTTATCACACCCGTTTTTGCATTCACTTCGATCAAATCATTGTCGTGGATTATTCTAGTTCCATTTTTTGTATCCATCACGCAAGGCACGCCCAATTCCCTCGACACAATGGCTGCGTGCGATGACAATCCGCCTTGATCAGCAACTATGGCCACCGCTTTTTCCATAGCTACCACAAAATCAGGCGTGGTGAATTGCGCAACCAATATGTCGCCTTTCTTCACTTTCGAAATATCTTTCTTATCTAAACAAACTTTCGCTTTTCCACGGATAATTCCTCCCATGCAAGCAACTCTTCCTTTTATTTCTTCCACTTTAACAGTATCAACAAAATAAATTTTTTCCAATTCTTTTATTTCCTCCGGATCAGTGATGAGTTTGGTTTTCGAATTGCGGACAATCATAGCATAATCCTTATGACGCAAAGCCATTTCTTTCTTGTCGGGCAATGCCTTGCCTTCTAGTGCGCCAAACATTTCTTCATCCGTAATTTCCATAATTTCGTCCGGATTGAAATTGGCTCTTCTGGCAATTTCAAAATAGAGGAAGCTTGCTCCGAAATCAGCATTGAAAAAAGCTTCCACGCGCCTGTTACGCAGATATGAATGATGCTTGGCTTTTTTTATCAACTTTAAAAAGTCAGCCTTTGGCTTTATTTTTTTCAACGCTGATTTATATTCGTCTTCGACTTTTTTTTCTGAAGCGCTATAAAGCGTATCCTTGAATTTTACTCCACCGTCTATCTGTTTTTTTATCTCTTTTAACCGTTTAAGTATATCCTCAAATGAATATGGTTTGCTAGTAGCTAAGCCTCTGTTTATATAAGCATACCTATTTAGATGTTTTTCTATAGCGCTTTTACTTTTGTCTGAGAGTTTATTCAAAGCTTCTCCCTTCTTCAAAAAAACTTCTGCTATCTTAAGTAGTGCCATCCGTTCTTGACTCACTTCAGTTGCCTTTTCCGGATCAGTGAAAACAAGAACTAGCTTTCTAAAGTCTGAATCACCAGAAGAGATATATTCCATCAGTTTCTTCTCAATAGCGCCCTCAAAATATTCATCCAGAGGATATTGCGCATACCAAGCGCACGCTAAACTTCTATATTTATCCAATATATCAGTTAGGTATTTTTTCAACTCCGCATCACTTTTTTTGCGCCAATCAATTTTTTTCAACTTCAATCCTTTGCCATAAAGGAACTCGCATTCCTTCAACTCTCTCCGACAATAACGTTCGAACCACCCATCATCCTTTTTTAGGTGATCGATAATTTCCTTCTCAAAACGGTTATACTCAGCCGCTTTCCAATACATCATATGATTCAGGAAGGTCCGGTTGCAAAGCACAGTATTGATCTCGGCCTTATTGGCTGCTTCCTTATTGAAGGAAGAATTGATCATAAAACGAATAAAAATTGGGAGTTGGCTCGAAGGCTTAATACGCCACTTGCCGGAATGCATGACTGCTGATGACATAGTTTTATACTTAAAAAATTAATTGCTGTCTTGTTTTTTCCATTTCTTGTATTCATCAGCCAATGCTAAAAGTTTTTTCCTATCGATAAAAACGCTGCCTTCTGCCGGTCTATTATTTCCTTCGAACCTAACTGGTATTCTATCCGGCAAATTACTAGGATCCTTTATATCCAAATATATAGACTCATTTGTATTGATAAATCCGCCAAAGTCTTCACTTTCAAAATCAGAAATTGGCTGCTCCTTGCCATCTTCTCCTATCATTACGCCTGCTTTTTTCAATAATGATTCCATGAACATGCCGTGCGTGACCGTATTCAATAATGCATCTTTTTCCAGCTTCTTGTCCTGTTTGTTTCTATACTCATTATATCGCCCCGCGACTTCAAATTCATGGTTCAGTTGCTGCGCTAAACCCATTGCCATCCGGGTTATGGCCGCATCATTTTCTTCCTGCAAAATATATCTGAACCCAACAATCTGATTCTTAGCTCTAATTGGCGCTATTTTTTCTTGATCAGGCAATTTCGTAACATCTACTTTTAATTTTCCATCCTCATCTCTTTCGGTTGATTCGCCCAATTCTTTTAAAGTAGCTTCATTAATCAAATCGGAAGCCTTACCAAAAGCTTTTTTCAAGTCCGAACCTAATATTGCATATTGAATATCTTCAACTTTTCGCGTCGCGTATTGTTTGCCAGTTAAATCTGATTTTATTCCACTTTTTTTCGAGATAAGATCACCCGTAACAAAAGTTCTCCCGCTTTTTTCATCACTAGTATATGATTTGACCATTTCTGCTTCAGCACCAATTCGCTCGCCTTTTTCACTTGCGCTTTCCATGCCATCAGGCGAAATTTCTCCCGACGCCAATCTTTCAGCATGACGAGTGATCATAAATACATATTTTGGTACTTTTTCAAAAGTCGCTTCTTTATATCCGCCCTCCAAGCTATTCATATTTTTATGATTAGTGTTTATGCTCAAATTATAGCAGACTTTTTGCTTTTTAAAAGGAAAGTTGCTTCCTGTTTCAAAATTTTCACCAACCCTTTTTCCGCGTCCACCTCCACTAAATCGCCATCCTGCAAAACTCTCGTCGCAATTTTAGTGCCTGTGATGCAAGAGATGCCCAGTTCGCGTGAAACAATGGCCGCGTGCGAAGTCAGTCCACCAGTGTCGGTTATCACGGCTGCAGATTTTTTCATGATGAAAATGTATTCCGGACTGGTCATCGGCGCAACCAGAATGTCGCCATATTTA
>JAHFOP010000053.1 GCA_023261605.1 Candidatus Moraniibacteriota bacterium
CTCGGAAATAGGAAGTGACGATGATAATGATCATAAGATATAATCCCAAAATCCCAAAAGTTATTTCGGTAGTATAAATTTGAGCGTGAAAAGGCATAATAAGATCGAGAAATTTGAGTCGAAGATATTTATCAAAGAGTAACGCGCCGGAATGAAAAAAGACCAAAACCGAAGATTCCACTGAGAGCCAAGTGTGTATTTCATAAGAAAAAGCCGGTGAGAAAATTCTTTTGATGAGAGGCGCTCTGATGGCTAGACCAAAAAACATTACGAGCCAAAGCAAAAAGTAGGCCATGAGTCCTGAGGCGCGAGAAATATACCAAGCCCAAGGAGTGTCATTTTTTGCTAGAGCTTCTTGAGTGCTAATGGTTCGTATGGCGCTGGGGGAAGTATTGTCCAAGGGGTTGGTTCCATCGACGATTTCTGCTCCATCCAAAATGCCATCCCCGTCCGTGTCAGGATTTTGTGGGTCGGTTTTGTATATTTCTTTTTCTCCTAAATCAGTTAGCCCGTCCAAATCGCTGTCCAATATGACATCTTTGCCATAATCGAGTTTATTTTCATTTTTAACTTGAGCCAAGGCGTTTCCATTGGTCAGGAAAAATATAAGGGCAATGAAAATGAGACTACTGAAGCTATATCGCATAGTATTTATTATTTTGATTCCATTATAGTCTTATTTTGTTTAAGAAAAAAGGCTTTGATTTTTTTCTCTTGAGCTTTTTTCATTCCCTCAGATAGTCCTGAAAGAAACAGAATTTTGGCCCATACGTCCGCCTTCTCTACATTTTCTTCCACCACTGTCACTGATCGCAAGGTAAAGGAAAAATTGTTTGGTTGGTGCGGATTGATGAGATGATGAAATTTTTTTTCTCCTTTTCTCCAATTTCTTCTTACGCTCCCGCTAGTGGCTACTGCTTCGTTTGAAATTTCTAGGAGGCTTTCATTTTCATTTTGTGAGCCTTCTAGCGCGATTCCCCAAGGGTTCCCTTGGTTATTTTTTCCACTGGCAAACATATCTCCGCCAGAGTCAATTAAAAAATTTTTCAGACCTTGGAGTCGGAGAAAATCCGCTACGCGGTCGGTGATGTAGCCCTTTGCAATGCCTGATAAATCCATGCGCCTCTGAAATTTTATCCTGTCATTTTCGATTATTAAATCATGTTCTAAATCTTCTGGACATATTTTTTCACTCAGTTTATCCATGGTCTCAGTTGAAGAGAAGTCTTCCGCAGAAAAATTTCTGTTGTAGCCGATTTTTTCTAAGGCTTCTAAAATTCTGGGATCAAATAGCCCAGCACTTTCTTTGAAATAGGCGAGTGATTTTTTAGCTACGGCTAGCATGTCTGGAGAAGCTTTGAAAAATATACCTAAGCTAGAATTTATTTTTGATAGTTCACTTTCTTTACTAAAGCGACTAAAAATGCTTTCTTGTTGGTGATAAATTTCCTTAACGGATAGAAAAATTTTCTTAATTTCAGGATCATCTAAATCGTGCCCTACAATTTGCAAATAAACATCTGTGCCGAGCGCTCGCCATTCTTTTTCGGCGTATTTATCTTCCATAATTAATTCTCGAACTTGTCTACAATGCCATTCTTGTTATTATCTTCCACTATATATATTTCCGGAATGGTCGGATGTGGATCGTTTTTGTCCAAAATTCCATCGCCATCACTATCGCGTAGGGTTGTGGTTATTGTTGAAGTCGATGTGCTGGGCGTTGTTTGGGCCTGAGAAGTGACAACGCTGGCGGGTTGTATCGTTTTTATCACACTTCCTTGGTAATCATCGCCACTCTCATTTTCATCGGCTGCTCTGGCAAAAAATTGAACGGCAAGCATCGAAAAAGCCGCGAGGACAAATAAACCAAAGAAGAAATATTTTTTCTTTTTCATAGTGGATGGTTAGGAAGTTTTGGTTTTTCTACTGGGGGTTGTGGTTGATTTTGTGATGGGTGCTGGCGCTTGAACAGTGGTTGTTGTTTGGCTGTTTTGAGTTATGCTTTTTGGAGAATTATTCAAGCTACGCAGCTTGTTCTCTCTATCTGTGACAATATTGGATTGTGTCTGTAGAATGCTTCCATCTACGGGGGTGAGAGTGTCGCTTTTGGCTATTTCTGTAGAAAAATTATTCTTAGCATTTTCTTTAATACCTAAAACAATCAAAATCACCAGAAGTATATTGATGACAAAGACAAATATTTTTTGACAATGCGTTTTGATGTCCATGCGCTAAAAAATGATTACATAAAAAATCAACGTATCAACTACCACATTCTACCATTAAATTTATTTCAAGGCCATCAGGTCGGTAGGGTTTTTTGATTGATAAGATAGGACAGAAGTGTTAGTATTGTAGATAAAATAGCTATCATACAGTTCTTTAATCAAACATCTTTATAAATAAGGAGCTTATTATGTCAGATGAAAATGAGAATAAGGATAGAAATGAGCGGGTACTACTCACGGTACTGGTTATTTTCTTATGCTTGATTACTGGCAATATTTTGGGTTTCGGGGGGATATATAAGACGCGGCAAGAAAACTTGGATCTAAGAGGTGATCTTTGTTATGCCAATCGAGCCAAAATGGATGCGGAAAAAGCCTATCAAGAATTAAGAAAGAGACATGTTGTTTTGGAGGGTCAATATCATGCTTTGGAGAAGAAGAATATACATTGCAAGTAAGTGTGAAAAAGATCTACCAGTGGGACGATTGATCAAACAGAATCAATCGCCCCACGAATTATTCCTTTTTTAACAGGCTAAAATCGACCCATTGACACGAATTGAAAAAGCATATATTATAGAAATAAGAAAAAAAGCCCCCGAAGGGCTTTTAAAAAAGCTTAAATTATGGATAATTTTACAAATTTTCTCAAAGAGGCTCGAGCAGAACTGTTAAAGGTTAATTGGCCGTCAAAGGAAAAAACAATCAATTACACCTTGGTAGTGATTGGGATTAGCATTGCCACTGCCGCTTTCCTGGGTGGGCTTGACTGGATTTTTGAGACGTTATTAAAAATGTTTATATTAAAATAATTATGGCCAAACAAACACAACATCATGGACGAGCCTGGTACGTTCTCCATACATACTCCGGTTACGAAGATAATGTAGCGCGCAACTTGAAACAAAGAATCGAATCAATGGATATGCAAGACGCCATTTTTGATGTCATGGTACCGATTGAGAAGAAAATCAAAATCAAGGCTTCAAAGCGCACCGTAGTGGAAGAAAAAATTTACCCCGGTTATGTTTTGGTGAATATGATTGTGACGGATGCTTCGTGGTATGTGGTGCGCAACACTCCGAACGTGACTGGCTTTATCGGTCTTGGAACCACTCCGACTCCGGTTGATCCGGCGGAAATTGAAATGCTCAAGAAACGTATGGGCGTGGCTGAACCGAAATACAAAATTGATGTGGCCAATGGCGACTCAGTGAAAATCATCGACGGACCATTTAAGGATTTTGACGGCAAGGTGGATAAAGTCGATGAAGAAAAAGGTCGCGTCAAGGTGTTGGTTTCCATTTTTGGACGCGAAACTCCGGTAGAATTGGACTTTTTACAGATTAATAAAATATAAGAATTATTCATATGGCAAAGAAAATTAAAACAGTTATCAAATTGCAAATTCAAGCGGGCAAAGCCAATCCGGCACCACCAGTTGGACCGGCTTTGGGACAACATGGCCTCAACATTCAAGAATTTTGCGTAAAATTCAACGATGCTACTAAAGATAAGATGGGCGACATCATTCCGGCTGAAATCACCATCTTTGAAGATCGCACTTTTTCTTTTGTTTTGAAAACTCCTCCAGCGTCTGATTTGCTCAGAAAAGCGGCTGGCATCCAAAAGGGTTCTGGCAGTCCATTGAAAGATAAAGTGGGCAAAATTACCGAAGCACAACTGCGAGAAATTGCGGAAAAGAAAATGCCGGACATCAATGCGAATGATGTGGAAGCGGCTATGAAGATCATTGCCGGCACAGCTAGAAGCATGGGAATTAAAATTGAAGGTTAATTAATAATTTGTGGGAGACCCGACGCTATGTTGGATCATTTGCACCACGAAAAATATATGAAACACGGGAAAAAGTATCGAGCGGTAGTTGAGAAGTTTGATAAGTTCAAAACATATTCTTTGGCAGAGGCACTCAAATTCTTAAAAGAGAATAAGATTTCCAAGTTTGATGAATCGGTAGAGGTGCACATTAAGACCAACATTGATCCGAAGAAGACTGATCAGCAATTACGCGGCACGACTGAATTGCCACACGGCACCGGTAAAACGAAAAAAGTTGTCGTTATCACTACGACGCACGCCGCCGACGCGAAAGAAGCGGGCGCTGACGCGGTGGTGGGGGATGAGTTTATTGAAAAGATCAAATCAGGCAAAGCTTTTGTGGGCAAAGACGCTTTTGATGTTTTGGTGGCCACTCCGGAAATGATGCCGAAACTCGCGCCAGTGGCGAAAATCCTGGGACCGAAAGGTCTGATGCCAAATCCCAAGACTGAAACAGTGACGACCAAAATCAAAGAAACGGTGGCAGCGTTGAAGCGTGGCAAGGTGGCTTTCAAAAATGATAATGGCGCCATTGTGCATCAAGTTGTGGGCAAGTTGTCATTTGAGGATGCCAAACTCATTGAAAATATCAATTCTTTCATCGCTAGCCTCGAAAAATTCAAACCGACCAAATCTAAGGGCAAACTGATAACTGGAATAAGCCTTTCTTCCACGATGGGAGTCGGCATGAAAGTTACTATCTAATTTAGGTTTATAACAGAAAGCGCCCTGAGGCGCTTTTTTTTGTGCTATAATTGAAAAAATAATAACGTAATAAAAAATATGACTTTTCTAGCCGAAAAAAAATTACCTGGGAGCGTGATGTTTACAAAACAAGATCTTGGATATAAAGCTAGCAAAAGCAATGCAATGAAATCGCTTATGCAAGATAAGACAATGTCTGGTATCTTGAACCAATCAGCTGAACGTCAGGAATTTTTTGCTGCGCTGAAAAAACAAACAGGCGGGAATAGAAGTGTTAAAAAGGATGATGTGCGAAAGGTGTTGGGAGATTTCCGTAGTGGAAAAGGAAGGACTGTTGATAAAAGCGAAGCACAAAAAATGGCTAGTCATTTGTTTGGTGGCTCTACGGGGAATAAATATATTTTTACTGCGGAAGAAAAGAGTGTTATCCCTGGAAGAAAACGAAATATGAATGTTTCTGAAAGAAATAGCGCGTTGGTCAGCCCACGCCACGGAAGTCCATCTTTGGTCAAAGGTGGGAATTCTACAGGCGCGACTAATGCGGCACGACCAAGATTTTTTTAGAACAACTTATTGCAAAAAAGAGAAGCGTTTGTGAGGCGCTTTTTTCTATTGACGCTCTCGAATATTCTTGCTAGAATTTTTGGGTGGTTGATTTCTTGAATTATTTTTTTAACGATTAAAGCAATGGAAAAATCTAAGATTGTTATTGGGCTTATTGGCGAAAAAGGCGCAGGCAAAGGCACGGTTTCTGATTATCTGATTGAAAAATTTGGCGCGGTGCATTATGGCACTTCGAAAATTTTGCGCCGTACTTTGGAAGACATTCATGTGCCGGTAACGCGCGACAATTTGGTGAAGCTGGCTTTGGTTTTGAAAGAGGGCTATGGTCCGTCCATTATCATTGATTCCTTGATCCAAGATATGGAAAAAGCCGATGCTGACATCATCATTGCGGACGGTATTCGCATGCATGGTGACGTGGAACCTTTTCGCCAGAAATTTGGAAAAAACTTTTTCCTGGCCTATGTCACGGCCGATTTGAAACTGCGCTACGAAAGAACCCGAGCGCGCAAACAAAATGCTGGCGAAGGCGAAGCGACGCTGGAAGAATTTTTGGAGGAGGAAGGGCGACTGACGGAAGTTTCCATTCATGAGATTGGCCGCCAAGCAGATTTCAAAATGAACAATAATGGCACATCCGAAGAGTTGACGGCGCAAACCGAGGAAATGATGGTGAAGATACTTAAGAGTTCATAAAGTTTATAAAGTCTAGCAAGTTTATAAAGCACCTCGGGAGAGGTGTTTTTTTGAGGATTAATTTTTTGTCATTCTGAGCGTAGCGTAGCTTAGTCGAAGAATCTGCCTAGTGCAATCGCTGGTTCTACTATAAATCACAAAACAAGAGGTATCACGGAGAAGATCCTTCGACTACGTCCGAGTACGGACTCCGCTCAGGATGACAATCTAGCTGGTTTTTTTATGCTGATTATGGCGAAGTATGTCAATTTTGACCAAAGGAGTGAAAGATAGTAAAATTAGGGAACTGATAATTTTAAAATAATTAATGA
>JAHFOP010000054.1 GCA_023261605.1 Candidatus Moraniibacteriota bacterium
GTTATGGTGGAGGAGGGAGCACAGTTTTAGAAGCGGATCCGAGTGTTGGAAATCGCGTCTATCTGGCCGGCTCATCCGGACTTTTGGTCAGTGACGACGGCGGGGACAATTGGCGAGCAATTGCGACTTTGAACAATCCGCAAACTTTTCCGGTGAAAGCTATGGCGGTGAATCCGCGAAATTCCAAGGAAATCATTTGCGGCGCGGTGCAAGCGACATATAAATCAATTGACGGTGGAGAAAATTGGATCACTTCCCAATTTGACAATAAAATGACGTTGCGAACTATTAAATATAATCTGGAAAATCCGAGCGAAATTTATTTAGGATTTACTAATTAACAATCAATAATATGATAGAAGAAATAATTAAACGCAGTGAACCGCAATTCGAAAAGGCGATTGAATTTATGCAAGAAGAGCTGGGCAAGTTGCGCACGGGACGCGCCAGTGTCTCATTGGTGGAAAATTTATCAGTTGATTATTATGGCACCAAATCAGCTTTGAAGCAGATGGCAAGTATCACGGTGCCGGAAGCACGCACCATTGCTATTGCGCCGTGGGACCGTGACAGTTTGGTGAATATTGAGAAGGCTATTCGTGACTCACAGCTCAATCTCAATCCGATCAATGATGGACTTTTGATCCGCATTAATATTCCAGCGCTCAATGAGGAGCGTCGCAAAGAATTGGTGAAGGTTTTGAACCAGAATGCGGAAAACGCGCGCATCACTGTGCGAAAAATTCGCGAAGGACTGTGGGAAGAAATTCAGGAAACTGAAAAAGCCGGGGAAATCTCCGAAGACGACAAATTTTCTGGTAAAGAAAAATTGCAAAAAGTGGTGGATGGATATAATGCCAAAATAGAAGAGATCCGAGAGCGGAAAGAGAAAGAGATCATGACAGTCTAACTGGATAATTGAAAATTTAAAAAAATTATGTTAGCAGTAATCGTGTTTATTATAATCTTAGGTGTGCTTATTTTTGTCCACGAGTTGGGTCATTTTTTGACGGCGCGGCGCAATGGCATTAAGGCCAGCGAATTCGGGTTTGGTTTTCCGCCACGTGCGGTTGGATTTCAGGCGCTCTATGAAAACGGAAAAAGAAAAAAATGGCGGATTGTGTGGGGAACGCAAGATGGGGATGATGAGAATGAAAGGGCAGATTTGGCCGAGGCGCATGAAAAGAAAGAAGTCGGTGGCACAATCTATTCTTTGAACTGGATTCCATTGGGCGGTTTTGTGAAAATCAAAGGTGAAGATGGCGGCAATGCGGCTGATGCTGACAGTTTTGCTTCGAAATCAGCCTGGGTCAGAGTGAAGGTTCTGGCGGCCGGCGTGATGATGAACTTTGTTTTGGCCTGGTTACTTTTGGCCATTGTTTTTATGATCGGCGCGCCAACAGCCATTGATCCAAATGATTCGTCGCAAAATGTGCAAAATTTGAAAATTCAAATTTCCGATTTAGTGTCTGGTGCTCCGGCAGACAAAGCCGGCATCAAAATCGGTGATCAGATTATTGGTATCAAGACGATGGCAGGGGAAAATGTCAAACCGCAAAGCTTGAAAGAAGTGCAAGATTTTGTGAACGCGCATAAAGGAACAGAAATCAGCCTGTCTGTGAAAAGAGGTACTCAAGCGATGGCGCTCAAAGTGATTCCACGTGCGGACGCGCCAAAAGATCAAGGGGCATTGGGCGTATCTTTGGCTGAAACTTCCCTTGTGCGTTATCCGTGGTACCAAGCGATTTGGGAGGGCTTGAAAACTACTTTGAACCTGATTGAAATGATTTTCATGGCACTGGTCGGCATCATCTATAGTCTCCTTATGGGTCATGGTGCTGGCGCGGATGTGTCGGGGCCAGTTGGCATCGCGGTTCTCACTAAGGAAGTGACGGGACTGGGGTTTGTCTATGTCTTGCAATTTGCGGCGCTCCTCAGTGTGAACCTTGGCATCATAAACATTCTCCCGATTCCGGCGTTGGACGGTGGTCGCATTCTTTTCATCCTGATTGAAAAAATCAAAGGTTCGCCAGTGAGCGCCAAAGTGGAACAAACTTTCCACTCCATTGGTTTCATCTTGCTCATCGGACTCCTTATCCTTGTCACGTTCAGGGACGTTTTGCATTATGTGAAGTGATATTTTTGGAAAATTTAAAAAGGCTTAACGTGTTGCGCGTTAAGCCCCTTTTTCGAGCGTGGTCAGAGCCTATCTGGAGGGAGCTTTAATTTTGATGAAAAAATTTTCTCCAGGCAAAGAGGTCGAAGATGCCACCGGGGGAGAAGGCTTTCTCCAGCCTGTTTTCCTTTCCCAGATGATTTTCTAAAGAACTCAATTTCACAAGGGTACGGTCAGACCCCTTGATAGTTTCTTTAATCATCTTGGTGGATAAAAATATGGGAGAGTTTGAATGGGTCATGAACTCTCTCATAAAAAGCCTCATATCTACCGGCCCCAATTCAGCGGAGTAGGTGGAGGCGCCTTTCGCCTTTTCTGCGTCTGCTTGGTGGGCGGCGATGGTTTTCCAGGTCAGGTCGTAATCGTATATGGGGCTTTGACTTGCAATTAATCCCAGCTCCCTGATAATTTCTAGAGCCTGCGATCTTGGAATTGCGACCTTAAGCTTTCGCTTGCCCTTGCCCTCAAAAAAACGATAGTCTTCATGGTGCTGTAAAATGAGCCACTGGTCTTGCCAGACTTTCAGAAACAAAGATACATTCACCGGGCAGATTCCCGAAGAAGGGATATCGTTCGGATCGCTAAAAAGCTGATCTTTAATTTTTTTCTTCATGGTCAATTTCTCCTTTTGGGCAAAACCCAGTTTAATGTTGCTTGTATTGATTTTTGAAAGAGCCAGAATAAGCCTCTTCGTTCGAATGAATAGCTGCTTCCATTGACTGTTGATTCTAGCATATTCTGGCCGGAAGTCAATATTTTGACATTGAGCCAATTTTCCTGTAAACTTATAAGGATAAAATAAACATACAGCACTTAATTTGAAACAGAAACATTCTTGAAAAGAGAAGGCGATTTTTTGTTTTGAAAATATTTTGAAAATAAATGGGGAAGATTAAAAATAACTTGCAAAATTGGGTGGGGAAATTGTTTGGCAGTTTTTCCAATGACATCGGCATTGATTTGGGCACGGCCAACACTTTGGTCTATGTTAAAGGGCGCGGCATCGTGATCAATGAGCCGTCCGTAGTGGCGGTCAACAACAAGACCGGGCAAGTATTGGCCATTGGCAGAGAAGCCAAAAGAATGGTCGGCAAAACGCCAGGGCATATCGTGGCGACCAGACCCTTGGTGGACGGCGTGGTGAGTGATTTTGAAATCACGGAAAAAATGCTCAAATATTTTATAGATAAGGTGAGCTCGGGCAAGTTCGGATTTTTTTCACGGCCGCGCGTGGTCATCGGCATTCCGTCGGACGTGACGGAAGTGGAAAAGCGAGCGGTGATGGATGCCACCATGAGTGCCGGCGCGCGCGAAGCCTATTTGATCGATGAGCCGATGGCAGCGGCCATTGGCGCGCGTCTCCCTGTGCAGGACGCGGCTGGCAACATGATTGTGGACATTGGCGGCGGGACGACTGATATTGCGGTCATTTCTTTGGGCGGCATCGTGGTGTCGCGCAATTTGCGCATTGCGGGCGACGAAATGAATGAGGATATCACGCGTTATTGTCGCGACGAGTTTAATTTGCTGGTGGGTGAAAAAACTGCGGAAGATGTCAAAATTGCTATCGGCAGCGCTTGTCCGCAAGAAAAAAAGATGCAACTCAAAGTGCGCGGGCGAGATTTGGTGACGGGGTTGCCGAAAGAAGTCGTGATCACGGACGATCAAGCCAGAGAAGCACTGTCTCGTTCAATTCGTATCATCATCAACAACATTAAAACAGCAGTAGAAGAAACTCCGCCGGAACTTTTGAGCGATATCATGCAACGCGGGATCATCTTGGCGGGCGGTGGCAGTCTCATTCGCGGACTTGATAGACTCGTGGCCGATCAAACTGAAATGCCGGTGCAAATGATGGAAGACCCTTTGACGGCCGTGGTGCGTGGAACCGGAATTGTTTTGGAAGATATCGAAACTTTACGCGAAGTGTTGATTGAGAATCAGCATGAAAGATCATTGCGATAATTTTAAATTCGTGGCTAATAAATTTTTCTCTCCCAAATTCATTAAATTATTAGTAGCGCTGGCCGTTTGCATCGCGCTGGTTTTTTTGAATCCTAGGAAAATTTTTGATCCGGTGCGGGAAATTTTTGTGACCGTCGCCAGTCCCTTCCAAAAAACTTTCTATTACGTCAGCGAAAAAACCGGCAATGTTTTTTATCTCTTGTCTTCCATTTCAAGCCTGAAAAGTGAAAATGAAAAATTGATTCAAGAAAACGGCATCTTGGTCGCGCAGGTCGCAGAGCTAATAGGGGAAAAAAAAGATAATGAAGATTTGCGCAAGCAATTGCAATTGTTGCCACAAAAGGATTTCCAATTGGAGTCGGCCAATGTCATCGCGCAAGACTCGCAAGGCTTAGGCAGCTGGATAATGATGGACAGGGGGAGTCGCAGTGGGATAGTAGTGGGGATGCCGGTTATTGTCTATGAGGGAATTTTGATTGGCCGGGTAAGCGAGGTTTATGCGAATAGTTCTAGGATAACTTTATTGACTGATTCTTCCAGCTCGGTCAATGCAACTGATTTGGCGACCGGTGCCAAAGGAATTTTGACGGGGGAATATAGCTTGGGAATCACTTTGGACATGGTGGAACAGACAGAGGTTTTGAATGTGGGCGATGATATCGTCACTTCCGGTTTGGGTGGTGGCGTGCCGAAAGGATTTTTGATTGGCAAGGTGGCGCAGGTCAAAAGCAGTTCAGACAAACTTTTTCAGCAAGCCCTGATCATTCCTAAAGTAAAATATGCCGATCTAAACACGGTATTCGCGGTGAAAGGGTCTTTATAATTTGAGCTTATGTATCAACGAATTTTGACTTTCAGTCTAATTTTTTTAGCGGCGGTGGCGGAAATGTCACTTTTTCCAATTTTGTTTTTCGGCGGTGTGGCGCCTGATGTGGTTTTGATTTTGGTGATTATTTGGTCGAGTCGGAAAAGTTTTGAAAGTTTTTGGATCTGGGCAATCATAGCGGGATTTATTCTGGACGCGGTGTCGCTGGAGCGGATTGGAACGAGCGCTATTTCTTTTTTACTCATTTCTTTCGGCATCAATTTTTTGTCCAAGCGTTTTTTTCTCGGACAGCGGCGGCGCGCTTTTTTCTGGGTGATGATGCTGGTTTTGGTGGGCACAGTCGTCCATTATTTTTTGGGCATGACCATCGAAGTTGCCACGCAAAGTCTGTCGCTAAGCGCGTTCAGTTTCAAAATATTATTGTTTAAGCTTTTGAATAACGCAATAATGCTCGCACTCATCTATTGGCCGGTGATTTCTTGCAAGAATATTTTTCCGGTCGCAGAAACTAATCTGGTGAAATAAATTCCAATCAAGATGTTGCAAAAATTTTTAAATAAAAGAAGAATAGAACAGGGTGGAGAGATCGAAGATTCCATCATGACGATTACGCAAAAAGAAGAGGCGACGATTGAAGTTCCCTTTGAAAGAAAATCCCTTTCCTTTTTTTGGTATTTCATCGTACTTTCAATCCTGAGTCTTTTCGCGCGAGTTTTCTATTTGGATTTTTTCCAAGGAGAATATTATGCCAAAGTGTCAAAAGGCAATAGCACGCGAGAAGTTATCATCAAGGCTCCGCGTGGAACAGTTCTGGATAAATATGGACATATCTTGGCGCGCAATATCCCTAGTATTGATGCTATTGTGATTCCAGCGAACTTGCCTTCGGATTCGCAGACGCGGAAAAATATGGCGGACGCTGTGGCAGATATTCTAGGCATGAATTCAGGAAATGCCGAGATAATGCTGGCGAGCCAAGATGCCGCGTCATTCAATCCAGTGCTTCTCAAGGAAAATATCTCTCAAGAACAAGCGCTTATCATGGCTGAAAAAAGAAATGATTTTCCGGGGATTGAGTTGGAAAAAACTGCTATCCGACAGTATGAAGATGGCGAGATTTTTTCTCCGGTCATTGGATATGACGGTAAAATTACACAAAGCGAGTTGGGGAATAATCCAGGGTATTTGATGACAGACTACATTGGCAAATCCGGTTTGGAAAAAAGTTATGAAGACAAATTGCGCGGGACGCCAGGCGCGACGCAAGTGGAAGTGGATTCTTTGGGCAACGCCAAGCGCGTGGTCGGAATAATCAATCCTGTTGC
>JAHFOP010000016.1 GCA_023261605.1 Candidatus Moraniibacteriota bacterium
GACGTAACGCGGACAAAGTTTTTTGTCCTGAATTTTCACGGTCAGTTGTTTTGATTTTTTAGCGGATAATTTCAAATCATCAAAATCATACACAAATTTTCGTCCTTCCAAAGCCGCCATTTCCCGCGCCACCCCAACATGGCTCATGGCATCATGGGCGCGATCCGGCAAGACTTTGATTTCAAAAATCGTGTCGACTTGTCCGAAATACTCCGCTAACGATTGCCCGATTTTGGCCTTAGCGTCTAAGATTAAAATCCGACTATGATCTTCGCTCAATCCTAATTCATCTTCCGCACACAGCATTCCACAAGATGTTTCTCCACGCATTTCTACTTCCTTAATTTCCATGCCATTAGGCAACTTTGCACCGATTAAAGCAACTGGTACTTTTTGGCCGACAGCGATGTTGGGTGCGCCACAAACGATTTGCAATTTTTGCATAGTTTTAGAAGCAAGATCTTGCGTCTCTACGATAGCAATCTGCAATTTATCCGCATTCGGATGATTCTTCACTTCCAAAATTTCCCCCACCACTACGCCATCCAGATACTGGCCTGTTTTTTCCAAACCTTCCAATTCAAAAGCATGCATCGTCAAAAGATCCGCCGCTTTTTCCGGCGAGAGTTTTGTGTCTGATAATTCCTTGAGCCAATCGAATGAATATTTCATAATTTAGAACTGTTTAATAAATCGTAAATCTCCGCTGTGGAAAAGTCTTATGTCATCAATCTTATATTTCATCATGGCCAAGCGTTCAAAACCAAATCCCCAGGCAAATCCTTGGTATTTATTTCTCGGATAACCCGCGGCCACAAAAACATTTTGATTGACCATGCCAGCCCCACCCAGTTCCAGCCAGCCGCCGCCGCGGCAACCTTTACAACCGACTCCGTGACACATCGTGCAAGTGATGTCAAATTCAAAACTCGGTTCGGTGAACGGGAAATAGCTGGGACGGAGCCGCACTTTGACATCCGTCTCGAAAAACTGAGAGAAGAAAACTTCGGCGATGTGTTTCAAATTGCCCACATTGACTTTTTCCCCGACAACCAACGCTTCGAATTGATAGAAAGTGTGTTCATGCGTCGCGTCTGTCGCTTCATTGCGAAAACATTTACCGGGCGCAATGATGCGGAACGGCGGTTTGTGACGCTGCATATATCTGGCTTGCATGGCTGAGGTTTGAGAACGCATTGCCAGTTCAGCATCTTTCACAAAAAAAGTATCCTGCATGTCACGCGCCGGATGATCTTTCGGAATGTTCAGCGCATCAAAATTGTAAAATTCCGTTTCCACTTCCGGTCCGTCAGCAATTTCAAACCCCATGCCGGTGAAAATATCTTCAATTTCCGCGCGCACCAAAGAAATCGGATTGAGATGTCCGACAGTCTGTTTTTTCCCGGGCATAGTGACATCTATTTTTTCTGCAGTCAGATCAGTCTGGCCGGAAAGTTCTTGGCGCTTATCTTCAATCAGTGCGGCAATTTCATTTTTCACCTCATTGGCCAAAGGACCAATCTTGCGCCGATCATCCGGAGAAAGATTTTTCAGATTTTTCAAAATTTCATTGAATTCGCTCTTGCGTCCCGAGTATTTTTTCTCCAAATCAAAAAGGTCACCTTCAGTCACAACCTTTTCCATCTCCTCCAGAAATCGTTTTTTTAAGTCTGCTATTTTTTGTTCTATCATTGCTTTTTATATTCTTTCGAGTTATCTTTACGATATTCCTATTCTATAATTTAACCTTGAAAAAGTCAAAAAATCCGGCCAATTCTTAAGCTCCCCCAACAGGATTGAATAAATAAAGCCGAAATACGGTACTAATGATATGAAAAAAAAGAAACCAGAATTGAGCTTGATTTTCTTCGTTAGAGAGATATGCATGATTACCCTCTATGTTTTTGTCATGCTTTCCGTTCCGGCTATTATTGGATTTTTCTATCTGACAATCAAAACGCCAGTTGGTAACCGACTTTTGCCAGCTGCCACGGCGCAAACCACTTTCCTCTATGACCGCACCGGAAAGCATATCCTCTATACATTGCATGGGGAAGAAAATCGACAAGTGCTCATTCATTCTCAAATACCTGACGCAATGCGCACCGCCACCATTGCGACCGAAGATGCTTCTTTCTATTCCCACCACGGCGTAGATTTTCTGGCCATCCTGCGCGCTTTCAAAATGAACCTCGCCGCCGGCACTACCGTCCAGGGTGGTTCAACCATCACACAGCAGCTGGCGCGCAGTCTTTTTCTCGATCGCCAAAAGACACTGCAAAGAAAAATTATGGAAGCGGTTTATGCCGTAAAGCTGGAAAGGAAATACACTAAGGATCAAATCTTGGACGCATATCTAAATGAAGTGCCCTATGGCTCAAACGCATATGGTGTGGAAGCTGCTTCTGAAACTTATTTTCAAAAACCAGCCCATGAGCTCACGCTTGATGAAGCGGCTTTTTTGGCCGCTCTGCCGAAAGCTCCTACGTACTATTCTCCTTATGGAGAGAATAAAACACTATTAGTCAAAAGACAAAAAGAAATCCTCCATCGAATTTCCGTCTTGAACCTAGCGACCCCAGCCGAGATATCCGCCGCTCTCAAAACTGACACGCTCAAAAAATTAGCGCCCTTCACCCAGCCAATCAGCGCTCCCCATTTCGTTTTCTATGTCCAGAATTTATTAGAAAAAAAATATGGACAAGATTTTTTAGAAACTGGCGGACTCAAAATTTATACAACGCTTGATTATGACAAACAAAAACTCGCCGAAGATGTAGTCAAAAATAGCGCCTCCGCCTTGGAAGGTTACGGTGCCCATAATGCCGCGCTTGTGGCCATTGACCCGAAGAACGGACAGATTTTGTCGATGGTCGGCTCTGAGAACTATTTCGACTCTACTATTGACGGCCAAGTCAATGTCGCCATAAGTCTTCGTCAACCAGGATCATCTTTCAAGCCCATCGTCTACGCCGCCGCTTTTGAGAAAGGTTTTCAACCGGAAACTCTAGTCCTCGATGCTCCAACTGACTTCGGACCGGACGGAAGCGGCCGCGATTACATCCCGCAAAACTATGACAGCACTTTTCATGGCGTACTTTCCATGCGCTCGGCTCTCGCCATGTCGCTGAATATTCCAGCTATCAAAACTTTGCGCGCTGTCGGCTTGCCAGATGCCATCAGCATGGCGCATCGCCTGGGCATCACCACGCTTAATGATCCGCAGCGCTACGGGCTATCCCTAGTGATTGGCGGCGGTGAAGTCACCTTGCTCGATGAAACTTCCGCTTTTTCTGTTTTTGCCAACGATGGCAACAGAAATCCGATTGATCCTATTTTGAAAATAACCGACAGCCAAGGCAGCATATTGTATAAAAATCAGACGCAAAATTTACCGATACTTGATCCACAAGTTGCGCGAAAAATTAATTCCATCTTATCCGACAATCCAGCCCGCACACCCGTTTTCGGCCCGAACAGCCCGCTTTTTATTCCTAATCGTATCGTTGCCGCCAAAACCGGTACCACTCAAGAATTCCGTGATGCGTGGACAGTCGGCTATACGCCCGACTTAGCGGTAGGCGTGTGGGCCGGTAATAACAATAATCTTCCAATGCACGGCGGTGCTGATGGCGTCTTTGTGGCCGCTCCCATTTGGAACCATTTCATGTCTGCCGCTCTAGCTTCATATCCCAATGGAACTTTTCTCGCTTATGACAAATCAGACACTGTGCCCCCTCAAAACTCGCAAACCAATCTAGCTTCATTCACCCAGAAAATCACTTACTACAAAATTTCTAGCGGCAAAAAAATTTCCGAAAGCAAAGCCCAAAAATTAGGCGCGGATAAAGTCAGAAAAGAAACCACCCTAATCTCTCAAGACGGCACCACAAATGCCACTTTTCCAGACCAGCAAAAACCGGTCTTCTGACCCTTGACAAGAGCTTACTAGGGTGATACTCTGCAAAGTCACGAAAAACCGGTTCCTTAATTAACAATAGACTTGTTGGAGGATATTATGTTGATGGAAAAGCTATCAATATCTAAGCTAAATGCCATCCCCGAACAGATATCCCACGTCATCATAGGAGAAAATAAGAGATCCCTGATTATAACTTTCAGTAATACTACTGCGAGAAGCGATATAGCAAAGTTCATCCATAACTTTCATATACTTCTGCTCCATCAGGGAGAAATAATTTCTTATTTTTCAACTTCCTTTCTCGTATGCAATAAAAAATTATTAAACGAAAAGAATCAACTATCAGTTGATTTAAACGTTACCAATGACATACAGAAAGACGATATTGTGGGAGTGCATATCTTCGAGGAAAAACCAAATCTTTTCGAATTGCTATAAAAAAGCAGCGACCCCAGAGGAATCGCTGCTTATTTTTTTATCTTCTATTTTCTTTATTGCCCGATTTCTGATTTTAATCTAGCTATAGCCTTAACGGATTCCTCATCTTCTCCGAAATAATCAGCTAACTTAATTGCTCCTTCTATCTTTCTTTTGACTTCATCAACTTTAACTGATCCACCTTCAGCCTCTGGTAACTCATTCTTTTTTCTAAGTTCCAATGATAAAAATCTACTGTAGTTGACAAAACCTTCTTCGCCAGAAGAAAGATAATCCCTTATCGCTTCTAGAAGTTCAGTGGCGGCTTTTAGCCCGTCCATTGCTCTTTCATTGTTTTCTTCATCAATAGGTTTTTTCTCAACCATCTGGATATCTTGATTTATCAGATTCATTCTAAGATTTATGCCTCTCTCTATCTCGGCTTTTTTGTCTTCTGTATCAGCAGAAAGCAATTCTTTTATCAATGCCTTCGCCTCTTCAAGATGTTCTGCGCCAGCTTTTTCGCGTCTCAGTATTTCATTTTTTATTTCATCCGTATTAACAACTATACCAGGCTCAGGAATATCCTTTTCATTTTCTTCTGGTTTATAATTTAGCATTTCCATATTCTTATTCTTAAATAATTATAATTCTCCTTATTGACCATATTATACCTTAACCAAAAAAATGACAACTGCCTCAAAACAACGCACCTTTTTCAGAGTATGCTTTTTCTTTTAATTCACTGCTTATTTCAGAGTACTGATCCCCAAAATCTTATACAGAGGGCAATAACCGGTAATGGCCGTAAAAAGTAGGACAATTCCTACGATATAGCCAAGAAATGCCACAAGACCCGTCAGTATGGCATAAGCCACATAAAGAATCACCACCCCGACAATCGCGCGAATGGCGCGATCCATTGTGCTCTCGTTTTTTATCATAGTTTTATTTTTAATTAATTATACAAAACTTTTATCACATTTCCTCTTTATTCTAAATCTTTATCAAAATTACGCAATAACGTTTTTTATGCTATCCTTCAATAAACTATACAAGTATCGCAATCAAATATAACAAAAAAAAGGGGGGGTTGCCATGGAACAATTGGAGGGGTTGATTTTTTTTATTTGGTTTCTAAGCACAGCTACGTTATTAACAGCGGCTCTGGTAGCTTGGGCGATTTCAAGGATCATCATCCGATTATGTTTTCTTATAAAAACAAAACTGGTGATGTTTTTTGCAAAAAAGGAGGAGTCGGATGAGAGGAGCTGAAGGAAATCTTTCCCAGCTCCTTTTAATATTGCCTCCCCCCTGAAAAAATTTTTGCAATTATAATCCCAAGTCTTGCAAAAGCGTCTGCAATTCGTTTTTTTTAATCGCACGATATTGCCCTTCGCCCAAATTGCCTAGTTGGATGTTCATTATTTTGATCCGGTTGAGGTCAATGACACGATATCCGAGAGCCGAACACATCCGCCGGATTTGGCGCTTCTTGCCTTCGGTAAGAATGATGGAAAAAAAATCCGGCGATTCTCTTTTGACTACGCATTTTTTAGTGCGATACCCGTCGTCCAATTTCACGCCATCCCCCATTCGCTTGATAAATTCCTTAGTAATAGAATTATTCACTTGAACTACATATTTTTTCTCATGTTCATAATCAGGATTAAGGAGCTTATCAGTCAGACGTCCGTCGTTGGTCAAAATGATAAGTCCGCGCGAATCTTTGTCCAATCTCCCTAATGGGAAAACTTTTTCCGGAAACTTGATAGTTTCCAAGATCCCCTTTTCTCCTTTTTGTGGGCTGTGCGTCACAATGCCGATCGGTTTATTTAGCATATAATAGACACATTTTTTCTGGTTGGAAAAAGTGACCTTGTCATTTTCAGTCACTATATCGCCCAGCTTGGCTTTTTTGCCATTCAGCTTGACTAGGCCGCCTTTAATCAACTCATCCGCTTCACGTCGTGAAGCTACATTTTGACTGGCCAAGTATTTATTTATTCTGATTGGGAATTCCATAGTTTTTTCAATTAGGCTCATTTCTATCGTATAGAAAATAATAGCACGCTGGCGCATGACGTCAAATAGAAATTGCTCCTAACGCAACAGAGCCGAGGCATTGCCTCGGCTCTACATTGTTCTGAAATTATTCCCCCGAAATAATTTTGACTTTAGTTAGCCACGCCGGTCGCTGGTCCGCCGCTCCCTTGCGGAGCAGCCGGTCGAATCTGAATGTTTTGCGCTGTCACTGAGCCATCCGAATTGGTTGTGCCATTGACCATCACGTCTTGACCGGTCGCCAAATCTGCAGCTGAACCATCAACAGTTTTTCCAACTGTCGCGGAAGATGAATACAGAATTATTTTCGAACTTCCACTTCTGTCTTTCACTGTGATGCTTTTGTCATCCATAGCGATTATCTGACCAGAAATAAATCCACCGCCATTGCCGCCGCGCATACCAGCTGCGCCACCACGTCCTTGTCCCTGCCCCTGTTCTTGAGAGCCGCCATTTCTTCCGGCAAAATTCCCGCCGACCATCATACCAAGTCTCTGGTCATTTAAAACCAAGGAATTTTTTTCATGCACCGTGCCACCATAAAATCCCGCTCCACCTACGACGAGAGCGACCACGACTGTAATAGCAATTGATTTGCTGTTCATTGTTTTTATTGTTAATAATTAAATTCAGAACCACTGATTTTCACATGAATTTAAAATTCAAAATTCATGTGTAATTAGGATAATCAGGTGATAATCAGTGGTTCTGACTATTCGTATCTTAGTGCCTCAATAGGGCTGAGCGCTGCGGCTCGTCGGGCAGGATAGAAACCGAAAATTATGCCGATGCCGGCTGAAACACCAAAAGCCAGAAGAATCGCCGACACAGACACTTGCGTGGTCATATTCAAGAAATGCGAAGCGAGCATCGACATCAACCAGCCCAAGATGATTCCAATTATACCGCCGAGGAATGTCAGAACGACCGCTTCGGCCAAAAATTGCATATTAATATAAATGCGACGCACACCAACCGCTTTTCTGAGGCCAATTTCGCGCGTTCTTTCAGTGACAGTGGTGAGCATCATATTCATAATGCCGATGCCGCCCACTAGAAGAGAAATACCAGCAATGGAAGCCAGGAGCGTGGTGAAAGTACTGGTCACGCTCGACGCGGTCGAAATAATATCCGCTTGGTTCAGAATATTGAAGTCAGCCTGGGTTGGATCAGTTATTTTATGACGAGTCAGAAGCAAATCAGTCACTTCTTGCTGCGCCGCAGCGATAGTGTCGGGCGATGTGGCCGCGGCACTGATATCGGACACAAAATTATTACCCGCCAAATAATGTTGATCTGTGGAAATAGGAACATAAACATAATCATCTGGATTATTAAACCCGGCGCCGCCTTTCAAAACTGTTACGCCAATCACCGTGAATCCCACTCCATTCACTCGAATGGCTTGCCCAATCGGATTCGCGTTAGCCCCAAACAGATCATCGCGCGCCGTGGCTCCTAAAACAGCCACTTTGGAAGAAGTTTGCACCTGTTGCGCGTTTAGAAAAGAGCCCAGGTCTATTTGCACGTTTCGCACTTCAGTATAAGCGGGTAGCGTGCCCACCACTTGAGTATTAGTGTTATTGCCGCCAGCTGTGATCTGATAGCGCCGAGAAACTTCCGGCGCAACTGCTGAGATATCGGACACTTGAGTAGAAATAGCGTTCACATCCTCCATCGTGAGAGTCTCGGCACTGCCTCGCCCTTGGCTTATCCCGCTACCGCGCGCCGCTCCCGGCATAATGATAATCAAGTTAGAGCCGATCGATTCGATACTCTTGGCGATGGAATTTTGCGCGCCTTGACCGATAGCGACCATCGCAATCACCGATGCAATCCCGATAACAATTCCCAGCATCGTCAAAGATGAGCGGATTTTGTTGCCCGTCAATGACCAAAGAGTTTCTTTTAATAAATCGAGTAACATAATTTTAAAATTTCTAATTAAGTTTTTCTATCGCTCTCCACCACTCCATCCCTAATTGAAATGACCCGTGAAGCAAAGTTGGCAATTTCTTCCTCATGCGTGATGAGAACAATGGTGTGACCCTTGGCGTTCAGCTCTTGAAAAGTCTTCATCACGATATGACTCGTTTTAGTGTCCAAGTTTCCTGTTGGTTCGTCAGCCAAAATAATGCTGGGATTATTGATGAGCGCTCTGGCAATGGCCACTCTTTGCATTTGTCCGCCGGATAATTGATTGGAAAGATTATAAACTTTACTTTCATCCATACCGGCATATTTCAAAGATTCGAGCGCGCGTTGCTCACGTTCTTTTTCGGAAGTGTTGGAATAGAGCAAAGGCAACATCACATTTCGCAAAACTGTAGTTCGCGGCAGAAGGTTGAAAGATTGAAAAACAAACCCAATTTTAGTACGCCGAATATCAGACAATTCGTTGTCATCAAGACTGGACATTTCTTGACCACCTAGGATATAGCTGCCTGAAGTGGGCGTATCCAACGCGCCGATAATATGCATCAGCGTTGACTTTCCCGAGCCGGAAGGACCAATGATGGCCACAAATTCGCCATCTTCAATTTCAAAGGAAACACCCTTCAAAGCTTGAGTCTCCACGTCGCCATTCCGATATATTTTGACTAAATCTTTGCATTCAATCATAGCCTGTTTTCTAATTTGTTTAAATTATCCTCTCCCGCCACCGCCAAGTCCTGGGATCCTGATTCCGCCGCCGCTACTATTCGTGCTGGTAGTAGAAGTGCTTTTGGCGCCAGCGGCAATAGTCTGCGTGACCACATTGTCGCCCACCACTACGCCACTGGTGATTTCCGTATCAGTGCCATTAGTATCGCCAATTTGAACATTCACTTTTTGCGGCGCGCCGTTTTGCAGAATCTCTACATAAGACTGTCCACTTTGAATTTTGACCGCACTGCTCGGCACCATAATCACGTCGGACTTAGCATTGGTAATGATGGCTGCCGAAACACTCATCCCCGGTTTTATTTTTGGATCAATCTCATCAAAACCAATCGTCACATTATATGTCACGACTCCCGAACTGATTGTCCCGAGCGAATCCATAGCCTCCACTTTCCCAGTGGTAGTGAAATCCGGCAAAGCATCGAAAGTCAATGTGACTTTTTGTCCAATCTTAACGTTAGAAATGTCCACTTCATTCACTTGTACTTGAGTTTTCAAAGTACCCATATCGCCCACGATAATTGGAGCCTTGGCATTGCTACCAGAACCGGAAACGCGACTCAAATCATCGCCATTTTTAATATTCACCTCATTGACAGTGCCGTCGATCGGAGACGTAACATTTCTCTTGGCCGCTTGCGTTTGGGCGTAACTGAGATTAGCCAGAGCATTGCTCAGGCTCTGTTTAGAAGCAACAAGAGAAGCTTTCGAGGCTTCAATTTTTTGCTCCGCCGCTACTTTATCTTCGTGCACAGAAGTGGTGCTTTTTTTAGTAGCCTTAAGACTGGCTTCAGCCGAAGTTACTCCAGCCTCTGCGGAAATCAACGAGGCCTGAGCAGATTTATATGAACCATTAGCTTGATCAGTATTAAGCCCCAGCTGGTCATTGACGATCGTAAAAAGAAGTTGCCCTTTTTTTATTTGTTCACCCACGCTCACTGACAAATTCGCCACTGTCCCAGTAATGTCTGGGTCGACCGTCGCATTTTGATTAACGACCACATTGCCTGAGGCTGAGACCGCGCTGACTAGAGTGCCTTTTTGGGCGACTTCAGTCCGATATTGGACCTGACTCGCCGTAGTGTGCGTTTTGTTATACCAATAATATCCCCCTGCAATGAGAACAAAAACCACGACCAAATACACATAACGCTTCTTTTTCATGTTCATACTTATTGATTATTATTTTGAATAGACTGATTATTACTAGTTGGATCGGCCGGAGGCAAATTGCCGAACACTCGGATGAGGTCAGCCCCCACCGTGCCATCGGCACTAGGTCTTCCCATCACCACCACATTATCATTCACCTTAAGGTCGCTCACTTTCAAATCATTAGCCTGACCTTTAATGATAGTTTTGTCTGTCACTGCCACAGTATTTTCTTTCCCGTCTCTATCCTTAATAATCAACTTATCAGTGGCTACAGAAATTATCGTGCCAGACATTCCATGGGCGTTGCGGAAATCATTGCCTTCCGGATTGTGCATCATTCCGCCGAAAAATCCGGGACGATCCATCGGAGGACGTTCCCCCATGAAATTTTTGGCATAATTTTCTCCCCAGCGAGCGGAAAACAAAGCTCTATGAGCACCGACTTTGATTCCCCCGATAAAACTAATAAGAGCCACCAAAACAAACGCCACCGCCAAGGCAGCTATTCTAAACCATTTAGATTTCATCACTTCATGCATATGTTTAAATTAAATATAATTATAATGATTTTTCTGAATCAATTTGAAATAGGCCGAGAAGGAGAGCAGGAGCAAAAACACCGGTACAAGCATGACTGACGCGCTGACCGCGGGGAAAGTTTCAAGCAAAGAGAAAAGAAAATCATTCCAATTCCGCAAAACCGCGGAAGCATCCGTCAAAAGCAGTCTGGCCAGAATCCAAAAATCTGATTGCAAAAAAGCATTGCCATATGCAATGACAGAAAAAATGAGTGCGCCAAAAGAAGAAGCCAGACTGAAATATGATAGGATTAATTTTTGCCTAAGCCGCCTTTTTTGCAAAGATGCTATACGCGCCAAAATCAAACTGGCCAACTTTGGTGATGGCTCAATCTCTTTGATGCCTTTAAATATTTGATACAAATCTTGCTTCATACAACTGTATACGACCCGCCCATCATTTTGGACACATTATTTATCCAGAAAAGCTTTTTTAAGCTGAGATAAAGCCCTTGCATGATAGGCTTTGACCGTATTATACGGCTTATCGAGAATTTTCGCGATTTCCGAAAGACTAAAAGATTCCTTGTAATGCAAAATGAGGATCACTCGATATTTTTCCGGAATTCTATCCAATAAATTTTCCATTTCACGCACAGCATCCTTTCTTTCCAAAATTTCACCCGGCAAAACTGAATCTTCAGCGATACTTTCCAATTTATTGTTCCCTTCCTCATCGGAAAAGAAAGAAAACGGGGTGGTTTTTTTCTTTTTCAACCAGTCCAAGGCGGTGTTTTTCGCAATCGCAAAAAGCCAAGTTTTGAAATTCTTGCTTTGGTCAAACTTGCTCAAATTTTTCCACGCTTTCACAAAAGTTTCCTGCGCCAGATCTTCGATTTGGGTAGCGTCTCCTGTCAGGTAATAGAGGAAGCCATAGATTGGCCTCAGATATTTATCCAGCAATTTTTTGAAAGCAAATTCGTCGCCCTCCAAACAAGCATTCACCCATACGTTATCCTCTTCGCTATTTTTAAAAGCCATATTTTGTTTCCAATATTTCTTATCCGCTCGTTACTCTTCCTTGAACAATTTATATTCTTTGGAAAATATTTTCATAGAAATATGGAATATGGTATATGTGATGAAAAAAGCCGCAAAAACATCGATAGAATAATGCAGATGCCCCAAAATAACAGCACTACCAAAAACGATGGAAGCCATAATGGAGATATATCTGATCAATTTCTCATCCCAAAAAATAAGCGCAATTAAAAATGGAATGCCGGTGTGGGCGCTGAAGAAAAAATCATTGCCGGATATAAGTGTAGCTAATAAATTACTAGGATCAATCGGCGTGACGGTCGGATATGGCCCCAAATGGGTCAGGGTGATGGAAATGGAACGAACCAGATAAAAAAGAGCGATGCTTTTCAACGCAAACGGGGCTCTTTTTGGCTCCACGATCACACAATACATCAAAAACAGAAAAAACAGTTCCACGCCATAATTCAAAAGTCCATCCACATCCATAACCGGCAGATTGTCTAGAAGAATGTCATTAACATAATTTCCCGCCTTCAAATTGGCATACAGGCCGGCGAAGTGATTAATAGTAAGACTGGCTGCTAAAAAAACTATTCCGGAAAAAACCGCATAGCGGAAGCCGTGCCTTTTCCAATAGTATTTGTATTTGGAAGCTATTTTTTTCATTTTTTATTTCTTATTCTCGAACATCGTTATATTTTTTCGAAAATGGCTTCCTGAAAAGAAGTATCCAGAAATAGTTTATCGTGTAGCGAATGGCCGTTACAACCAATCCCTCCTTGGCGAATCGCCGGCCAGAAGTGTACATCGGCAAACCGAAGGTAAATTTCACGCGGCCGACCTTTTGGATCCGCTTGGCAATGTCAGTATCTTCTCCATAAAAAGAGATATCCAAATCATAACCACCAATTTTTTCTATCGCGTCTTTCCAAACGATAAAATTCCCACCTTGCAACATTCCCGCTCGACGAAAAATGAAATGATTGAAAAGATATGTCAGATATCCGGCCCAATAGAAAAGCTTGACGCCTACTCCGGTCAAAAAAGGCAGATCGTAATAGATGTATGGTCCACTGAGCGCTACCAATTTTTCATTCGACTCAAATTCTCTGAACACTCTATCTAGCCAACCTTTCGGCAAACGGGTATCCGCATCAATGTTGGCAATCAACTCACCCGTGGCCGCCAAATATCCGGCATGCCGTGCCCAGGTCAGACCTTTTTTCGGCTGATCGACCACACGTACACCTGGATATGAAAGCGCAACCTCGCTGGTTCGGTCAGAACTGGCATTATTCACTACAATAATTTCAACATCATAATGCTTGCCCGCCGTTTCTTTCAGCACGGATTCCAAACATCCTCCAATCTGTTTCTCTTCATTATAAGCCGGGATAGCAAAGGTGAGTTTCATATTATTATTTTACTTTTTTCTGGTCTAATTTTTCTTGATATATTTTTTCCCATTCTTCTACAATACTTTCCTCCGAAAAATTTTTTACGTGTTCAATGCCACCCTTCCCCAATCGCTCCATCTCTTCCGAATGATCAAATAGGTAGATTATTTTTTCAGCCAATGTCTTATAATCACCCGGTTCGACGATATATCCGCATTTCGAAGAAATATATTCTGGGAGCCCCCAGCTATTGGCACCGATGACCGGGATACCTGTCGACATAGCCTTCATCATACTGATGCACTGAGTCTCCGCCGTACTCATAACAGCAAAAATGTCACTGGCTTGATAGAATTCCGGCAAAACAGCCGTTTCCACATAACCAAAAAAAATGACATTATTTTCTAATTTTAATTCTTTGGTCAGTTTTTTCAAGTTTTCTTCACCACTGCCTAGACCTGTCACTGCCATAGTAGCATCTGGATATTTTTCCGTGACGATGGCCATCGCCCGAATGACATC
Source organism: Candidatus Moraniibacteriota bacterium (assembly GCA_023261605.1). Classification (GTDB taxonomy): domain Bacteria; phylum Patescibacteriota; class Minisyncoccia; order Moranbacterales; family UBA2206; genus CAIKZD01. Next base: position 13,704 of record JAHFOP010000016.1, read on the forward strand.
ATCCACCTTTTTTTCTTCAGCTAGGCGTCCGCTATAAAGGACAGTCCGAGAAGAAAATTTATATTTTTTCTTAAGTTCGGCTTTTACGGAATTATCAGCCGGATAGAAATTGGAAACATCAATCGGGTTGGACATCGTCCCGCTCTCTTTGCTAAATCCATATTGTTTCATCTCAGTTATAATGGCTCGGCAAGGAGAAGAAACCCAAATGCATTTATTATAAAACCAGCTGACATATTTAAGCATGGCTCGTTCAGCCCACTTTGCTTTAATTGGTCCGTATTTCATAAATTCACTCATAGGCGTGTGATTGGTGCCGATAAGCGGGATATGTAAGAGTCTGGAAACCAAGAGCGCCTCAATGCCAGCACCGAAGTTATGATGGACATGAATGAAATCCGGATTGAATTTTTTGATGTGGCGAATTGTGAAAAGAAAAGGCAGTGCCAAACGACCGGCTTTGCTCGGCGCCGGATATAGGAGGGACGGGATACGGAAAATTTCAATATTGGGACCCAAATCAAGTTCCCTAGGCTCGAAATTGGAGATCAGAAAATTCTTTTTCGAGTGATTTGGCACATAAAAATTTATTCGGTGTCCTCGCGCAGCCAATCCCTTGGCAGTATCAATGATAGAATCGGATATCCCGCTGATTTCCGGATAGAAGTTGTCAGAAAACATGGCTATACGCATAGTCTTTTTATCTTTAAGATATTGACAACCTAATAGTAAACCAAAATAGCATTCTTGTCATTTATATTGCACATAACTCATTATTGATATACTATAGTTGTACTACTAAAACTATGCAAGACCAAATTGAAGCTATAAAAAAAGACTATAACGACCTGAACATTGCCCTAAATGATGAGGCAAATTTTAGCGATTCCCAAAAAATGGCTGGATTTAGCAAGCGCGCATCAGATATGGAAAAAATAATGGCTAAGATTGGCGAATTTGAGACAGTGGAAAAAGCTATGAAAGACAACGCTGAGATGATCAATTCGGCTTCGGAAGACCCAGAAATGAAACAAATGGCCATGGAAGAAAATATCACCCTTTCCCAACAAAAAGAAATTTTGCAAAAAGAATTGGAACTTTTGATTTTGCCCAAAGACCCACACGACAACAAAGGCGTGATTGTGGAAATCAGAGCGGGCGCAGGTGGCGACGAAGCGGCTCTTTTTGCCGGGGAAATTTTTCGCATGTATGCGCGCTTCGCTGAACGCGAGTCTTGGCCGATATCTTTGCTCAACACCAGCACCATCGGCATTGGCGGTTACAAAGAAGTAGTTTTTGAAATCAACGGGCAAGGAGTGTACGGCAAAATGAAATATGAATCCGGCGTGCATCGTGTGCAGCGCATTCCCGAGACGGAAAAAAATGGCCGCGTGCAAACTTCCACCGTGACCGTGGCCGTCTTGCCTCAAGCCGAAGAAGTGGAACTCAAAATTGAAGACAAAGATCTGCGCATCGACACCTTTTGTTCTTCAGGTCCCGGCGGACAATCCGTAAACACCACCAAGTCCGCCGTCAGAATCACTCATTTGCCAACCGGTCTCATCGTCTCTTGCCAAGATGAAAAATCCCAAATCAAGAACAAGGAAAAAGCCATGAAAGTTTTGCGCTCACGTTTGCTCCAAGCTGAAGAAGAAAAAGCCGCCAAGGAACGCGGCGATGCCAGAAAATCCCAAATCGGCACCGGCGACCGCAGTGAAAAGATTCGGACGTACAACTTCCCTCAAGACCGCATCACTGATCACCGCGTGAAAGAATCTTGGAGCAACATCAAAACAATTTTGGAAGGCAACTTGGATCAGATCATCGACACCTTAATTCAAGAGAATCAAAAAAGGCTTTTAGAGAAGAAATGAAAAAAATTGTTTCACTCGTTTAGTATAAAATCTTTATTTTCTTCTCTTGTTTGAGTGGACAATGAGAATCGCACATCAAATTGTCCTATAGTATTACTTGGATTAATTTTATCACAGCTTGTGGCTCCCGCTAAGGTTGCTTTCTGAGGAAAGTCTCTATTTTTAATGGAACTGTCAATATAATTTTTCCATTTAATTTTTTGTTCGGGAGAAAGTTGGCTGATTGTATAACTAACTCCTTTTATGTCAGCAAAGACCATGGAATTTTCTTCAAGATAAATTTTTTCATTGACATTAAGAGGTTCGTTAAAATTATCCAGACAAATGATTATATTTTTTTCTTTAAAAAACCAATTGTGTATTGCTTCAAAACCGATCGACATTCCAGAAAGAGCTGGGAGAGCACGACTATTTTTCCATCCTCTAGCGAAAAAGAAATCAAATGGTTGCAAATTTCTTTGAGATGCTGAGCAATTTTGATCGGGATCTTCCCATGGATATATATAATAAGGCAATGGGCATTCTCCGACGTTATCAAACTTAGCCAATCTTATATTAAAAATATTTTTTTCGTAACCTGCACTAGCTGATATGTCACTGGTTAAGGTTTCATTCAAATATACTCCCGAAATTATCATAAAAGCAAGAAGCAATCCTATTACAATTATGATGAAATAAACGATATATTTTGCTATTTTTTTAAAGTTTTCCATATATGCTGGTTTTTTGATTATGAAATTAAAATTTTTATATATCCATCATTTCTTTTTTCTTTTTTTAATTTTGCTTTTATTCTAACGTATCGGCATCATCCGAAATCCTGTCACTTGAGAGCGACGGGATTTTCCCGTAGCCAGATATGCGTTGTTAGGCGATGAAACTAAAAATTTACGTTCCTAAAAATAAAGGATTTTTGGCAATTTGTTTCAACACCTTATTTGCCACTGATCATACCCTCAATTTCTATTCTTTTAATCTTTGCGAGTATTATGTCCTTTTTATTAATTTCTTTCGACAATGCAAAAAAAATAATTTCTGCCGACTTACTGTCAACTTTTTTTCCATCTACCACTCCTTCGTATTCAAGCATCGAGCCTTTCTCCGTAGTACTAGCATATACCATAATCTTAACATCATGCCCATTTATAAAACCTTCGATTGGATTAGTGCTTCTGAAATTGCTTCTGGTTAAGATTTCTAATTCATCATTGTTCAGAACCCCATCCTTTACTAACTTACGATATTTATCCTCGATTTGCGCGTCAAGCATGATACGACCTTCTTTGCTTATTCCTTTCCTTAATAAATTTTGAAAAACAGAATTTTCTTCCTTAGCTTTTTTGGCTGCGTCTTTTTCATAATTTTCTATCTTTTCTTCGGGTGAGAGTGTTTTAAAATTTGATTCGAACTCCATACATTTGAAATTTACTTAATTAAATATATTTAAAGTTATATCGACCTTGAAATAAATTGCCAAAAATTCTTTTCAAAATAGAGAGGAAATTTTTAGTTTTTTCGCCTAACGTTGCTTATATTAGAAGTTTTTTGAAACGTAGTGAGAAAAAATTTGGGCGGAGAAAATTTATCTTCCTTACTACCATTCAAAAGTGCAAATTTTCGTAACCTGATATAAATTGTTAGGCGACCCGTAGGGCTTGAGGTTTATTTAAAATCCCTTAAAAAAATTATAGACCATGTCGCTCTTTCAATATCTTAATCTTGGATTCAACTGCCTCTTTCACATTCACATCTAGCATTTTAGCAAGTGTCAAAAGTTGCAAAATAACATCAGCAAATTCACCGTTTAAATTTTCACGATCAATCTCTGTGTTGCGTAGTTTCGGCTTATTTATCTCTTTTGCTAGTTCGCCAACTTCTTCGATGAATTGTGAAAAGCTAAAATGCGGGTCACGAACAATGTTATATTTAGCATCAATATCGCCCACTATCTTGGCACACCTCTCTTGAAACTCATTTATCGTTGT
>JAHFOP010000055.1 GCA_023261605.1 Candidatus Moraniibacteriota bacterium
TCACCGCTGTTACATTGAAACCGCGCGCTTTGAGAATTGCACCTACAGAAGAAGATGTTATCCCCTTGCCCACCCCACTCATTACTCCCCCAACCACGAAGATGTATTTGCGATCCTGTTTCATAATATTTTATAAAATTATAAACCTCCCGCTAAGATCTATAAAAAAAATTAATTAACAATTTAAATATTTTCCAGACAAAAAGTCGCTTCCCCGCGACTTTTATAAATTTATAAGATTCTGTATATGTTTAGCAATCACTCTCCTGACACTTCTAATTGAATCCTAGCTTTGATAGTGGCGTCCAGTTTTATCTCAATCTCATACACGCCTGTTTTTTTAATGACCTTTTCCATTATAATGCATTTTTCCAAAACATCCAAATTGCTTTTTCTCAGCTCATCGGCAATTTGTTTTTTGGTGATGGCTCCGAATAATTTACCCTTCTTTTCTTTGACTTTTAGACTGATTCTCTCTTTTTCAAGCTGCCGAGCCTTGGCGCGCAATTTTTCCACTGCCGCGATTTCCCGCACCCGCTCTTCTTCTTTTTTCTCTTGAACCACTTTGACGATGCCTTCACTGGCGACCGCGACTAATTTCTTGGGCAACAAAAAATTTCTTGCATAGCCTTCCGAAACATCTTTGACGTCACCAGCCTTACCTAAGTTTTTCGTATCTTGGATTAATATGACTTTCATAAAAATATTGTTGTTTATTTCTTGAATTACTTTATCTTCTCCCGCAATACTTCTAGGGCTCTATCCAGTTGCGGATCGCGGTTATTGGTGATGTCATCCTTATTTAGCCCAACCTCAACATCCGGAGAGATACCCTTGTCCATAATATAGTCGCCGTTCGGAGTGAGCCATTTAGCTACAGTGATTTTCACGCTTGAGCCTCCGGGTAAATCGATTAGTTCTTGCACGCAACCCTTGCCGAAAGATTTTTCTCCCACGAGTGTCGCGTGCTGATCATCTTTCAAAGCACCAGCCAAAATTTCTGACGCACTAGCACTGCCTTCATTGATGAGCACAACAATTGGCAAGGCGCTCAATTTATCGCCGCCACTTGTATGCAGACTATCTTTTTTGCCTGTGCTATATTCTTCCGAAACCACCACTTGACTCGCAGGGATCAATCGGCTGGCGATATTAACCGCTTTGTCCAAAAGTCCGCCCGGATCATCGCGCAAATCCAAAATGATGCCTTTTGATTTATGCGCGATAATTTGTTCCATCGCCTTATCAAATTCCTTGTCAGTGTTGTCAGAGAATTGTGAAATTCGCAGATAGGCCACATCATCATTCTTGAAAGAAACATCCGCGCTATGCACTTCAATCGTGTCTCTCACGACAGTGATATCCTCCGTATCTTTTTCTCCTTGATGTAAAACTGTTATGACAACAGGAGTGCCTTTCTTTCCACGGATAAGTCCGACGGCTTCATCTGTTGTTAAATCAGTAATGGCTTTTCCTCCAACTTTCAAAATTTTGTCACCGCTCCGGATTCCTGCTTTCTGAGCAGGTGAACCGTCCAGTGGAGCAATAACCGTCAAAAGATTATCTTTGATGCCCAATTCCACTCCAATCCCGTCAAAACTGCCTTCAATATTATCCGAAAAAGCCTGGCTCTCTTTGGGATCAAAAAAACTGGTATACGGATCGCCTGTAGCTTTCAACATGCCACTTATAGCCCCATAAACAAGCTGTTGGGCGTCCAGCTTATCCTTGTCAACATATTTTTCCTTAAGTAGGTCCCAAACCTTCCAAAAAAGCGAGAAGTCTATTTTTTCGTCAATGGCAGGCTCCTTGTTTCCCAAAATTGCCGCAGTAAGCGCAAGATTTTTTTCCGGTTGAGCGGTGTTTTTTTTGCCTCGTTCATAGCCAAGATAAAAACTGCAGACCAAAAGAAAAACTACTAAAAATAAAAGTAGATATTTTTTGAACAAACGACGATTTTTTTCTAAATTTTGCACTTCCGCTTCGTTTTCAAATTTTTCAATTTCCATTTTTTTATGCACTCTTAGATATTATTTTGGGGTTGAAGGTGTGGCTGGCGCGGGAAAGATGTTTTGGAAAAGAGATTTTATCCGGTCAAAATTATCCCCCTTGGGCAGTAAGATGTCTCCAGCCGTCTCATCTTTTTGTCCATAGACCAATCCAACCTCAGGATCATCCGTACCATCAATCACTTTCTGGTACAATTTGTAATTCTTCATCTGAGTATAAATATCATACAATCGTTTCAGCTCCCAAGGCTGCATATCTGTTTTAACATTATCGCCCAAACTGTCCAATATTCCGTTCAGCTTGGAAAAATCAGTCAGTGTTCCGGCGCTCAATAATTTATCTTTGACACCCTGCAAAACTTGCTGTTGACGAGCCGCCCGTTGGAAATCATTGGAAGTTTCGCGTGATCTAGCATAGCAAAGCGCGTCTGTCGAATTGAGTGTATGAGTGCCAATGTCCAATTTGAAATCACCATTGCACTCTGGGTTAGCATTGGTGCATAGAGGATAGCTAGCGGTCACACGCACTCTTTTCACCGTTCTGGTTCCAGGCCAATAAACATTGGCTGTTTTTTGATCAAATTTTCCGGTCGGTACAGTGAAAGTTATCCCATCACAGACATGTGGCTGGTTGAATTGGACAGATTCCTCAAACGGTTTGTCTAATGTTATAGTCACGCCACCCAAAACATCAACAATTTTTTTGAAACCATCAAAATTGATAACTGCCGCATATTGAATCGGCAGTCCCGTGATATTGCCTACTACTTGCTCCATGTAAGTCATGCCTTGCCCCGCGCCTTTCCTTTCGCCATAGGCATATACCGCATTGATTTTAGTTTTTGATTCAGTGGCTGGATTGTCCACAAAAAGATCACGCGGAATGGAAATGAGCGATGCCTGATTTGTTTTCGGTTCAACACTGAGAAGCATAATGGTATCCGCCAAAGTTCCACCAGCTGGATCATTGGCGCCGCGCATGCCCAAAAGCAAAATATTAACACGTCCTTCTTTTTCACCTTTAAGTTCATTATTCATTCCAGGAATATTGTGCGAAATCGCAGAAAGAATGCCGCCGCCGGTAATCCTGCTCAAAATTGAATTAGTTTTCCACGCAAAAATTCCTCCGACAATTATCACAATAACGGCAATAACTGCCGCGATTTTGAACCATAATCGCCTATAAAATTTGACTTGACCACCGTCACCTGCTTGCTTAATATACGACATAAAAAAATTTGGAGAGCCCTAGAAGAACCCTCTATTAGTTCTTAAGTTTATCTATTTAATTATTTATTAAAATTTTTTTGCTTAATTCATATTCTACCTTAGATTGATTCTTTGTCAATCAAAGCTTTCAAATACTGCTACCATCTTTTCAGCTGTTTTTTTCCAAGAAAATTCCAATGCTTGTTTTCTGCCTTTTTCCGCGAAATTATCATGCACCACATCATTTTTCACAAGCTCTCTGATTTTTTCAGCCAATTCTCCCACTACATTAGGATTGAAAAATAACGCCGCTCCTGCTGCAATTTCTCGATGCGGCGCAATGTCGGAGGCGACTACGGGCGTACCGACGCTCATCGCTTCCAAAATTGGGATACCAAAACCTTCATACAATGATGGAAAACAAAATACTTGCGCCGCGGCCAAAATGGCCGCCTTATCCATCTCCGGAATGAACCCTGGAAAAAATACATCCTCCCCCAATTCATTTTCCTTAATCGTTTTGTCAATGAGTTTATCATAGTTGTGCCCCCGTCCACCGGCAATAACCAGTTTTAAATCATTACCACTATCATTTTTTAAAAGCATGAAAGCTTCAATCAGAAGCGGCAAATTCTTCCTCGGTTGAAGCGTGCCAATATAGAGAATAAACTTTTCCGGCAAATTATATTTCTCCTTGACTGTTTTTTTCTCACTGTCCATTATTTCTTTTTTACCTGTCGCCAATTCCATAAAATCATCAGAAACAGCGTTGTGTATAAAATCTACTTTTGTTGAATCAATTTTATAATATTTCACGATTTCATCCCTTGTAAATTTGGATACGCCAATGATTTTGTTAGCGCGCTTGAGCGCCAGCGGAATCAAAGTTTTCAAAAATATCAGATCTGATATTTTTATAAATTGCGGAAAAAAATTAAACGAAATATCATGGATGATGGTGACAATTTTTATTTTTTTCGGCACAAAAAGTGGCGTGATATATTGTGTGAGGTATACATCCACCGGATTTTTCCTCAAGTATTTCGGCACTGTCCAGAAATTCCAACTGAACCGGCTCATTGTTGCCAGCGAAATAATTTTGAAATTATTTTTGTTTTCAAGTCCCAAATCCCGTGCTATTTTTTCTAGCGTTCCCCTATCGGTTATATCAGTGAATAAACTATATTCATTCTCAAAATCAATCAAGGCTAAGTTTTTGGTCAAGTTGAAAAATACCGTTTCATCGCCAGTTCTTTTTTTGCCGATATTCCGAATGTCGATGCCAATTTTCATATTATTTCATCTTTCATTTGCACTATAGCTAGCCATACCCATAAGAATCCCAAAAATATGCCAGCGTTGAATAAATTGAAAATAACAAGTCCAAACCAGGAGATTATTATAAAGAGGTTGAAGGTTTTTGACAACCGATTAGTTGCGTAGAAATAATTTTTGACGGAGGTGAACAGGATATGACTCAGAAGAAAAATTAGTGCGAGAAAGCCTAGTATACCCGCACCAAGGTATGTTTCTAGGAATATATTAGAAGAATTGAGCGCTGTGCCTCGACCGTCGCGCCCCAGAAGTGGCCCAATACTCCCCCAACCAATGCCGGTCAGCGGATGATTTTTGATTTCGACCCAAGATTTTTGGTAGATTTGCGCCCTGACGTTCATGTTTGGATCAGGCCGATTAACTTCCGTTACAAATCTTCCTGCCTCTTTTTCTCGATCGATATCCTCCAAATTGATGTGGTGACAATTATACTTTTCCAGCTCAGCTATTTCCTTTATGCTTTTCGGCAGATTATCATCTTTATCGCAACTCACGGTAATTTTTTGCAAACCTGTTCCGGTCGATTGAACACGGTTGAGTAATTGAAAATTGGTCAAATGGAAAATATACACGATAGCAATACTTAACACAAGAACTACAAATATTTTTATTTTCAGATAAACAGTTTCTTTTAGTCGCCAGTTCTTAAATCTAAGGTCTGTGAAAAATATCCAAATAAAAATCAACCAGGCAACCAACGCCGCCAACCAAGCACTTCGCGAAACAGTGAGAATGAGCAAGATGTAAGACAGTGCAAGGAAAAAATATATGCCTAACTCCGTCATCCTATCGCTCCATTCAGAATGAGGATAATATAAGAGTGCGTAAAAAATAGCCACTATTAAGACCATAAACGCGCCCAGCCAATCCGCCTCCGTGAATGTCGCGTTCGGCCGTCCCAACATCACTTCAAAAGATTGTCTACTGTGCAAATATATAATATTTTGCCACAGGCCATACAACATCACGACCAGCGCCGAACTCAAAAAAAACGGAACTGTTTTTTTAGCATCGTCGATATTTTGAATATAGTTTCTGACTAGGAAATATAGCATGACAAATGTGATGAAAATTATTTCCAGTTTCAAACTGGTCATTTTGTCCGGTGAAAAAATTGCGCCCAAAAGTCCGCCCATGGCCATCAGTATCACGGCGTAGTCTGGAATTTTCAATTTCGCCAGTTTGAAATTCAAACGCCCACTTGCCAGTCGTGCCAAAACTGCCACCACCAGAATTGCCCCAATAAATTGATATGGTCTAATAGCGATGCCCAGACTCAATGGCGCCAAATTAACATTTTCTAATGGCACCGTTCCACAAAAAAACAAAAACGCCCAACTTGGCCGCCAGAGCGCAAAAGCCAAAGCTAGAATAGTGAAAAAAACAAAATCTCCCAGCTGTAGCGGGATAACTTTCAGATTATTAAGAATAATCAAGAAGAAAACCAAGAAAACATTCACCAAGAGTAAATATGTCTTAGGCTTATTGAATTTTTCTAGCCAACTAATCATTATAATTTATCTGTTTGGATATCTCGATTATTTTTTCACAA
>JAHFOP010000056.1 GCA_023261605.1 Candidatus Moraniibacteriota bacterium
TGAAAGCGATGAGCAGCACGCCCCCATTCAAACCATCCAGACCGTCCGTTTCGTTGGAAGAAATAGCGGAAAAAATAATAACAAAAATGAAAACGGGAATATACCACCAGCCGATGGAAAAATCACCCATGGCCGGAACATGAATCTTATCCCAACCAAGCTTATAGTAAAACCACAACGCACCCATGATTGAAATCACAATCAGCCAACCGAAGCGCGCTAAAAATCTCATGCCGCCACCTTTGTTTTTTCCACAACCTTTAATACTCATCCAATCATCCGCTAGCCCTAGAATTCCAGCCGCTATCAAGGCAAACAGCGGCAGCCAGACTTGCGAACGGCTCAAAAAATCCAAGCGAGCGAAAAATCTTATTCCGACCCAGCTGGAAACAAAGGGAAGAATATAGTGCGAGACAAGAACTAGGGCCAAAACAGAAAACCAAACTAACACTCCGCCCATGGTCGGCGTGCCAGCCTTATGTTTATGCATCGCACTGACAAAAGTTAGTTTTTCCCCAGAAACAGAGTTCTCTTTTATTTTGATGCCAATTTTATACTTATACAGAAAATGCGTCCAGACCGGCGTTAAAAAAAATGCCAGAATAAAAGCCAAAAAACCAGTGACTAAAACTTTTAGCACTCCAACCACTTCCGGAATTGTTTGCACTTGAGAAATCATAAAAAATTATTTCCATTCATAGTTATCAAACGTCCACGCGACCAATTTTTTCATATCCGTCCAACGGTTTTCGTCGTTCAAAATCACTGCAATTATTCGGTGCTTACCAGTGGGAGAAGCGGCCGCAAGCAGCAAAGATTTTCCGGCCAGTGGCGTGAATCCGGTTTTCCCTCCCAAACAATCCGACATTTGTTCGAGCAACATATCGGTGTTTTTCAAAACGTGAACATATTTTTCGTCGATGGAGGATACAGTCGCATCCTTGGTTCGCATGATATCCCAGATCAATTCATAGTTCAAGGAATAAGCGGCAATGCGCGCGATGTCATAAGCAGAAGAGTAGCATTGATTCTCTTCTCCGTCTATTTCCAAACCAGATGGCGTGCAAAAATGCGAGTCCTTAAGACCGAGACTTTTCGCCTTGGCATTCATCATATCCACAAAACCTTGCTTCGACCCGCCAACATGGATGCCAAGTGCCGTGGCGGCGTCATTGGCGCTGTCAAGGAGCATGGCCGTGAGCAGACTCCGGACTGAAATTTTTTCTCCATTTACCAGCTTTTGACCGTTGCAAAAAATACTAGTCGGACAACCGACGGTTGTTCCGTCGACATTCAATGCCGTGGGAGTGATTGTCACTTCTTCATCCAAATTTTTCACATTTTCAACTGTCAAAATCGCGGTCATGATTTTGGTCAGCGATGCAATTTGCGTTTTTTTCCGTCCGTTGGAATATTCCAACAGTGTTTCACTGTCCACGTCAATAACCGCCGTCGAACCCGCCCATAGAGTTATATCAGCATAATCATCTTTTCTAGTCGGAACAAAAGCCGTCGCTTCCGACTGATCCAGCGGAAAAAGATTGTGACTTTGAAAACCTTGCGATCCGTCATTCGTGCATAGATTACCATCATTTGTTTTCTGACTCGTATCTCCCAATACCGTTTCCGTTACCGGAGTCGGCGACATAATCGACTGGTCGGCAATCGCCGTCAGGTTGCCATACATAAAAACCGGCAAAAAGGGAATGATTAAGATGGAAAAAATTACGTTTAACATCTGGGGAAAATTTTAAAGGCTAAATTTGAAACTTGAAATGAATTTTAAATGTTTTAATTTTAAATTTAGTAATTTAGACTTTATTTAAAATTTAGAACTTAAAATTTAAAATTATGATTCTATTATACTTTCAATCCTAGAGTCTTGCGACAAGACTTCAAAATCCGGCAGCTTCTCCACATTCGATAGTCCCAGCTTTTTCAAAAAATCAAAAGATATCTTGTACAGATATGACCGGCTGTCATTTGGGTTGTCCACTCTCTCCAAAAGACCGCGGAGCATCAGTGCCCGCACGGTGAAACTGCAATTCACTCCTCGGATAGCTTCGATGTTCACGCGCGAAATTGGTCCACGATAAGCTACAATTGACAGCACTTCGAGCGCTGCCTTGCTCAAGTTTTCTTGAATGCCGCTTTTGACCATCTCTGCCACAATCTCCGCGTTGTCTGGAGCAGTCGCCATCTGCACGGCCTTTTCTTTTTTAACAATAATCATGCCCCGACCCGTAGCATATTCACCTTGGAGCATCATGATGGCATTTTCCACTTCTGGCACAGACGAAGCCGTGATTTTGGCGAGACGAGAAATTTCCACCGGCTCTCCACTGATAAATAAAATACTTTCAACAGCTGATTTGAGTTTGTCGATTTCCATAAAGATTAACTATTTTTTAGGCTTAAACTTATTTCACTAAATAATTCTTTTTGATCAACTTGCACCAATCTTTGCTTCACCATTTCGAGCATCGCCAAAAATGAGATAATCACATCCACCTTATCTTTGGCATCTTCCACCAGCGCCGAAAAAGAAGATTGGATTTTTTCGCGCAGCATCCCTTCCAAATCATTAATGCGTTCTTCCAAAGTCACCACTTCATTCACAATTTCCTCCTGCAATTTTTCGATGATTGGAATTTCGGCCAAAACTGACAGGAAATATTTTTTGAGGTCATAGACATTAATATCTTCCGGCGGATAAAATATCGCTTCGACATTGGCAAAGCTTTCACGTGAATAACAAAAATTTTTCGCATCCGCCATCTTCCCCAAAGTCACAGAGGCTTCTTTGAATTTTTTGTATTCCGCCAACTGGCTTGTCAAATCTTTGATCTCTTCTTCCTCCTCATCGCTAAACTTGAGCGTCGGCAAAATAGCTTTGGATTTGATGAGAATGAGGCGCGCCGCCACGGTCAAAAAATCCGCCAAATGTTCCAAAAGAATGTCTTGATTATTCCTGATGTGTTCCAGATATTCATCCGTCACTTTCGACAGACTCAGCTCGGTGATATCCATCTTTTCCTTTTGGATCAGCTCCAAAAGAAGCTCCATCGGGCCTTCAAATTTGTCCGTTCGCACGTGATATGCCATAGCTGGGGTGAAATTTATTTACTTCTCCATAATATCACAAACACTGGAGATTTCCAAGAAATTAGCCTGCGCAAAATTGAAAAATAAAAAGGAGGGGTGCATGTGGTTCGTTTGCGCCTCTCCGTTTAGCCGTATGCGTCCTCTATAGAAGATCAGACGGCACCAGATGTGATTACTTTTCGGGCTTCTTTTTTTGTTAGACCCCGTCTCAATACCCTGACACCCGGCTCTTTGCCTCCACCATTATTGAGCCATTTCAGAAAATCATCTCTGCTCGGAAATTTCCTTAGGCCTAGCGTTGTCGCAAACCCAGGTTCCCGACTGAAACCTACTACGGTAAAATATGCCATTGCGTATCCTCCTTGTGTTTAAGGTTCGCCTGAGACATGCTCAGATTTCCAAACAACCTGGCTTTGATGATAGATCGCGATAAGCTTCCTCGTCAGTCTTGGGAGTACATTCTCCTACCAGAGAAGTAAAGAAATTGAAACCCAATTTCAATCTCTTTTCCGGAACTTCATCTTTTTCAGGCCCTTCTTTCGTTTGTGCCATTGCACACCTCCATTGTTCTGTTGTTGACCCACTTCCCTCTTTATTGGAACAAATTTAGCATTGAATCCAAAAACAATCAAGTCGACAAAAAACACCCCGCTTTCAAGCGGGGTGCAAGACTTTGGGTACCTGAAATCAGTACTCACGTGGGTACCCAAAAAGTTTACGGCGTCAGCCTTTTCACATCCCGCGGGAAAAGGATGGCTTCTTTGATGGAATCGATGTTCAAGATTTTTTGCACGATGCGCTCACTTCCCAGTCCCCAACCGCCATGAGCGGGCATACCGATTTTGAAGATGTCGAGATAGGACGTGAAATCTTCTGGATTGAGCTTGTGCCGTTTGATGCTGGCTACCAATTGTTCATAGTTGTGAATGCGTTGGCCGCCAGTTGCAATTTCCACGCCTTTGAAAATCAAGTCAAAACTTTCGGTGTATTGCGGGTCGGCACTCGGCATGGTGTAGAACGGTCGCACTGAGACCGGATAGTGCGTGAGAAAAATGAAATCAGAGTTGTAAGTTTTTTTGGCCCACTCTGAAATCATCCGCTCGCCTTCCGGATCAATGTCAATCCCTTCCGTTTCTTTTTTATATTCTTTTTTGAGAATATCGAGTGCTTCAGTCAGTTTGATACGCGGGAATTGTTCCGGTGCCGCAATTTCTTCGATCTCATATTCCTTGAGGATATCCGCACAATTCGCCTCCACATCTTTCATGATCCGCCGCATCGCCTGTTGCAATTGATCCATAATGTCGGAAAAATTTTCGATAAATCCCATTTCAGCGTCCAAGCCGATATATTCATTCACGTGGCGAGAAGTGAAGTGTTGTTCCGCCCGAAAAACCGAACCGATTTCAAACACGCGCTCAAAAGCACCCACACCGGCTTGTTTGTAGAATTGCGGACTCTGGGCCAAAAATGCGTCGCGCTTGAAATATTTGATCTTGAAAAAATTCGCTCCGCCTTCCGTGGCCGCACTGACAATTTTCGGTGTTTTGATCTCCAAAAATCCGCTTTCTCTCATCGCCTCCGCATAAGATTTCAAAATTTGAGAATAAACCAAAAAAATTCCATTGACCTTTTTGTTCCGCAGAGCCAAGTTGCGATTATCCAAGAGAGTCGGCAAATTAACATCCAAATCTTTTTTACTCGGATCGAATGACAATTCCCCTTCCACTCGACTTAGGATTTCCATCTTTTCCACTTCAATCTCCACTTTGCTGTTCGGGTCATCCGCCTTCACTTGTGAGGCTGGCCGTTCCTTGATCAGCCCTTCCACTGAAATCACAAATTCACTGCGCGCTTCCTTGGCTGCCGCATAAGCTTCAACTTTGTCTGGGATGATGACCATCTGAATCACGCCCGTTCGATCGCGCAAATCAATGAAAATCAATTTACCGTGATCCCGTCTAACATTCACCCAACCGGAGAGCTTCACTTGCTTTCCCGCCAATTCCGCAGTTTCTTTGATTAATGTTCTTTTCATAAAGAGATGATTAAAAATGTTTCTAAATTTTCTTACTCCAGCATTATAGCTTAAAATCGGAAAAAAGCAAGTCCATGACCTCCTGAATGACCCAACTCGGTGTCGAGGCTCCGGCCATGACCGCGATACTTTTAGCATCTTTTAATTCTGCCAATTTTATCTCACTGGCGTTTTCCACAAAAAATGTCCGGGGATTTAGCGCTTGAGAAATTTCATAAAGACGCGTCGAATTGGCACTCATCGGCGAGCCAATGACAATGACCGTTTCAAACTTCTCCGCCAATTTTTTTATTTCAGTCTGACGGTCATGTGTGGCGTGACAAATGGTGGAAAAAATTTCCACCTGCGGATGGATATGCCCCACATAAGCGCAAGCTTCTCGAAAAAATTCTTCGTTCTGAGTTGTTTGTGAAATCACCGCCACTTTTTTGTCCGGCGCAAGTTTAAGTTTTTCCAGTTCTGATCTGTCTGACACGATCTGAGCTTTTCGATTGCCCCAAGCATGGATTCCTTCCACTTCATTGTGCAATTTATCGCCCACCAGAACAATTTCATAGTCGCGAACAGCAAAGACTTGTGCCAAACGTTGAACTTTGATCACACGCGGACAAGTCGTGTCAATGACCGTAATTTTTTTCTTTCTAGCAATCTCAAAAACATCCGGCCCAATGCCATGTGCCGTGATGATGAGCGTGCCAATTTCACCTTTTTCAGCCTTTGATAATTCTTCTAAGGATATCTTCACAATCCCATTTTCTTCAATTTTTTTCACCACGTCCGGATTGTGCACCAAATTGCCTAGAATTCGCACGGGAGTCGCGATTGTTTTCATATCCAAAGACTCAATCATCTCATAAGCTCGTTTCACGCCATCACAAAATCCGGCCGTTGGACTAAGATAAATTTCCATGTTTTGCAATTTTATATATAAATTATTTCAATTTATCCACTTCTGCCA
>JAHFOP010000017.1:0-885 GCA_023261605.1 Candidatus Moraniibacteriota bacterium
AAAATGGCTTTCAAACGCACTCGGACAAAAAGCAGCACAATGCAAACCACCGTCAGAAGAGAAAATAAAACATGATATTGCAAAGATACGCTGTTAAATTTTGTCAAAAGTGCCACAATCATACCCAGAAAAGCCACAACGAAAGCAATCGAGAAATATTCCGACATGCGATAAAATCGCATCTTAGTCAGAACCGACTCAAAAAGCGCCAACCCAGTCATCGCCAGAATTATTTTTACTAATCCTACCAACATGCCCGTTATCAATACGCCCATGCCTAAAATATGCGCTTCAACTAAAGAAGCGGGCAAGATAAAATTAGCGATGAGCAAAGAAAAAATCGCCAATTTTATAGCTGAAGCATATTCCAAAATGGCCAGATATTTCCCACTATATTCCAGTATCATGGCCTCATGCACCATAGTAAGTTCCAAATGAGTCGCTGGATTGTCCACCGGATAACGGGCGTTTTCCGCCAGCGCCACCAGCACAAGCGCAATGATAGTCAAAACAAGATAGGGGTGAAAACCACCTTGGAAATTTAGCATGCCATCAAGCGTAGATTGCTTAGTAGCAAAACTGATTGTGGCAAAAATCATAATGATGACCGGCTCGATAAGAGTGGCAATGGTCATTTCTCGACTACTCCCCATGCCGCCAAAAGCACTGCCCGTATCCAGTCCACCCAGCACCAAAAAGATTGAGCCGACCGCCAAGACACCGGCCACCACCAAAAAATCACTGAGCGATGAAAGTGCGCCCCCCGTAAAGACAAGTGGCAAGATAGCTGCCAAAAAAACCGCACTACCAAAAACTACATATGGCACGACCCGGAAAATCCAAGAAGCAGTCTCGGATATCACCATTTCTTTTTTGATCAGTGTG
>JAHFOP010000017.1:895-16528 GCA_023261605.1 Candidatus Moraniibacteriota bacterium
TTTCAAAAATTTCACCAGACCTGTCGAGAATGGAGCGACGATCAGGATGAAAACGATTTGGATTATGGTAGCAATAATTGGGTTCATAAGGCAAAAATTAAAGTGATAGTTAACGCCAAAAACAAAAACAGAATGTAATACTGAATACGTCCGTTTTGGATATGCCTGATTTTCTTGGCCGTCATAAGCAAACCCTTTGCAATCGGAGCATACAAAACATCACTCCAATTCGGACGAATAGTTAAATTGAAATCATATTTCCTGATCCAAGGATTGGTATCCACCACGGCAACTGAGCGCATAATTTTTTTCCGACCAATAAAAGTTAGAAAGAAAAATCTGATCGGCGCGGAAAAGGCGGTTGCACTATATTGCATCGTCGCGTCAATAGCTTGGCCACAATCCCACGTACGGCCTAACCTTTCTTTCTTGTTGGTGAGCAAAAATTTCTGCAGCAAATATATAGCCAGCCCAAAAATCAGGATGGTACCAGAAACTGCGGTGGAAGAAAGTGCCAACGGTGACGCATAAACAGCTGGCGTGACAGTCGGCAACGAGCTTAGCCGGATATTTCCAATCATATTAGGAATAATGAATTTAGCCGAAAATCCCAACGCCACTACTCCGGCACCCAAAATCAAGATAGGCCCAGTCATCAAATAGTCTGATTTTTCATTTCTTTTTTCCATTTTGACTTGGCGTGGCAAGCCCAGCATTGAAATTGCGAAAACTTTTATCATCGCAAAAATAGCCAAGCCACTAATCATGCTCACGACCGCCAAAACAACCACTAGCATCAAAACAGTGCCCGCGCCTACGCTTTTCTCGCTCATAAGGACTATAATATTTTGGATAAGCCCCCACTCTCCATAAAAAGTTCCGAGGCCGGGCAGTGGCAATGAACCCAGGATAGCGAGCAGGAATGCAAAACTGAAAATTGGCATCACCCGCGCCAAACCGCCCATCATTTCCAAACGTTTAGTGTGCATCCGATTTATCACTACGCCGCTACTGAGGAAAAGCGCGGTTTTGAATAAGGCGTGGTTCATTGCATGAAAGATAGCAAAGGCAATAATAGCATAGGCAATCATTGATAAATTGCCCAGTGCCAAAAGATATATAGCCAGACCCAGCATTGCAAAAATGATACCCATATTCTCAATGCTGCTATAGGCAAAAGTTTTTTTCACTCCTCGTTCCACAACCGAGTACAATGCTCCCACTAAACCAGACAGCAGGCCCAAAAACAAAACCACGAGACCAGCTCCAGCTGGGATATGTGAAAAAGTCAAAATTATCATAAGAAAACCATACACGGCAATTTTCAGCATCAGCCCACTCATCATGGCAGAGATGTTGCTCGGCGCTTGTGGATGAGCTTCTGGCAACCACACATGGAAAGGCACCAGCCCCGCTTTGGAACCGAAACCGAAAACAAAAAGTGAGAAAGCAAAAATTGTCATCGCTGGAGACAATTGCGCTGAAGCGCGATGAATGTCGCTCAGATTAAAAATAAACGATCCGTGACCTAAAATCAAAAATCCGCCTAGGATTGCTGAAGCGCCCAAATGAGTCATAATGAAATAAAGAAAAGCCGCCTGAATTGATTCCGGTTTTTTATCAGCCATAACCAAAAAGAAAGACGCCACCGACATCACTTCCCAAAAAAACAAAAAGGCAAAAGTATTATTGGCAATCAAAACGCCTTGCATACCCAAAACAAAAAAAGACATCAGGCATTGCACCAAGCGCGGATCATATTCATTCTTATACAATTCTAAATAACGCAAGCTATAGACGCCCACCAAAACAGACACACCACTGACAAGCAAGAAAAAAATCGCCACTAAAAAATTGAGCCGCGGTGCAAATTGGAAAAACCAATTGAAATGCGCCAAAGTTAAATTACTACCATCACTGTTCAGGAAATATCCCAGCACCGATAAAAATCCTACTGCATTGGAAAAAATAAAAAATTGCGCGCTTCTTTTGAATGAAATGTTAGTATAGGCTAAAAAGGCGGATAGGATCAATCCGAAAAAATAAACTGCCACGCCAGTTAAGATATATTGTTCCAACATATATTTATCAATCTTTAAAATTTTTGAGAGCCGCCAGCACGCCAACTAAAATATCTTTGGGAGAAGGCGGATCACCCGGAATACGAATGTGCACCGGAATGACCTTGTCCACTCCGCCCACGACCGCGTATGAATCTCGCCAAATTCCTCCGTCAATCGCGCCGTCTCCAATTGCCACCACAATACACGGATGTGGCGCGGCTTCATAAGTGGTGAGCAGAGCTTGCTCCAGATTTCGTGTCACTGGTCCCGTCACAAAAAGCATATCGGCGTGTCGCGGAGAAGCCACAAAACTCAAACCGAATCGGTCAATGTCATAATAGGCATTGGTGAGAGCGGTGAGTTCAATTTCTTCCGCATTGGTCGAGCCGACATCCACGGCGCGGATGCGCAACGATCGGCCACCATACAAATCGTCCACAATCGTTTTTATCTCTCGCCCAACTTTTTCAAATTCGTCATCTTTACCCGCCATAACCGACGGAAAAAAATTATCTTTTTTTTCGGTAACTTTTTTCCCCAATAGCAAAGTGTCCAATAATCTGAAAATTTTCATAGTATTATATATCTAGAGCAAACAAAAAAACGGAATTACCCGAAGTTAAAAGAGAAAAGTTATTCAGTTCCAACAAATATTATCTTACTCCACAGAAAAAAAATGTCAACATTCTAAAATTTTCTAACCAATTACTTCCATTTTCATCGTGTTGTGATCCACTACTACAGCCATCGAATTCATATATTCAACCATCTCAGGATAATTTTGAGCAATGATATCTTCAGATAATTTCTGCATAAAAATCGCGCGTTCCTGAGTCTTGGTTTTATCAGCTGCATCGGCATAAACCGCCGAAGCCAGAACCACGATGCCTTTTTCGATTCGACCGAATTCCCAATTAGCTTTGATGATCCCCGCTGCCGTCTTGATCGGTTCTCCGATATTCGGATCATATGGCCCGACAATAAGTGCCAGATTTGGCGTATGTAGCCAATCAAAACCTTTGCCCACTGCCAAAACCCATTCGCCATGGACCAGTTGCGCTTCTTCTTTGTGTTCTTTCTTTTCGCCAAGCTGGTTAAGATTACCTTTGATTATAGGCAAAAAATCTGAAACTATTCTTTCTGGCATATTCGGAAACAGCCGACGAATCATCAACACCAAACTCGCTTCATCTTCTTCTTCCACCTCACCCATATCGACAACCTCGCCATTATCACCATGCAAGATCAAAACATCATCGTCAGTTTCTATTCCAATGAGCACTGGGAAGACTACTTGATTATTCTCCCCGTATATTCGTCGTATTTGATCTCTGAAGTTAGCCGTGAATTTTTTCGATTCCTCGCAATTATAACTGAAACCGGCACAACCACGATGAGCATCACCCTTGGAAAAATGATAAGTGACCAAAACTAGGGTCCGTTCACCACGCTTCACCGCGCGTGAAACTGATTCATCAAAAGAAACATTCAAAAGTGGCCAGCCCAAATCGAAACGGCCGCCCATATTGCGATACGGACTGATGATGCCTAAAGGTGTTTGCGTAATGACCGGCAGATGGATGCGTCCATCCATACATTTAAAAGCCACGACATTAGTCGGATGATTGGCACGATACAAATCGCGTTCCAATTTTTGACTGCAGAACAATTCCGAATGTTTTTTATTAAGCTCCACAAGCAAATTAATCTTACTTTTCATAAAATAAAATTAGTTTATCTTCATTCCGCTCCTTGTATAATGTTTTTTGGCCACGCGAATTCTGGCTGATTCCTTCTGGATAGCCGCCGCCACACGTGCATATTCACTTTCATCCATCTCAATGCAATTCTTTTTGAGTTCTTCCGCTCGCGTGCGGGCTTCTTCCGCCCGTTTCAAATCAATCTCTTCCGCCCGCTCGGCTGTGTCAGCCAAAACCGTCAATTTGTTTTCATTAAATTCAATAAATCCTCCTGAAACAACCAGATCCATCTCTTCCTCACCATCGGCTTTTTTAGTTTTAAGAACTATTTCCCCAGGGGTCAGTGAAGCAATATATGGTCTGTGATTGGCCAAAATAGTCACCTCACCTTCTGTTACCGGCAAAGTCACTTGGGTCACCTCGGCTTCAAAAACCGTACGTTCGGGAGTAATGATTTTAAATTTAATCATACAATTATTTCTTAGTTTCCTCCAGACTACCTTTCATATAGAAATCCTGCTCCGGCAATTCGTCATAAGCTCCTTCCAAAATCATTTTGAATGATTTGATGGTATCAGCCAGTTTCACATATTTGCCAGGCGTACCGGTAAATTGTTCCGCCACGAAAAATGGTTGTGACAAGAACTTTTGCACTTTCCTAGCGCGTGCCACAATCACCCGATCTTCATCGGACAATTCTTCCATTCCAAGAATGGCAATGATGTCTTGCAAATCTTTGTATCTCTGCAAAACTTTCTGCACTCCGCGAGCGACATTATAGTGTTCTTCACCGACGATCTTTGGATCGAGGATAGTAGAAGAAGAGTCCAATGGATCAACCGCTGGATAAATGCCCAGTTCGGACAGTCCACGAGAAAGCACTACAGTAGAATCAAGATGTCCAAAAGTCGTGGCTGGCGCCGGGTCAGTGAGGTCATCCGCCGGCACATACACCGCTTGCACAGATGTCACTGAACCTTTTTTGGTGGAGGTGATGCGTTCTTGCAAACGTCCCATTTCTTCCGCTAAGGTTGGTTGATAACCCACGGCTGATGGAATACGACCAAGCAAAGCTGACACTTCGCTGCCGGCCTGCGTGAAACGGAAAATGTTATCCACAAAAAAGAGAACGTCCTTGCCTTCCGTGTCACGGAAATATTCCGCCATCGTGAGAGCCGACAAGGCAATTCTTTGTCTGGCCCCTGGCGGTTCGTTCATCTGACCGAACACCAAAGCAGTTTTGTCAAGCACCCCTGATTCTTTCATTTCGTGATACAAATCATTTCCTTCACGTGTTCGCTCTCCCACGCCCGCAAAAATTGAGTATCCTCCGTGCACCGCTGCAATGTTTCGGATGAGTTCTTGAATCACCACAGTTTTTCCCACACCTGCGCCACCAAAGAGTCCAACTTTCCCACCTTTCACGAACGGGCAAATGAGGTCAATGACTTTGATGCCAGTTTCCAAAATTTCCGCCTGGGTCGACTGGTCTTCGAACCTTGGCGCATCACGATGGATCGGATCTTTTCTTTCAAATTTAATCGGGGTATCAATGCCATCAATGGTTTCGCCTAAGAGATTGAACATTCTTCCCAAAACTCCCGCGCCCACTGGCACCGAAATGGCCGACCCGGTGTCGACAACTTCCATCCCGCGCTTCAGTCCATCTGTCGACCCCATGGCCACCGCTCGCACCTTGTTGCCGCCCGTGTGCTGATGAGTCTCTAAAACTAGTTTACTAGTTTTATCCGCCGATGAGGCGGACCCACCTTGATTTAGGTCTATTTCCAGCGCATCATAAATTCTCGGCATCCCATCATCGAATTCCACATCCACTACCGGCCCAATAATCTGCGTAATTTTTCCTTTGTTCATAAAATTATATTATATAAATTTAAATTTATTTATTAAAATTATTAATTCTCCAACGCCGCTCTTCCTGCTGAAATCTCCGCAATCTCCTGCGTAATCTTCCCTTGCCGAATCTGATTGAACACAAACGTCAAACTATCTTTCATTTCTCCCGCGGCATCTGTCGCATTTCTCATGGCCAGCATGCGGGATGATTCTTTGGAAGCATTGGATTCCAAGATGGCATGATAGATTTGCATTTCAATCAGGCGTGGAAAGATATGCTCCAAAACAATTTCCGGTGTTGGTTCAACTTTGTATTCTGAATGTATATCTTTCAAGCCATATTCTTTTGCCAACACATCCATCTCGGCAATTTGCTTTTCCAAATCAATTTTCGAAATCGGCAAAAGCTGCCTAACTTTCGCTTGTTGACTCATAGCTGAAACATAATCAGTGTAAAAAATTACCACCTTGTCATACTTTTTGGCCAAATAGTCATCAATCACCATCTTGCCCACCACTCGCACATCTTCGGCTTTGGGTAAATATGACAAATCATTGAACGAGGCCACAATATTTTTGCCGGTGCGGCGCACCACATTTTCACCTTTCTTCCCAATCGTAATGAAATCAATTTCCACATTTTCTTGGGTTGATTCAATTTTTTCTTTGCCCACACGATTGATCTTCAAACTCTCTGGGTGCAAAATTTCCTCGCGGATTTTTTTGGCAATCTGGGAATTGAACGCCCCACAAAGACCGCGGTTACTCGTCACCGCGATAGCCAAGACTCGTTTCACTTCGCGCACTTCAAGAAGCCCGGTTTTATATTCCGCAAAGGCGCGACTCAAATTCGTCAGCACTCCCCAAGCGGCATGAGCATACGGCCTGATGGCGAGAACCGATACCACGGCTTTCCGCATTTTGGCAGCCGAAACCATCTCCATCGCGCGAGTGATTTTTTGAGTGTTCCCTACTGATTTTATTCTTCTTTGAATATCCTTAGTTGAAGCCATATCTTATAATTTTCAATTTACATTTTCAGTCATTGATCATTGTAAATTGGTTGTAAATTGTGAATTGATAATTGAAAATTTCCTTGTCTATTTCCCATTCTGATACACTTCCTTAAACTCTTTAATCGCTTTTTCGAGAACTGTTACCACTTCTTCCGACAATTCTTTCTTTTCGGCAATCAGTTCCAGCACTGCTTTCCCACCGCTTTTCATATATTTCTGAAAATCATTTTCCCAAGCCTTCACTTTTTCCACATCAATATCATCTATGAAGCCATTGGTTAGCGCATACAAAACTGCCACTTGTTGCGCCATCGGCATTGGCTCATATTGATCCTGCTTCAAAATTTCCACCGTTCGACGTCCTCGCTCAATTTGTCTTCTCGTGTTTTCATCCAAGTCTGATCCAAATTGCGCGAAAGCTTCGAGTTCGCGGAACTGTGCCAAATCAAGTCGCAATTTTCCAGCCACTTTTTTCATAGCTTTCGTCTGAGCCGCTGAGCCCACACGTGAAACAGAAAGACCCACATTCAACGCAGGGCGGATGCCTTTATAGAAAAGATCTGTTTCCAAATAAATTTGTCCGTCAGTGATAGAAATGACATTAGTTGGAATGTAGGCTGACACATCGCCCGCCTGTGTTTCAATGATTGGCAAAGCTGTAATCGATCCGCCACCGAAATCATCGTTTAAACGGGCTGATCTTTCCAAAAGTCTGGAATGCAAATAGAAAATGTCCCCTGGGTAGGCTTCGCGTCCTGGTGGGCGGCGTAGAATCAAAGAAATCTGGCGATAGGCCCAAGCATGTTTCGAGAGATCATCATGAATAATGAGCACATCTTTCCCTTTGCTCATGAAATATTCCGCCATGGCTGTTCCAGCATATGGCGCAATGAAAGACAAAGCTGCTGGATCAGATGCTCCCGCCACAACCACAATGGTGTGTTCCATGGCCCCGTGTTTTTCCAACTCCGCGACGATTCTGGAAACTTTGGACTCCTTTTGTCCGATAGCTACATAGACACAAATCAAGTCTTCGCCTTTTTGATTGATGATCGCATCAATCGCCACGGCCGTTTTTCCGGTTTGCCTGTCTCCAATGATGAGTTCACGTTGTCCGCGTCCTACTGGAATGACCGCGTCAATCGCTTTGATCCCGGTTTGCACTGGCACGCTGACTGATTTTCGCGTGATGACTCCTGGGGCCACTTTTTCTACTGGATAGTATGTGTCGGAAGTGATTTCGCCTTTGCCATCAATGGCTTCGCCCAATGGATTGACCACACGACCAATCATCATGTCACCCACTGGCACGGACAAAATGCGACCAGTCGATTTCACGCTGTCGCCTTCCTTGATGCCTTCATATTTCCCCAAAATCATGGCCCCCACTGCGCCTTCTTCCAAATTCAAGGCTACACCATAGACGCCACCGGGGAATTCCAACATTTCCGAAGCCATGGCATCGGACAATCCCGAAATCTTGGCCACGCCGTCTCCCACTTCCACCACAGTTCCCACTTTCTCCGTGGTCGCCACCGCTTCAAAATTTTCAATTTGTTTCTTCAGCTGCTCAATGATGTAATCTTTGCTCATAAGTTAAGTAATATTTATTATCTTATTAAAACTGCTTTTAAATCACTGATTTTTCTAATCACACTTGCGTCCATCATCTCATCCCCTACCTGCAAAATTATTCCGCCCTTGATTTCTTTTTTCACAACATTTTTCAAAATCACTTTTTTAGCCTCATATTTCTTAGCTACAAATTTTTCCACTTCTTTCAAACTTTTCTCATCCAATTTACTGGCACTCGTCACTGTCGCCTCTACAATTCCATTCTTCGCATCATGAATAGCTGAAAATTTTTCCATAATCTTGCCCGCCAATTTCAGCTGGTTATTCTTTTTGAGCACCTTGAAAAAATTCGCCACAAAACCATCAATTTCCGATTGAGTCTTCTCTCTCGTCACCTCATAAAGCGACTTAGCATATTGTGTGGCTGTAATTTTCATATTACTTAATTGCCTTCTTTATTAACTCGCTATCCTTGTTTGCATCTAATTTTTCATCAATGATTTTTTCCGTCGCCACCATCACCAGATTCGCAATCTCCGCTTTGGCTTCGGCTAAAATCTTGTTCTTTTCTTGTTCAATTTGCTTTTGCGCTGCCTCCACCATTCTTTGCGTCTGGTCCTTGGCAGTGATGACAATTTCTTCCGCTTGTTTCATCGCCGCATCTTCTGAACGTTTCATAATCTCTTTGGCTTCTTTTTTGGCTTCATCCAAAATTCCTTTTTCTTTGGCCGCAATTTCTTCCAACTTTTTGCCACTCGCCTCTGCGTCTTTCATGCCTTTTTCAATTTTTTTCGTCCGCTCATCCAACATTCTGAGGACTGGTCCATAAGCAAATTTATACAACACGAAAAGCAAAATCAAAAAGTTGATGACCTGCGCGATTAAAAGTTTAACATTAATGCCTAGGCTGTTCAGAAGTTCCATATAGTTAATTTTAATTTATCTTTAGTTACCAATTCTAGCTCCGAAATAATCGGAGCTATTTCGAAAACTAAATGAACTTAATGATGAGTGACATAACCAAGGCATAAATCGCCACCGCTTCCGCGAAAGCAATCGCCAAAATCATGTTGGCCTGAATCTTCGGAGTCGCTTCCGGATTTCGTCCAATTGATTCCATGGCTTTCGACGCCAAGATTCCAATACCAATTCCGGGGCCAATCGCACCGAAGCCGATTGCAATTGCGGCTGCGATGTTTTTTGATGCTTCCAGATCCATAACATTTATTGCTTGCATCATTTCTGCTTTCTCTCTTTTGGGAGCAGAAATAGTGCCTGCGTTAAAAAAATTAATTAACTTTAATGATCATGCGCTGTGACTGCCATTTTCAGGAAAACCAGAGTGAGCATGGCAAAAACCAAAGCCTGCACAAATCCAACAAAAACTTCCAAAAACAAAAATGGCAATGGAACAAAATATGGCACGAGGTTCAGCATCACAATCAAAAGCACTTCACCGGCAAAAACATTCCCGAACAAACGAAAGGAGAAAGAAATAATTTTAGCCACCTCACTAATGAGCTCCAGAATTCCCACGAATGTTCCAATGAAATAGGGTTTCTTGAACGGATTGATCAAGAACTTTTTCCCATATCGAACAAGACCAATGGCAGAAATTCCCATAAAATTAGCCGCGAAAACGGCAATCAATGATAATGCCAGAGTTGTGTTGAGATCAGCCGAACCACTGCGGATGAATGGCAAAAGGATTGTTTTCCCATGTTCCACTTCGTGAATGCCAACCGTTCCCGCTCCCGGAAGAAGTCCCATCCAATTAGAAATGATGATGAAAATGAAAATTGTCATCACCAAGGGAAAAAATTGTCGTGTTTCTTTTTTGTCTTGCGTCACGCTATGCACCAATTCAAAAAAATATTCAATGATGGCTTCGAACAAATTTTGAAAACCTCTCGGAATAAGCTTGGTATTACGCCGCACAAAAAAAGAAATGCCAATGATGATGGCGCTTGTGACGAGAGTCATCAGGAGCGAATTGGTGAACGGAAAGCTTCCGAGATGGAAAATCGTTTCCGGCACGAGAGAAATATCCATTATTTTTGATCCATTATATCGATTGTTTTTTTATACACCATGTACGAGGACAGGATGATGGCCGCCACTACGCCAATCAAAAGCAAAAGCGGTGAAGTGCCCAACTTCTTGTCCAGGAATCGGCCACCAAGCGTCAACGCGACGAGTGGAATGGCAATCAGATAACCCAATTCCCAGGCCAACGCCATAACGGAAAAAGTCTTTTGCGTTTCGTTTTTAACTGCATCTTTCCGCTCGTCATTTTTTTCCGTGCCATTTTCCATTATTTTATTTTTAACACAGCTAAAAACGCTTCACTAGCACACAATCAATTGTCTAACAAAAGTAAAAAAAAGTCAATAATTGAAAAATTTTTCTCTAAAAACGGAAGAATTCGACTGCATTTTGAGAAGTGATTTTATCCACTTTTTCGGCTGAAATGCTCTTAATTTCAGCAATCCTATCGCGCACATAGACTACATACGCCGGCTCGTTCCGCTCGCCTCGGCGCGGCACCGGCGCGAGGTACGGACAGTCCGTTTCGAGCATAATCTTTTCCAAAGGAATGATTTTCACAACTTCCAAAATTTCCGCGCTCGGTTTGGCATAAGTCAGATTGCCATTGAAAGAAAAAAAGATATTTTCGCGTGTCATTACTTTCTCGGCAAAATCCAGTCGCCCACCAAAACTATGAAAGACAACTCGTGGGAGTTCAACTCCCATAAGGGGAGTTGAACTCCCATTTCCAAAATATTTCTCCAAAATTTCCAACACATCCTCATATGCCTCGCCCTTCTCCCGATATTTCTCCCCCGATTCCGCCCGTTCGCCACGGCAATGAATGACCACCGGCAACTTCAGTTTTTTAGCTAGTTCCAATTGATAGATAAATCCTTCTTTTTGAAATTCTTTTTGCGCTAGTGTAATTTCTTCACCATTATGCGAATGATATTCCAAACCAATCTCCCCGATGGCCACCACCTTTTCTGAACGCGCCAGTTCTTCCAGTTTCTGCTTATGCGTTTCGTCCCATTGCATATGCCGCATAAAATATTCCGGATGCAATCCGA
The DNA here is from genome assembly GCA_023261605.1 of Candidatus Moraniibacteriota bacterium. Classification (GTDB taxonomy): domain Bacteria; phylum Patescibacteriota; class Minisyncoccia; order Moranbacterales; family UBA2206; genus CAIKZD01. The sequence goes on from JAHFOP010000017.1 coordinate 12,208, forward strand.
CCACTGCAAAAATATTGTCATATTCATTTGCAAGTTTAACCGCTCGCTCGCTACTTCCTAGTCCTGCGCCGACTGTTATAATCTTTTCCACGTCACCAGAAAAAGCCCGACGAATCACTTCTTCGCGGTCATTGTCAAATTGGTAATCATCGATGTGAGCGTGAGTGTCGATCATTGTTTTGTCCTCAAAAACAACGGCTCAACTTTTTTCGTTTCCAGAGCTGTTTTTATTTTAGAGGAAGTGTCGGGCATAAAAGGTGCAATTAATTCAGCAATCAAATTTAAATCTATTAGAAGCTTTTGCATCACTTTTTCAAATTCCGCCTGATTATTTTTCACCAACTCCCATGGTTTATTGTCTCCAATAAATTTATTGTCCTCATTTATTATTTTCCATATATATTCCAGTGCTTGCCCCAATTCCAATTGTTCAAGCAGTTTGCCGAAGGTTGAACCTTCGGATTCCGAAGGTTCAACCTTCGGAGCATGTAAAATGTTTTCAGCTAGCTTAACGATTCTAGAAACTAAATTTCCGATTCCATTCGCCAGATCAGCGTTATATTTTTCTGTCAATTTCTCCCAAGTAATATCGAAATCCTCACCGAAATTTGCTCCAGCTAAAAGCAGATATCGCGTCGCATCCACTCCGAATTTTTCTACCATCTCAAGTGGCGAAATTACATTTCCGATAGACTTGCTCATCTTTTGCCCATCAACCGTGATGAACCCATTTACAAAAACTTGTTTGGAATTTGGCACTCCTGCGGACATTAGCATTGCTTGCCACATGGCTGATTGCTGACGCAGATTATCTTTGCCGCACACTTGATACCCAGGCCAAAATTTTTCAAAATCTCCATTTTCGTTGGGCCATCCAAGTGCAGAAATGTAATTCACCAGAGCATCAAACCAAACATACATTACATGTTTCTCGTCATTCGGTACTGGCACGCCCCATGGCATCTTAGTCGCTAAACGTGAAATACTAAAATCTTCGAGACCTCGCTCGACAAAACTCTTAATTTCATTGAATCTTTTCTTTGGTAAAACAAAATCAGGATTTTTTTCATACAGCGCCAAAAGTTTTTCTTGATAAGCACTAAACTTGAAAAAATAATTTTCTTCTTCAATCAGTTCCAATTCCGCATTGGGATGAAGCGGACATTTCCCATCTATCAGCTCTGATTCAGTCTTTTCCAATTCACACCCCACACAATATTTCACACTATAATTTTTTTTGTATATGTCACCACTCTTTTCACAACGCTTCCAAAATTCTTGTGCAGCTATCACGTGATGTGCGTCAGTGGTACGAATGAAACTATCATAACTCAGGTTTAAGGCAGTTTTCAATTTATCAAACTCTGGCGCTTTCTGGTCACAATATGCTTGTGGAGAAATTCCCAACTCTTCAGCCTTTCTCAAAATTTTAAGCCCATGCTCATCCACGCCTGTATTGAAAAACACTTCGTCCCCTTTTTCTCTATGGTACCGCGCTAAAACATCTGCTTCTACAATTTCCTTGGCAAAACCAATATGCGGATCAGCATTAACGTACGGCAAGGTCGTGGTGATGTAAAATTTATTTTTCATAATTTTCTAATATGTAATAATTACAATTTCTCCCTTCACTTTCCCCGGATTATTTTCAAAATATTCCAATACTTCCTTCACATTACCTCGTACAATTTCTTCAAACATCTTCGTTAATTCGCGTCCAAGAATCACATTTTTGTCTGGTGCCAAAGTTTTCAAAAGTTCCAAATTTTTCATCAGGCGATGCGGAGATTCCAGATAGAACACCGGAAAATTGAAAGCTGTCACTTCCTTGAAAAAAGTTTCCCGACCTTTTTTATGTGGCGGAAAACCCAAAAATACAAACCGAGTCAAATCAATTCCGGACACACTCACAAGTGTCGCAAGCGAAGATGCACCCGGCACTGGTATAGTCACGATTCCCTCTTCCACTGCCACAGCCACTAGCTGATTGCCAGGGTCAGATATGCCAGGCGTGCCAGCGTCAGTGATGAGTGCGATGCTTTTTCCACTTTGCAGTTCTGCAATGATCCGTTCGGTTTTTGGTACGGGTTTGGTTGCACCACCACTGCGAACATTTTGATAGAAAGACATTGTGGGCGTGGAGACGCCATAGTGTTCTAAGAGTTTGCGACTGGTCCTTGTGTCTTCACACACAATTAAATCAACCTTTTGCAAAGTTTCCACCGCTCGATATGTGATGTCGCTTAAATTGCCAATGGGAGTAGCGACAATATATAATATTCCGTCCTCCATATTTTTATCCATATCTTCCACTTTACCAACTTATTCTTTATCCATCAAATCAGAAATGAAAAGACTGATGGCGGTGGCTGCCGGCACCGAGATGATTGCGCCCAGGACCCCAGCCAGCTTGAAACCGATTAGAATCGCAACAATGGTCACCACTGGGTTCAGACCCACGGCTTTTTTCATAACCTGCGGAACAACCACGTGGGTTTCAAATTGTTGAGCAATAGCATAGACAATCAATGCCAAAAGTCCGGTAACCGGAGAAACTAGAAAACCCAGAACTACTCCCGGCACAGCTGCTACAATCGGCCCGACATAGGGCACGATTTCCAAGATTCCGGCTAAGATTGCCAACACCAAAGCATACGGGATGCCAATAAGAGAAAGTCCGATATAATCCAAAGCGAAAATTATCACCATTAGCACCAATTGTCCGGCCATCCATTTTCCAATCTTATCCTTGATCCTGTCCGTCAAATTGGCTGCATAATCTTTCTTTATCTGCGGCGTAATAGAAACGACAAATTTCTTTATGCCATCCTCATTCATAACCATATAGAAAGCCATCGAAAAAACTACGATAACCGAAATGAGGCCGGACAAAATGCCGACTGTCTTGGAAAAAATATTTTGAGTGATATCGGTCAAACCGTTCCCAAATTCATTGATTATCTTCCCTACCGCCACACTGATATTATCAGAACTGAAAAATCCTCCGGCGAGACTGAATTCTCCGCCGGTTGATTTCAAATACTGACTGGAATGACTTGAAAAATCGCGGATCTGCGTTCCCAAGGGAGGAATCAAAAATGAGATTACGAACGCCACTATTGAAAACAGAATCAGATAAATCAAAAGAGCGCCTGCCGCACGCGGAATTTTTTTCTTCTGCAAAAAATTTACCGCTGGATCAAGGGCGGCAGCGATGATAACCGCAATAAAAAGTAGCAGCACGATATCGCGCACCATATACAAAAAAACCAGCGCCAAAAGAATTAAAATGGTCCTGAAGATGGTCGTCGTTGAAATTTCAATTTTTTTCACTTCGTTCATAATTCCATTCTAAGCCTTACTTAGAGCTTAAGCAAACCTTTCAATTCCTTCGTGATTTTGTGCGGCCCAATCACGGCCAAATTCAATTTTTCTTTTTTGAAAATATACGCAGCCACTCGCAAAATATCTTTCGGCGTTACGGCGTCAATTCGTGCAAATTTTTCTTCGAGCGTCAGAACTTTTTCTTTGGAAATTTCTTGATCGACAAAAAACATCGCCACCGCGTCGGACGCTTCCATACCCATGACCGATTTACCCTTAATGTAGTCTTTGGCCTTTTGCAATTCTTTCACACTCACCTCTTCGTTTGCAATTCGCATATATTCCTTAAGAATAGTTTGCAGCGCCAACTGCAAATTTTTATGTTCCACGCCGGCCTGTGTCGCCAAATACCCAGCATCTGCATAAGCTTCTACGCCCGTGCGGACATAATAGGCTAAGCCGCGTTTCTCGCGCACTTCAATAAACAGCCGACTGGACATACTAGCCCCCAAAATTGTCGCCAGAAGAGAAAGCACATAGCGATCCTTATGATCACTTTTATAAGCCCGCACCCCCAAAATAAAATGTGTCTGATCAGTTTTTTTGAAATGCAACTTGAATTGTGGAGTTTTTTGCACTTCTTTCACTTCGGAAATTTGTGTAGTTTTCTTTTTGGCCATACCGGAAAAATTATATTTGAGTTGCGCCAACACTTTTTTCTCATCGAATTTACCGGCCACACAAATGACCGTATCATTAGCCATATAGTGGCGACGCATGTAATCCAAAAAATCATGCTGTCGAAAAGACGCAACGGTTTTTTTGGAACCGGTAATATCACGGCCGAGCGCAGACTTCGGATAGAGTAACTGCTCAAAAATATTTTCGACATTGCGCATCGGCATATCTTCATACATATTGATCTCCTGGATGATTGTCCCGCTCTCTTTTTTGATTTCCGCTTCTTCGAATTTGGAATTGAGATAGATATCACTTA
>JAHFOP010000057.1 GCA_023261605.1 Candidatus Moraniibacteriota bacterium
TCGCAGAAAAATATCCAGAGAAAGTAAAAGCGCTAGCTCCGATATCCACCATCGTTTCAGGAAAGCTATGGAAACAAACACAGGATAAAAAAATGCTTGAGGATTGGAAAAGAGAAGGCATTTGGACAAGAGAAGCAAAGGATCCTAAAAACGGCGCTAGGAAGGTTTTAAAGTGGACTTTCGCCAAAGACATAATGCAATATGATTTATTGAAAAATATAGACCAACTCACTATGCCGGTGTTGCTTATTGTCGGCGACAAAGATCCAACCGCCATAGTTTCTCATCAACAAATACTGTTTGACAAACTTCCCGGGAGAAAAGAACTGCACATAATAAAAAATGCCGGACATGTATTCCACGAAAAGAATCATATCAATGAAATAGATGACATTCTATCCAAATGGCTAAATAAAATATAGTAATTTTACATACAAAACTTTTGCGCTAAATTTAATTTATCTATGAAAGAATTTATAGCACCTCATAAAATAGAAGTAGCGAATAGAAGCAAAGAAGAGAAAAGGATAGACTATCTCAATTTAACTGAAGGATACTTTTCGGGATCAAAAAAATTCGACACCCTATCAGAGGAAATCGAAAGTGCTATCGAAACTACAGTAACAGACGAAAAGAACATTATGACTGAGATAAGCGAACCCGTAATTTTCATCTCAAATCATCCCAGATTAGACCTTTCGCTTAGCATCCCCGCAGACAAGATACAAAATGTCAAAGGCGGAAATTCTTTTGGGTTTGATAGGTTTAATTATCCCCTCGTACGTCAATTAACATTAAAAAAACTTTTGAAAAGACCCTTTCAAACAGTTTCATTGGATAACGGTTGGCGAGAAGCAATGGATGAGTGTTGGCATATAATAATAACCAGAGGCGCCAATAATAGATTCAATGAGATTATAGAGAAACACACTCCTGGAAATTCTATCGTTATATATCCTGAAGGAAAATCAACTGGAAAAGCTGAAATGCTTCCCTTTAAATCAGGCTTTCTCCACATAGCAAGAGCTCTAAATTTTCAGAAAATAATACTTGGCGTTTCGTCTCCGATTCTATCTGTTGATGGAAATAATTCAATGAGCATTATAGAGTCAATCGATATGCCGCCTTCCAATGTTGACTCCCAAAAATTCATTGAAAATTCTCACGAAAAAATATTATCTGAATTGAAAAGAACACACAAATAAAAGTATTGCGGAATATTTACAATAAATTATAATTGTACCAATAAGTTTCGAACTCTTTCCAGTTCGTAAAGATAGTGAATTTAAAGGTTTCTTAAAGCCTTTTTTTGTTGGATGCCCTTGACTAGATTGGCGCTATATGATAATCTCTTTTATTAGTTCTTTTCATATGAGATAGACTGTCTCACGAACTGATGATTAAATAATTAAACTAGATTTGATTATTTTGTCGTTAGTTCGTATGGGTAGTTTTCCAATAATAATCTTCTAGGAGGAATATAAGCATGAAAAACTTCAGAAATCCATTTCACACACCCCTTCAACGTTTGGGCAGTAAATTAATGCCATTTGCTATTGCCCTTACCGGCATTCTTCTGATCGTTGGAGTCTGGTTTCTTTTTACTAAAGGCTTCAGCATGTTAGTCACTTATTTTGCTCTTATTGTGGCTCTGTTGCTCGGATTTTTTTACCAGCAACCTATATTCATCGGGACCATTATTTTTTCCTTACTGATTATTAACATTGGCACCCAGACAGGCGCGCTCTTGCATATCTGGTTCACTTCTCCCAAGATAGATCAGACGGTTCAATTTTTCGTGCAATTAGGTTTTATAAAATCGGCGATAATTGTTTTTTTTATATTATCGACGATTGATATCCTCCTGTACCCCGTCAATTTTTTTCGTTTAAACATAACGAATACAAACAATGAACTGACGGGTACCCGGGACAAGAAACCGAAAAAAACACAGCCAACTACTAAAGAAGAACCGTCGATAGCATCGTGGGATGAGCCACGAGAATAACACTACAAAGTCCCCATGAGAGCTGAAAAAAGTCTGCTCACATAGGGACTTTTTTTATTTTGTTAACTAAATCTACCCCCGCATCAACTCCCCCGCCTCTTTCAGATAGAATTCAACATTTGGATAAGTCATACCGAGGTTTATTATTCGATAATCGGACCATTGTGTGAACATCATAAATTACGTGTTTAGATGCGTAATTTTTTTGTTTTGCAGATGTAATATAAAATACACAGCTTATTTTTAGTAAAATAATATGAGAAAAATCATTGCTCTAGAATTTATTACGCTCGACGGGATTATGCAGGCACCTGGTGGAACCGAGGAGGATATCTCTGGTGGTTTCAAATATGGCGGATGGACCGTGCCTTATTTTGATGACTTCGCAGGCAAGGTTATGGGTGAGCAGATGGCGGGATATTCTGATTTGCTTCTCGGCCGGACGACATATGAAATATTTGCAGGATACTGGCCGCACCATGCTAATGGTTGGCCCGGCATTAATGAAGTAAAAAAATATGTCGTATCCCATGATTCCTCAATAAAACTTGATTGGGAGAATTCAGTACTTCTTGATGGTGATGTCATCGAAAAAGTGAAGAAGCTCAAGGACGAGGATGGCCCGAACCTGCATGTTTATGGCAGTGGTAATTTATTGCAAACACTTTTCAAGAATGATTTAGTTGACGAGTTTTGGCTAAAAATCTTTCCAATAACGCTTGGGCAAGGAAAACGCTTGTTCGCCGGAGGCACAATTCCCGCAGCCTTCAAGTTGAAGGATAGCAAAGTTTCTCCCAGCGGAATCATCTTCGCTAATTATGAACGTGCAGACGAAGTGAAAACCGGATCGTTTTAATTCAATAACTATAAATATATGCAAATGCAAAAAATAACCCCGTTTATTTGGTTTAGGGATGATGCGGAGGAAGCCGCTCGATTCTATGTTTCGGTTTTTACTAAGGCCGGTGAAAAAGCAGAGATTTCCGGTATCAGTTACTACTCCAGTGTGACGGAAAAAGTTTCTGGAAAACCAGCCGGGTCTGTAATGACAGTATCTTTCAACTTGGCTGGGCAAGAATTCACTGCTATTAATGGCGGAGAGCCATTCAAGCTTTCTGAAGCTTTTTCCTTAGTCATAAATTGCAATACTCAAGAAGAAATTGATTATTATTGGGAAACATTGAAAGAAGGCGGGGATGAAAAAGCCCAAATATGCGGGTGGCTCAAAGATCGGTTTGGCTTGTCTTGGCAGATAGGGCCTGCATTTATAGGAAAAATGCTTCAAGATCAAGACAAAAACAAGGTGGAAAGGGTGATGGCGGCAGTCTTGGAAATGAAAAAGATTGACATGGCAAAATTGCAAAACGCCTACAATGGGAATTAGGCGTTATCTGCTTCAAGCATTTGTTGAGTGAGATAAGTTGTATCTTATAAGCGCAGTTTGGACTTCTTCCAGACTTCGGAGCAGTTCAAAAAAGTACCGAATTAATTCTGTACTTTTTTCATTTATCGAATACCACCTCAATTAACTTATCCAAAAATATGCACCTACGACCTTAATAGCAAAAACGTGATTGATGCGATAGCGATGCCGGCAAAAATAACACCATTTAGAGTAAGCGCGCCTAGGCGCACCATGATTTCCCAAAGAGCCGTTCTTTTTTCTCCTTTCGTGTTCCAAAAATTTTTCCTTTTATCCAATTGTTCATTTTGTTGCGCCTCAGTAAGTTTATATATCTTCCCCTGAAGAATATACCAACTTTTTTTTGAAAATGGAAAAAACCATCGAATGCCAGTGGGATATTCTGTGGCAGAAAAGGAATCAGCCACAAAATGATTGGCGAAGAGTGCCAAAGAAAGAATTCCTAAATAAGGATTCCGGGTAAAAACAATCAGACTGACACCAAAAAAGACTAGAGGGTAGTGCACGCTTCTGTGAGTAACAAGCGATAGTCTTTTCCTGAAAATAATATACGGGATGAAGTCTATATCTGGAAGAGCGGCGAGGACAAGTGCAAGCAAGTAGTAATAGGCGCTAAAATCGCGTCCGAATATAATTGATACTAAAACATATATTATTGTACCCAGCGAAAAATCTTGGAGCATACTGTTTTGTATTATATCTTCCAACTTAAAAAGCATATTCCTAGTTTATCAAAAAATTACAATCGTGTCCCCCTTACAAAAATTGCCATACATCAACCACCCCAGTTTCTTTCAGATAAAATTCAACATTTGATCTCAGCCGAGAATCAATCTCAGCTGAGTTCGTTTTTTTTATTCCCTATTTGTATTATGATTAAACTATGCAGAACAAAATTAAAATAAGTAGCTATATCTTGGGAATTTTTTTGATAATTCTTGTGGGTTGGTTTTTGTTTTGGCACATCAACAAACCACAGGAAGAAACAGTTGTGGAGACGAAAAATAATATTACTACACATATTCCGCCCACGACAATAGTGCCCGCGGCGGTTACCGATACGAATGACGCACCCAAAGTGGTGCCCGCGGCCGTACCGATTTTCATGTATCATTACATCCGAGACTATACTGACGCAAATGATCCAATCGGAGAAAATCTGTCTGTTTCACCCAAAAAATTTGAAGCACAAATCGCTTGGCTCAAAAGCCACAATTATCAAACAGTTTTTCCAATGTTTTTCAAAAATCCCGAGGCTCTCTCTGCTAAGCCTATCATCCTCACTTTTGACGACGGCTATCAAGATGCTTTCGACAACGCTTTCCCCATCCTGCAAAAATATGACCTGCGAGGAATGTTCTACTTGATTGTGAATAAAGTTAACACACCGGGCTATTTGACTTGGGACGAAATTTTGACTATGCAAAGAGCTGGGATGGTTTTCGGTTCGCACACTCTCACACATCCAAATTTGCAAAATATGTCGCCGAGTGATTTGCAAAAAGAATTAGGCGGAAGTGAAAATATCCTCGAACAGAAACTCGGCACAAAGATCACCGACTTTTGTTATCCGTCCGGCAAATATGATGCGGCCGCCCAGTCAGAGTTATCAAAAGATGGCTATCAAACAGCTGTCACCACCGCGCCCGGCCTAGCAAATATGCAGGATAATCCCCTCCTCTTGAAAAGGTGGCGAATTATGGAAAACACCAACATTGCGTCTCTCTTAGAAAAATAACACTTATCTTAACAATCTTTTATATCAAAACCGTCCTCAACTGGGATATTACACTTTGTTGTAAATAGCGCCTTTCCGTTGTATAACTAGATAGCTAATTATTAAATTTAAAAAAATGAAAAAAATTATGACGCTGCCTTTTATATTGTTAGGCGTGCTCTTACTCAGCGGTTGTGGCCAATCTGGAAGCAATTCATACGGAGCTTCCAGTAACACCACTTATAATTCAACACCGCCTACAACGCCAATTCAGCCTCCAACGCCACAGACATCGGATACTGGAACTCAAGCAGGTTCTTTCACCTTGAAGACAGAAACTAATACAGCGCTAGGCACAATACTGGTGGCGGATAACGGCATGACTCTTTACACTTACGCTCCTGATTCGGCCGGTGTCAGCAACTGTTATGGCACTTGCGCAACCGCATGGCCACCCTATATGGCATCCTCAGGCCAGCCACTTACTATGGCCGCTGGAATCTCCGGCAAACTTAGTACTATCAAACGCTCAGATGGCACA
>JAHFOP010000058.1:0-454 GCA_023261605.1 Candidatus Moraniibacteriota bacterium
GTTGAATAATCAGTCGCGCGCCAGTGAAATTAAGTTGCATTTTTTTGATGGCAGCGCGCAATTCTTTTTCATTTTCAATTCCCAAAATCAAACCTTGCTTATCCGTCTTGTGCAAAACTTGGTCACTATCCACTTTTAGGACGACTGGAAATTTCATGTCACCCTTGAATTTGAGACGCTTCCTAGCGCTCGTTCCATCCTCAGGAAAAATTTCCTGATACTCCGGCGTATTCACGCCATACATTTCCATAACTCGCGCTGACTCCGAAAAATACAAGGCTGTCCGACCATCCGCCCCAGCCTTTTCAATCATAGCCAAAACTCTTTCCTGCCTTCTTACATTGACAATCTGCGCGTGATTTTTCATTTTACGTTTCCGAAATTCCTGCCAGGAAAAATATTCATCCAAGGCCAAAACAGCCTGGTCAGGAAAATCAAAATTACAAATGCCATT
>JAHFOP010000058.1:464-5574 GCA_023261605.1 Candidatus Moraniibacteriota bacterium
CAGTCACGATGGTTTTGTCAGTCTTTTTTTTGAAATCAATAATAATTTGTGCAATTTCTTCCACTGGCGTCTGGTCTTGCGGGGTCAAAACGCAAATGATCGAGCCCACATTTTTAGCCGCAGCCACGACTTTCAATGTCTTGGCGTAGCGATCAGCCTGCGCATCTCCCAATAGGTCAATCGGGTTGGATACGGAAGATTCCGGAGGCAAAAATTCACGCAACTCCTTTTTTTGTCGATCAGTTATGTCCACCAGCTCGATAGTTTTTCCAGTCATAGCGTCGGCAGTCAACACGCCTACGCCGCCGGCATTAGTCACAACCACACTGCCCCTTTCCTGTGGCGCGGCTGAATTCCTAATCAGATTAAACAGATTGAAAAATTCTTCCAAATTATTCGCTCGCATAACACCGTTTTTTTTGAAAACAGCCGAGATGACATCATCATCTCCCGCCAACGCTCCTGTATGAGATGCGATAGCTTTTTGAGTCTTAGTATTTTTGCCGGCTTTCAAAATAATAACCGGTTTCTCAGACGAAACGGCACGTGAAACAGCATTGAATCTTTCCCCGTTTTTAATTCCCTCCAGATACATTCCAATCACCTTGGTATTTTCATCCTTTGCCAGATATTCCAACAATTCCGCTTCATCCAACTGCATCTTATTGCCTACTGAGATGATATTGGAAAATCCAATTTTTTCTTTTTCTGCGATATCCATCAGTGCCACTGCTAATGCACCCGATTGGGAAACAAAAGAAACATTACCCTTCTGTGGCATTCCCCCAGCAAAAGAAGCGTTCAGTTGGAGCGCCGGGATAATGAAGCCCAAACAATTTGGTCCGAGTATATTGAGCTCATTATCTTTCGCAATACGCGCTAATTCTTTTTCGCGCATTTTGCCTGCTACGTCAGTCTCGGAAAAACCAGCTGAAATGACAACGTAATTTTTTATTTTAGCCGCGTTATTTTCAATTTCGCTGTTCACGAATTTAGCCGGAATAGCCAGAATAGCCAAATCAATCTCGCACTCTATTTCCCCCAAACTTGCATAACATTTCCGGCCGAACATAGTTTCATGTTTCGGATTGACCAAAAAAACTTCTCCGGCATATCCGATGTTCAACAGATTTTTCGCAATCACATTGCCAACTTTACCATCTTCTTTCGAAGCGCCAACAATCGCGATTGAAACTGGATTGAAAAGTTTTTCCAACTTCATTATAATTATTTTATTTTTTATTAACTCTTTTTTTATTTTATTGTCGCGCAACTAGTTATACAACAACCTGTGCAACAATTTCCTGTCTAAAGCTCTTTCGCTTCTATATCTTTGGCTTTCTCTAAAATCTCCTCTTCATTGAGCAATCCTTCAATGGCACCATATTTTTGCACTTCGCTGGCACTATTCGCAATACCCCATTGCAAACATTCGCGAAGACTCTTCCCTTTGATATAAGCCGCCAGAAACGAACTAGTAAAGGAATCTCCCGCTCCGGTTGAATCGACTGCTGCCACACGCATAGCCTCAGCGTGAAAAAGATGTTCCCCGTCACTGGCCCAAGCGCCACGCGTCCCATCAGTCAGTACTACAATTTTTGGCTCGAGGCTCTTGAGCTTTTCAATTAGATATTTCTCATCATTGACATTTTCCGGATCGGCATCAACATGCATGTTTGAAACGATTTCAATCGCCTCATCTTTGTTCACAAAAACAATCTCTGAAAGTCCGATGGCTTCAATGATCTCCGGCGCATCCTCTTGAATGCCAGCTTCCCGCGGATTAAAAGCTACTTTTTTATCTCCATCCTTCGCCAAGGTAAATATTTTTTCCATCTGATCTTCCCACTTACCATGAATATCTCCAATGAAAAACCAATCAGCCGGTTTCGTATTTTCTTCATTCAATTTGAAATCACCACTGGACGTGTAGTTAGTGAAAATAACTCGATCAGCCGTAGTGGCGTCCACTACAATCGCCGAAAAATCACTTTTCCTACCCTGATTGATCATCACCAAATCCACATTCACCTTGTTTTCTTGCAACTTTTTCCTAGTCCAATCTCCAAGCTCATCGTCTCCAATGGCAGAAGCACACAATGTTTCGATGCCCAGTCGGGAAAGTCCAACAGCTACATTGGCCGCCACGCCGCCCAATGATTCTTGTCGATCTTTAACTCTCACTTTCGCTCCAAGTTCAAAAGCAATCTTTTTCTGGCTCAACAGATCCTCCGGCGTTTCAATTATACGCCCTTCATCAGTCGGAAAAAAAACATCCTTGCCCGCCGATCCAAAACAAATGACTTTATCCATAAAATTATTTATATTATTTTAATAACGAATCCTGCTTCATTACTGGCAGCTTTTCAATTTCTAACATTTCCAAAATGGTCGGTGCGATATTGCCTAATATTCCGCCACTTTGCAATTTATTATCCTTAAATCTATCGCCCACAATAAGCAGTGGCACCGGATTTTTAGTGTGAAAAGTATTTGGTTGATTGGCCTCATCGTCAAACATCACTTCAGCATTGCCATGATCGGCAGTCAGGATCAAATTCCCTCCGCGGCGCAAAACCTCTTTAGTCAAGATTTTTATTTGTTCGTCCAAAATGCTGCAAGCTTTCACGGTCGCCGCCAGATCACCTGTATGCCCTACCATATCCGCATTGGCGAAATTGACCGCGTAAAAATCATAGGATTCTTTTTGTAAATTACCCAAGATAGTTTGGGTGATTTTGGCCGCCGCCATCTGTGGAATGCGCGCGTAAGAATCGATTTTAGGAGAAGGAATCATAATGCGATCCTCATCATTGACCGGATCGGCATAACCGCCGTTCAAGAAATAGGTGACGTGGGCAAATTTTTCCGTTTCGGCAATATAGAGTTGTTTCAGATTTCCGAGTGCCATCGGCAAAGTTCCAGCCAAAGTGTGCCCCTGCCAAACAGTGTGCACATCCAAATCCGGTCCAAAATCAGTCAGGGCCGCGAAATATAGATTATCCACTCGTTTCATTTCCGGCATGTCATCATTCACCAGACAATTTTTGCTACACGTGACAAAAAGTTTGGAAAATTGTCTTGCTCTGTCACTGCGCAAGTTGAAAAAGATTAAGCTATCATCATTCTCAATTTTCGCAATTGGCTTATCATTATCATGAATCACTGTCGGCAACAAATATTCATCCGTCAGCCCCGCGCTATAGGCTTTCTCAATCGCTTCTTCAGGACTGTCAGCTTTTTCTCCTTTGGAAAAAGCAATGGCATCGTAGGCTCGCGCTAATCTGTCCCAATTTTTGGAACGATCCATGGCATAAAAACGTCCACTGAGCGTCGCGATCCGACCAATGCCTTCTTCTTTCATAATATCTTGAAAATGCCCCAGATGAATCTTGGCACTTTTGGGATATGAATCTCGCCCATCAGTAAAGAGGTGACAAAAAACCTCTTTGATTCCATTTTTCTTGGCTAATTTTAAAATAGCACGGAAATGATCCGGATCGCTGTGTGGACTGTCATAATCACTCATGAGACCCATGACATGCAGCTTACTGCCACAATCACGCATGTGATGCATCGCCCCAATTAGAATTGGATTGGTGAAAAAACTCCCATTAGCAATGCTTTCAGTTATGTAGTATGAATCTTGATGCACAATGCGCCCCGCCCCAATATTCATATGCCCCGCTTCAGATCCACTCATCTTGTCATCTTCCAACCCCACGTCTTGTCCAGTTGCGCCAAGCTCTGTATGCGGATACAGTTCAAATAAACGATCCAGTGTCGGACGCCTGGACAAAGTAATGGCGTTATATTTTGACGGCGCGGCCAGTCCGTAACCGTCGAGGATAACTAATAGTGTAGGTGATTTTTGTTTAGACATAATTGTCTGAACCACTGATTTTCACTGAAAGCACATGATTTCACTGAATTTTAATTCACGTGTTCTCAGGATAATCATGTGTTAATAAGTGGTTCTGATTTATATTTCTTCCTCAATCCTCAGCAACCGATTATATTTACAAATTCTTTCTCCTCGTGACAGCGAGCCGGATTTCATATATTCGGCGCCGACACCAACTGCCAAATCAGAAATGAAATCATCGGTCGTTTCACCGCTTCTGTGCGAAATCACAATTTTCATCTTATTCTTCTGTGCCAACTTAATGCAATCAATCGTTTCCGTTAGCGAACCGATCTGATTAACTTTAATTAGAACAGCGTTACACGCTTTTTCTTCAATGGCTTTCTTGAGTCTTTTAACATTTGTCACGAGCAAATCATCACCGATGGTCATGACGCGTCCGCCAATTTTCTCATTCATCTTTGCCCACCCAGACCAATCCTCTTCATTCAAACCATCTTCCACTGATATAACATTATATTTATCAATCCATTCGCTATAAATATTCACTAGCATCTCGCGACTAAGTGACGGATTTTCTGGTTTAAAAACGTACCGATCTTCTTCTTTTTCAAAAAAAGAATTGGCCGCCGCATCGATTCCAATGGAAGCTTCAGCACCTTTTTTGTAGCCAGCCTTAACAATGGCCGCATTGATCACTTCCAGTGCCTGAGCATTACTTTCCAGTTTCGGCGCAAACCCACCTTCATCACCGACCGCAATACTATACCCCTCGCTTTCTAAAATACGCGCCAAAGCATGAAAAATTTCACTCCCAGCACGCAATTGTTCATGAAAAGTCTTGATGCCATTGGGTACTAATTTATATTCTTGAATAGCAAGGCCGGAATCAGCGTGTTTGCCGCCATTCACAATATTAAACATCGGCATCGGCAAAGTGAATTTCTTGCCGGAAAATTTGAAAGTTTTTTTGATATAAGCATAGAGTGGCATTTGCGCTTCCAGTGCCGCCGCGCGCGCCACGACTAACGATACTCCTAGAATAGCGTTCGCTCCTAGGCTGGATTTATTCTCCGTCCCATCTAGCTCAATCATCGCTTTATCAATCTTCTGCTGTTCACTCACTTCCATACCGCAAACTATTTCTGCGATCTTAGTGTTCACGTTCTCCACCGCCTTGAGAACTCCCTTGCCCTCATAGCGGCTCGCATCATTATCTCGCAGTTCCAACGCTTCATATGTTCC
>JAHFOP010000018.1 GCA_023261605.1 Candidatus Moraniibacteriota bacterium
TGGGCTACCTAATGAAAACTAACGAAAAAGCGTACAAAGCACTGATCAAAAAATTAGGATTAAAAGGCTAATATCAAAAATTTGTCTATTTATAAAGAACAACGCGTCGGCGTGCTCGTCGATATTCAAAACCTGTACTACAGCGCCAAGGTGCTCTACAGCAAAAAAGTTAATTTTGGGAATGTTTTGAAAGACGCGGTCGGGGACCGAAAACTCATTCGCGCCATCGCCTACGGCATTAAGACTTTGGAAGGTCAAGAGGAAAAATTTTTCGAAGCCTTGGAAAAGGTTGGTTACGAAGTCAAAACTAAAGACCTGCAGATTTTCCCCGGCGGAGCCAAAAAGGGCGATTGGGACGTGGGAATCGCGGTGGACGCTATTAAAATGTCCCGCAGCCTTGATGCTATTGTGCTCATTTCCGGCGACGGCGATTACATCCCTTTGGTCAAATACATTCAATCGACTACGGGTTGCCGCGTCGAAGGCATGGCCTTTGGAGAATCGACCAGCAACAAGTTAGTCGAAGAATTGGATGATTTCGTCAATCTAAGCGAAAATAAGAAGAAATTCTTGATCTAAACTAAAAATCTTGCCTTATTCAAGCCAAGCCCCACTTCGGGGCTTGCTTTTTTGTCTAAAATGTGATATAATGGGGGTAGTTGAGATGTAATACGGGTAAAGATTCGCTCTTTGCCAAAAAAATACGCAAAATTCTCTAGGGATTTTTGTGTTTTGTTTTTTAAAGAGGAGGTATTCTATGAATAATGTTATTATAGATTATACCAAGGCAATCGGGATAGATGTAGCCAGAGAAATTTATCTTAATTCCCCATTCCCTGTTGCAGGGGGCTATATCGGGAAAAAAGAATTTTTCCAAAACTGCATAAAAAATTCCGTTTCACCTGCACCTAAAAAAGGAAGCAAATCAACACATTAACCCAGAGGAGGATTCCATGCGTATTTTACTAAAAAAACCCACGTGGTGCCGTTGGCCAATACTTGAGCGATCTTATCACTCAAGCATTCCCAACGGTTTTATTTTGGAAAAATACCCCGTCATTCTGAGGAAGACACTAGCCAAACAGTCGTCATCCTGAGGACGGCGCTAGTCGGACGAATGATCTGCCTAAAATTACCACGAGTTTTAAGATTTATAGTAAAGCCATTAGATATGCTTAGAAGATCCTTCATTACGCTTCGCTTCATTCAGGATGACGAAATGAAATTGACATAACTATAGAAATACGCTAGAATTCAGCCACTAAACAAGTAATTTAAAATTGCGTAACTGGCCAAATAAGAAGCATAGCAAAGCCACAATTCAGCATTTAAGCTTTTAAGTTTTGAATTGTAGTTTTGACTTTTGACTTTTGACTTTTGACTTTTTTGCGCAAGCAAATAAGCTATGGAATCTAAAAAGTGGTCTCTCCAGATTGGAGGACGCATCTTGGAAGTGGAAACTGGGCTTTTGGCCGCTCAGGCCAATGGCGCAGTGACTGTGCGTTACGGCGACACTGTTGTTTTAGCCACCGCCGTTATGAGCAAAGGCGCTTCGCGAGTGAGCGGATATTTCCCGCTTATGGTGGATTTTGAAGAAAGATATTATGCCGCCGGAAAAATCAAGGGCTCTCGCTTCATTAAACGCGAAGGTCGACCATCTGACGACGCCATTCTCTCCGGTCGCGCCGTAGATCGCACTATTCGTCCACTTTTTGATCACCGCATGCGAAATGATGTGCAAGTTATTCTCACCGTTCTCTCTTATGATGGAGAAAATGATCCGGATATTCTTTCCATCATTGCCGCTTCAACCGCTCTTTCTATTTCTAACATTCCTTGGAATGGACCGGTGGCAGCTGTTCGCGTCGGACGCATCAAAGGAGATTTGATCATCAATCCGGTTACCAGTGAATTAGCTGAGGGTGATTTGGATTTGGTGCTTTCCGGATCGCAAGAGAAAATCAACATGATAGAATGCGGTTCTAAAGAAGTTTCCGAGGAAGACATGATCAAAGCTTTCACTTTCGGACAAGAAGCTATCAAAAAAATTGCCAGTTTTATCAGTGGGATCCAAAAAGAGATTGGCAAAGAAAAAATGACGCCCACCTTAGTCGCTGGATCAGTAGAATTTGAAGCTAAAATCAAAGAAATTATGCTGGCCGAAGGTTTGGCGGAAGCACTTTATGACAAAGACAAACAAGTTATTGAAGAAAAGACTGCCGCAATTCTCGAGAAAGTTAATGAATACACCAAGACTACTTTCCCCGAAGAATTTGATAAGCTCAAAGAGGTGGCCAGTCTTGTTTTTGAAGAAGTGTCTGATGAAATCGTGCACACTAACGTTTTGGAAAAAGAACAAAGACCGGATGGCAGAAAACTCAACGAAATCCGCCATATCGATTGTCGCGTCGGCATCCTGCCTCGCACTCATGGCACCGGACTTTTCACTCGCGGAGAAACTCAAGCCTTGACTGTCACGACACTTGGTTCTCCTGGAGATGAGCAAGTTATCGACACAATGGAAGTGGATATGAAAAAAAGATATATCCATTTGTACAATTTCCCGCCCTATTCTGTCGGAGAAGTGCGCCCAATGAGAGGCCCGGGACGACGCGAAGTGGGTCATGGTGCTTTGGCCGAAAAAGCCTTGCTGCCAGTCTTGCCTCCTAAAGAAGAATTCCCCTACACCATCCTTCTCGTTAGTGAAGTTTTGGCTTCTAATGGATCTTCTTCGATGGCTTCCACTTGCGGATCGACTCTTTCACTCATGGATGCCGGCGTGCCGATTATCCGTCCTGTTTCTGGTATCGCAATGGGAATTATCGTTGGAAAAGATGAAAAATTCAAAGTTTTGACCGACATTCAAGGACTGGAGGATCATTATGGCGATATGGATTTCAAAGTCGCCGGCACAGACCAAGGCATCACGGCTTTGCAAATGGATGTTAAAGTTGAGGGTGTTACCATCGAGATGCTTTCTGCCGTCTTGGCGCAATCGCATGACAACCGCTTGGAAATCCTTGGCCACATCACTTCAGCCATTCCAACTCCAAGAGCTGAAATGAGTCAATATGCGCCACGTATCATTGTGATGCATATCAATCCTGAAAAAATCAGAAATGTCATTGGAACGGGCGGCAAGATCATTAATGAAATTATCGATGAAACCGGTGTGCAAATCGACATCGAAGACGATGGTTCAATTTTCATCACTTCTGTTGACAAGGCTTCCGCTCAAAAAGCGCAAGAATGGATTGACAATCTGACGCGGGAAGTCAAAGCGGGCGAAATTTTCAATGCACGCGTCACCAAAATTATGGCCTTTGGCGCTTTTGCTGAAATTCTTCCCGGACAAGAAGGCCTCATTCACATTTCCGAAATTGCTGAGCGTCGTATTGAAAAAGTGGAAGATGTTCTCCACATCGGAGATATCGTGCCAGTCAAAGTGAAAGAGATTGACTCGCAAGGCCGCATCAATCTATCTGCCAAAGCGGCTGCCAAAGGAGACTAGCCTTTCCATTGTAGCCAAAATTTTATTTTTGTTGTAGAATAGAAGCATCATTCAAGGATGCTTCTATTTTTTATTTTACATAAAATTATCTAAAAAAAAATTAATATACTATAAAAATAAAAAAAATGTTTGAAAGTAAAAATAGCACTGATTCATCTGCTGAAAAAAGCGCGGTGGCGGAAAATACTCTAACGGAAAATCAAAAAAATATCGCTGCAATTGCGCAAATTACGACGCACACTATGCAAAAAGATTTGACCGAAATCGCTTTTGATGGAGAAAAGGAAACTCCAAAAATACCAGCTGCACCCCTCGATACTACTGAAAAAACAACGACTACAACAATCAATCCCTTCCTTCAACCAAAAGAGCAAGAAGTCTCCATGACAATGGAAAAAACAACATCTTTTAAAAAAGTAATCATTAGCCTAGTGAGTGTTTTTATTGTTATCGCCCTGCTAGGTGGGGGCTATTATTTTTGGGTGACACGCATAAAGAATTCTTCTATCCCTGATCAACCAGTTGAAACTCCGCCGACTGACGAACCCACACAAACGCCAGCGGCGACCACGACTTTACCGGCTTTTTCCGAAAAACAAGCCAACTATCTCAGCTTGGATATTCAAAATTCGGATGCCGCCGGCCTAAAGAAAACCTTGGAAAGTTATGCTGGAAAAGTTTCTCAAATGGCACCTTCGGGACCCATCGAATTCATCCTGACTGACACAACTAACAACCCCGTGCCTTTTTCAGTTTTTTCGCAAAAGATTGGCATAGCTTTTTCTCCAAAAATTCTTTCTCAATTAAATGAAACTTTCAGCTTTTATATCTACCTTGACAATGCTCAGCCACGCTTTGGACTTGCTTTGATGGGTAAAGATGAGACCCTACTTAAAAAAGCTTTGTCCACCGAAGAGAACAGCCTCTCTCAAGCCCTCAGCCCTCTTTTTCCTTCATCCATCGCCGCAGGAAATGACCCCACCTTCAAGGCATCCCTTTATAACACAGCCACTATCCGCTATAACAACTTCCTTTCCCCTGACAACTATTCCATCGACTACACTCTGCTACAAGGACATTTGATCATTGGCACAAGCAAAATGACAACTCGCGCCATTATAGACAGCCTCTCCGCACCAACTTCTACTGGCCTTAAATAGACAACATTGCCATCATTTTCAAGATATTATTGGTTAAGCTGTGGATAACTTGTAGAAAAGATTGTTCAACTGCCTCTTTTTTGAAAAAGAAATTTACTTTTTATTTTTCTTTTAAAAAAAGATTTGTTATATTGTTACACCACAGCAGATAAAAACAGCTTTTTGCCAACAAAAAACCCCCTTGCGAAGATAATCATTGACTTTTGCTGTTTTTCTTGCTATAATGAAATTACAAGAACATTAAAAACTCTCTACAACGGTCGGTAGAATAAGTTTCAATCGCAATTTCCCCCTATTTGCGATTGAAACTTATTCTACTGTCCAAGTGTCATTGCCAACGTGCAATGGCCGCTCCAAGATTTCTGACCTTGGAGACCCAAAACAAAAACAAAAATTGATGTGTCCACTTAGAAGCATAAACAAAATTGTGATTCCAAGAGGACACATCAAAAAAAACTTTTTTAAACAAAAATAAAAAATAAAAAAGTAGTTCTTTATAAATCCAAAGGCTATATGCCAGAGGATAGTAGAAGAAACGATACTCAATAAAAGTCAGGAGAGTATCAAACACAAAGTCGTACATAAAATACACTGGATCTATAATTACCGAAATAAGTATATCCGATAGAGAAAATAATCTTGAAAAATTGTTTTTTCCATCGGATATACCTAACCGCTCTCACCCGGGCTAGGTCATTTCCGACCACAGTGTTAGTATGACAAAACGCTGTGGACGCTCCACTTAATATTTTTTTTATTCGAGTGACCGAGCGTCCATGGTTTCCATTCTTAGATTCATTCAATAAAGAGCCGTGAGGCTGTTTTTTTGTCTCTACAAAGTATGTATTTATACGAATGTACGAATACTTTTTCTTTTTTACACTTACTTAGCTTAATATATTTATAGTTATTCTATATTTAAGTTATAATGGATACATGACTATTACAACAAAACGGAATTTTGGCGATCTGGGTGAAAAATTGGCAGCCAAATACCTCAAGAATAAGGGCTATGTTATTCTTGACT
This sequence comes from Candidatus Moraniibacteriota bacterium, assembly GCA_023261605.1. Taxonomy (GTDB): domain Bacteria; phylum Patescibacteriota; class Minisyncoccia; order Moranbacterales; family UBA2206; genus CAIKZD01. The sequence goes on from JAHFOP010000018.1 coordinate 5,699, forward strand.
TAAATTTTCAAAACAACTTCGGGCGAAGACTGGGAGAGATTGATATTATCGCGCGTGACGGGGAAGAATTGATTTTTGTTGAAGTGAAAACCAGAGAAATAAACAAATACGCCGACACTCTACCGGAAGAAAACATCACTCATCTGAAACTCATGCGCCTGGCCAAAATCGCTGATGCCTATATCCGTCTCAAAAAACTGGACCATCTGGATTATCGCTTTGATGCCATCTCAGTTTGGCTTGATTCCAAGTCAAAAGAAGCCAAAATTAAACACATCCGAAGTTTATAGATATTCTCATGGACAATGTATGGTTTTTCTGCTAAAGTTGTAGTATAGACTAGAACAATTATAAAAAATTACCAAGCCTTAAAAATGATACTTCTATGGTTTTTGGGCTTTTAAAAAAATGACTATCGACAAAACAATACTGGCAGAATTGAAGGCGGCACTCCTTAAGGAAAAAGAGGAGTTGGAAAGCAATCTGGGGAAAATCGCGCGTCCGATTGACAAGGCAGAGGGTGATTATGAAACTTCTTTCGAAGACATTGGCACAGACAAAGATGACAACGCCACTGAAGTCGACCAATATACGCAAAACTTATCCGTGGAAAACACACTTGAAAAAAAATTACAGGTCATTCTTGAGGCACTCGAAAAAATGGAGAAGGGAACTTATGGATTTTGTGAAAATTGTCAGCAGGAGATTCCACTAGATCGCCTGCGCGCCAATCCGAGTGCCAAAACTTGCATTAAATGCTGAGATCACCACGAATTACGAATGAATAAATATGTCAAAATAATCTATCCTTTCACTGCCTTATTTTTTTTGATTACCATCGATCAGTTTGTCAAATATAAAATCCGCACTCAGAGCGGATTTTATATTTGCAACCACAATATAGCTTTCAGCCTACCTGTTGCGACTTGGCTTTTTTGGATATTTTGGATAGTTACAATAACTTTTTTGTCTTTAGAAGTGTATAAAAAATACTTTACACATGATGCTTTATACATAATATTGATTCTCTCTGGCGCAATTTCAAACATTCTTGACAGATTATATCTTGGTTGCGTCATCGATTTCATTGATCTGCATTTCTGGCCAGTCTTCAATTTAGCGGATATTTATATTACAATAGGAGCAATGGCAATTATTATAAATCAAATTAGAACCACTGATTAGCACATGTTTATTCTGATTGCACGTGAATTTTAACTCAGATAAATCACATGCAAATCAGTGAGAATTAGTGGTTCAGACTTTTATGTCTTCTAAAGTTTTTTCCGCCACTACATTTGGACTGAAAAGTGAATTGGTTGAAGTGGAAGCTGACACAGTCAGTGCCGGCCTGCATCATTTCAATATCGTAGGGCTCCCTGATATGGCCGTCAAGGAGTCTAAGGATCGCGTAGGTGCGGCCATTCGCAATTCGGGTTTTAAGCCGCCTCATCGCGCCGGCAGAGTGACCGTCAATCTTGCTCCGGCTGATCTCAAAAAAGAAGGTCCAATTTATGACCTGCCCATCGCCCTTGGTTTTCTTTTGACAACCAAACAAATCTCTTTCGATGTTGAGGGGAAAATGTTTTTGGGAGAGTTGTCGCTGGACGGAAAAGTGCGCAGCGTGAAAGGCGTGCTTCCAATGGCTATCCTAGCTAAAGAAAGAGGCATCCGAGAATTATATGTGCCAGCCGATAATGTGGCCGAAGCAGCCGTTATCGAAAATATTGATGTTTTCCCGGTTGACACCCTTGCAAAAGTTATCAGCCATTTGAGCGGAGAAAACAAAATTCCGGCGACCGAAAAAATAGATCTGGAAAAACTTTTCGCTTATGATGATTACACGGTTGATATGGCCTACGTCAAGGGGCAAGAACACGCTAAGCGGGCCTTGGAAATCGCCGCCGCGGGAGGGCACAATGCCATTTTGAATGGTCCGCCCGGCAGTGGAAAAACCCTCCTGGCCAAAGCCATGGCCTCTATTTTGCCACGGCTCACCATCTCTGAAGCCCTGGAAGTGACCAAAATTTTTTCGATTGCCGGACAATTACGAAGAAATGCTTCGCTTATCACCCAAAGACAATTTCGTTCGCCTCATCACAGCGCCTCAGCTGTATCATTGGTCGGTGGAGGCACCTTTCCTCGCCCTGGAGAAATCAGTTTGGCTCATCGTGGCATTCTTTTCTTGGATGAATTTCCAGAATTTTCCCGTTCGGTTTTGGAAAATTTGCGGCAACCACTGGAAGATGGCCTCATTACCATTTCTCGCGCCCAAGGCACTTTAGAATTCCCGGCTCGCTTCACGCTCGTGGCCGCTATGAACCCTTGTCCTTGTGGAAATTCTTCCGACCCGGAAAGAACCTGTACTTGCTCTCCGGCGGCAATCATAAAATATCAACAACGCATTTCCGGTCCAATCCTAGATCGCATCGATTTGCACGTCGAAGTACCTAGAATTAAATTCGAAAAATTGTCCGAAGAGCAGGGAGGAGAAAAATCAACTATCATCAGAGAACGTGTCGAAAAAGCTCGCAGCATCCAGAGAAAAAGATTTCTGGGCTCCACCACAATTTCCAACAGTGAAATGGGCAGTGAGCAAATCAGAAAATTTTGCCCACTGGACACCAGCTGCGCCGAACTGATGCGCAATGCGGTTTCCAACTTCCATCTCTCCGGCCGAGCCTATTTCCGCATCATCAAAGTTGCCAGAACGATTGCTGATTTGGCCGACACAGAAAGAATCGCCCCTGTCCACATCGCCGAAGCAGTGCAATATCGTTTCAAGGCCGAATAAAAAAGATTCATAAAAATGTTTGATTTCAAACCAAAAAAGTTATTTTTTATTTTATTTATTTTCTGCACATTATTCGCAGCTTTTAAGGTTTTGGCTTTTTTTTCTGATCCCATAAAACATCTTGATTTTGAAAACTCTACCAAAATGATCGTTTTGGACGAAAGTGGTTTTGTTTTCAGACTTTCCACTAAGGCTAACTCCGTTTCTGAATTTCTCAAGGAAAATAAAATCGACTTGGGAGATCATGACAGACTCATCCCAGATCAGGACACCAACCTTTATACAGGAACACACATAGAAATACAACGCGCGTCTAAAATAAAAATTGCCGCTGACGGAAAAACAATGGAAAATTATGTTTTTGGAAAAACGGTGCGAAATGCTTTGCTCGAAAGTCATATCACCCTTTCTCGCCTAGATAAAACCACTCCGGAAACTGAGGCTCTTGTGCAAAATAATCTACTCATCACCGTTACCCGGATAAACGTGGAAGAAATCACCCAAAAAGAAGATGTGGCTTTCAAAACGGTCATCAAAAACGATGCCAAGCTTGGCTGGCAAGAGAAAAAGGTGGAAACGCCGGGACAGCTGGGTGAAAAGGAAGTGCAGTATAGGATAACCTACAAAAATGGCAAAGAGATTTCACGCGTTACACTGGGTTCAAAAATCACTACGGAGCCTGTCGCACAAATAGAGACCCACGGGACATATATGCAGCTGGGCAAAGCCAATGCCGGACAAGGCACGTGGTATTCCTACCAAGGCGGACTATTCGCCGCTTCGACCACCATCCCGAAAGGCGCTTATGCTAAAGTCACCAACACACAAAACGGCAAGTCCGTGGTCGTGCAGATTAATGATTACGGCCCCCAAGGCAAGGGTCGAGTTATCGACCTGGATAAAGTGGCTTTTACTAAAATTTCCGGTCTCGGTGCGGGGGTGATCGGCGTGAAAGTGGAACCGATTTTGAACTAATTTATTTTCTACACAACCATAATTTTATGCAACCAAAAAAATCTCTAGGGCAAAATTTTTTACGAGACGAGAAAGTGCTGGAAAAAATCATCCGGTCAGCTGATTTGCAGTTGAATGATAATGTTTTGGAAATCGGGTCAGGCGAAGGAGCGCTGACCAAAGAGTTAATGAAAAATATCGGAAAAATAATTTGCATCGAAAAAGATGATGCGCTGGCGAAAAATTTGCAAACGCAATATAAAGACAATGAGAAAGTTGAAATTATCAATGACGATATCTTGGAAATAAATCTGTCGGAACTGATTGAAAAAAATAATTTTCAAAAATATAAAATTGTGGCTAATATTCCGTATTACATTACCTCACCCATCATTCGCTTATTTTTAGAAACGGCGTATCCCCCGACTGAAATGTTCTTGATGGTGCAACGTGAAGTGGCCGAGCGCATGAGCGCCACAGCCGGACAAATGAGTATTTTATCTGTCAGTGTCCAGTATTATGCCCAAGCAGAAATTTTGTTTGAGGTAGATAGAAAATGTTTTTGGCCAGTGCCCGAAGTGGACAGTGCCGTCATCCACATCAAACCGCTAACCCAACCGCAGCCCAGCCATCCATACAAAGGAGGAAGCGACCCCAAAACGAAAGATTTTTTTTGTCTCGTCAAAGCTGGGTTCAGTGCGAAAAGAAAAACTCTCGTCAACAATCTTGCCGCCAGTTTACAGTTGGATAAAAAAACCACAGAAGAAAAACTTCAGAAAATCGGTTTTGCGCCAACAGTCAGAGCGCAAGAATTGAGCGTAGCTGATTGGAAAAAATTAGCCGATTTACTGCACTCGAAGTCTTGAATGAAAAAATACTAATCTTAAATGGACTGGCTATATGAACACCACCCAAACCAAAAGAAAAAAATAAACAGCCACAAAACCCAAAACCCAAGCCGGCAAGGCTCTGGGTTTTATTTTTTCATTGTTTATAAACAGGAAAGTTGAAACGCCAAAAAGCATAGCCCAAAAAAACAATTTCATTTCATTCAAGAAAAAAACCGACAGCATAAAAGAAATAAACACGCCAGTCGCCACAATCAAACGCCCCCTTTTCTCGCCAAAAATGACAGGGATTGTCCAAATGCCATCTTTCTTGTCTCCTTCGATGTCCTTGAAATCTTTGATCGGCAGAGAAAGGGTATAGGCTATCAGAAACAGAAAGATTATCCGCCAGGACAAAGTGTGGATGGTCTGTCCGTCAGACACCAAGATGTAGCCGAGAAAAAGAATCATGAGAGATGCGAGTGAACTTATGAATGTTGCTACGATTGGGAATTTCTTAAGACGAAAGGGCGGCGCAGAATATATCCAAGCCAGAACCTGATAGACTGCCAAAAAAACAAAGAACGGCAACCCGATAGTTTCTCCACCAAGCAGCGCCAGAAAAAAACAGGCTAGGCCGAATTGGATATATTCCCCGTGCGTAAAAATATTTTTCGGCAAAGGACGACTGTCATTGGAAACACGATCAATCTCCAAATCATAAATATCATTGACAACCACCGAAGCCACCCAAGACAAAATAACACTAGCAAGAAGGACAAAAGCAGCCATGACCGGAAAAACATCCAGCTGAAAATTATCTGCATATCCCAACCACCCAAGCCCCATTCCGATAAAAAATATTCCGGCATGATAAACAACTTGCGGAAGTCTCAAATTCTTCATCACGGCCCAAAATTTTTCACGACTTCCCAAATAAAACATCACAACCAAAAGCGATACCAGTAGAATGAAGTAGACATAGTTGAGTTTATACGCCAAAGTATATTGGAAACTGGGGAAAATCACTCCGAAAATTTTCTCCGGCGCACCAAAATATCCGGCGATATCAAAAGAATGAACGGCCGAGACTTTTCCATGGCGAGAGAAAAAAATATACGCATAATAAAAAAAAGAAGGGAAAGCACCCCAGAAAAAAAGAATGGAGTACGCTCCGATTGCAGCCAAAACAGTCTTCCAAATTTTTTTTGACAAAAACCAGACCAAGCCGGCTAGCATTGGAATCGTTGCGACGAAAACTATTCGCGTGCCGAAATAGGCAATGCCGGAAGGCAGATGTCCGAACGCGGTCAGATATTGCTGCCAAAGATCCGTCGGGGAACTTAGCAAATAGAAACTCCAATAGACCTGTCCGCCGGTCTTCAACATATCAAGAAACGGCGGCATAATAATGAGTAGCATTGAAAAAATAAAGATATGGGAAAGTTTTTGTGGTTTCATCCTTAAAATCAAACTCACTAAAAGCCAAACGGACAAAATAGCCAAAGCAAAAAAATAGAAACTATGCACAAGCTCCATTATTATTTCCAGCGTAGTCAATGGGCGCGCCAGAGCCAATGTCTGCTCCGTGAAAACACGTAGAAAAACGAAACTGAAAAAAATCACCAGCCACGATATGACATCTAGCTTTTTTTCCAGCAAAGATTGCACTATTTTTTCGATTTTTTTCATTTGTTTATCCATAATTTTCTCCAGCTCATCGCCAAGGATACTCTCAATTTAGCAGTGTCACCATTTTTAGGCAAATGCCAAAACGCACCCACTGAAAAAATTATCCACAGACCAAGAAGCCCTCTGTGGAAATTTAATTATTTGTGGTATAATTCAAGCAGTAGATTTAGTAAGAAATTCTTCTCCCACATCTCTGCGTTAATCCTGTTAACTTTGCTGTTTTCCAGTTGGGCTTTTTTTGTGACGGCGCAGGAAAAATCCACCACGCAAAATAATATCCTCTTGGATTCCGACCAAGATGGACTCACAGACGCGGAAGAAAAACTCTACGGCACCAATCCCCACAATCCCGATACGGACGGCGACGGCTATTCCGATGGCGCCGAAGTGAAGGCCGGCTATAATCCACTAAAACCCGCCCCTGGAGACAAACTTTCCACCATCACGAATACTACTGCTGACGCGGTCACTGCCCCCGCCAATTCCTCCACTAATCTGACCCAGCAACTAGCGCAAAAAATATCCACCATGGCCAGCTCCACCGACCCGAACGACCAACAAGCTTCCTTGGATCAGATCCAGCAAACGGTCAACGATTCGCTCGGCTCCAGTGAAGCTTCTTTCACTCTGCCACAAATAGACCCCACAACTATCAAGAAAAAAGTCCAGAATTATTCGGCAGACCAAGCGGACAAAAAGAAAAAGGAGGATTTTGTGACTTACATCTCCACCATTCTCTATATAATGGCCAGCAATTCACCCGTTCCCATCACCTCTTCCACTGATGCCACTTCAGCCTTTTCCCAAATGGCCCAAAAGGTGATCTCGTCGGTATCGACGCAAGATTCCAGCGACCTCGACAGTCTGTCCAAGAGCGGACAAGCCATGCTTGAACAGATCCAAGAAGTTGAAGTTCCGGCAGATCTGATCGACCTGCACATCAAGGCCTTGCAATATGCCACCTACGCGCAAAATTTGAAAGATCTGATCAAGCCCAATCCCAGCGATCCGATGTACAGCTTGGTGAATTATTCCAAAATTGCCGCTTTTGTCGAAAGCCTTTCCAGTTTTGCCACCGAAGCGCAAGCTGAAACAGACAAATACAACGTAGATTATTCAGACATCCAAAGTAAAGTGAAAAGTATGGGGGCGGATATACCAAACTTGGAAGATATCATAAAGTTATCGACTTCTGAGTTAAATTTATCAACTTCTGATTCAAGTGTTTCCAAATAATCAAGTCCCTGCCTGAACAAAAAAAATGTTCCACCAAAAAAGGAAAAAAATAAATTTTATTCAATTGATTTCAATCGTCTTTTTGGCTTTATTTTTATCGCTTTTTTCGCCACAAAAGACTGAAGCCGCTTGGATTCCCGGCATGGATCCCATGATACAAAGAATGCTGGACACTATCTATGAACAAGTGGTGGGAATGGTTATGGGTGCCGCCAAAACAGCGGCCGTGAAAATGCTCAACAGCCAAGTCGATTCGCTGGTCAGTGGCAAAGGAACGGGCAACGCGGCTTTCATCACCAATTGGAAGGACTATCTTGTCACTCAGCCAAAAAATAACACGGCTACATACATGAACAGCCGCTTGACCCAAATGACCGCCGGTAAAGGCAGTTCCACCGGCTATTCCTCCGAAGGTTTTTCCGGTTCAGGCAATTATGCCAGCGCGCTGACGCAAGCGGCCAAAAACAGCGTCGCACAAAAAACCGCTGTTCCGCAAATGACCTACCAGAGTGATCCGTCAAAAATGTTTGCCGGCGGCAATTTCAAAAATCTGGAACTCTATCTTTCCGGCATTAACAATCCTTGGTCTTTCAGCGTGGCGGCCGACAATGCCTATCAAGAAGAATTGGCCAATCAAAAAAACATTCAACAAACCCAAGCCGTGGCCTATCAAGGTTTCAAGCCAACCACCAGTGGCACAGGCGACCAGCAAGTCGTCACCCGCCCCGGAATCCTCACCAAAGAAACGGTGGCCAATGTGGAAAACTTGCCCAACAATGTCATTGCCAGCGCCAAAAGTGTCCCCGAAGTGATTTCTTCCGTCGTTTCACAAATGATCGCCAAGGCCATCCAACAAGGTTTCAGTGGCATGCAAAAAAGCGCCCAAAGTCAAATCAGCACCCAAAGCAAACTCAACTCCGGCATGAACAATGCGATGAACACGTCCGGTCCCGCTGCGCAATTCAACGCTCTCGGTCATTAGTCTCGCTCGATTTTTCAATTTACATTTCATGCCTTACCTCAAAACAAAAAAACGAAAGTTTTTAATTGCAATCTTTTTTCTTCTTATTGCAGGGGGTTTTAATCTCGGCAAAATTTCTTCACCCATACAAATAACCAGCATTATTACTCCAATGATAGCTCATGCTGGCAACCCCGTAGATGTAAGTAACCCAGATCCCTATAACGACGCGGGCGATAAAGGAAACCAAGATTCTATCGGCAAGGGCACCCTCAATCCTATAAAACTCATCCTGGTCGGAATCTTGAGCCTAATGACCCTCTTTATCCAGGTAGCCGCCACTCTCTTCAGTATGGTCATCGACCCCAAGGTTTTTGACGCTGTCCTAAGAAATAACACTGTCGTTTATACCACTTGGGCGCTTGTGCGCGATCTGCTCAATATCTTTTTCATCCTGGTTCTCATTTTTTCTGCGTTTTGCACGATTTTCCAAATTGAAAGTTTCAACTACAAAAAAATGCTCATCAAACTGATTTTGATGTCACTTCTCGTCAATTTCAGCTATCCCATCACCCGCTTCCTCATTGATTATTCGAATGTGGTGCTGTATAGCATTGTAGATTCTCTGGGAATATCCCCTCAATCCAACAGTATTTGGGCGACCTTTTCCCAAAACGGAGGATTGGCTCCTATCATAAATCAGGGTGCCAATTCCTCCATCACCCTCTTGTTAGCTGCTATTATTTTTGCTTTTGTTTTTGCTGTGACTCTTCTCATCATCGGGGTTTTGCTTCTGATTCGCATAATTGCATTGGCAATTCTTTTGATTTTTTCCTCCCTCGCCTTCACCGGATCAATCATCCCTGGGTTCTCCAGCTATGCCAGCAAATGGTGGACCAGTCTTTTCAATTATGTTTTTTTCGGGCCAAACATGCTCTTTATGGTTTTTGTCGCCACCGCCATGATGGCTCAGCTAGCTTCTCTGCAAACAACTTTCACTACGGCCGCCGGTCAACAGTCCACGGCTGATGTCTCCACCATTGGTGCTCTGGCCTTTTTCGCCATCCCCCTCGTCATTTTGTGGATGGGTCTTGGTATGGCGCAAGCAGCCTCCATTGCCGGCGCCGGCATGGTTGTCGGCGGAGGACAAAAGTTCATGGGTTGGGCGGGGAAAAACCTCACTGGATACAACGC
>JAHFOP010000019.1 GCA_023261605.1 Candidatus Moraniibacteriota bacterium
AAAGCCTGAAAGACAAACTAATCGGTCATCAGGTTATTTTATATCTGCGCGAAGAACAATTAGTTGATTTTAATCTACCGATAAACTGGAGGATCAAAAATATCAAGTGGCCGTATTTCTGGACACAAATCGGATTATCATTGGAAATGTTGTTGCATCCGGTGGATGTCTTATTTGTTCCGTCGCATGTCATTCCCTTTATTCATCCGAAGAAAACTATCGTAACAGTGCATGGCTTGGAGTACGAAGTTTTGCCCAAAGCTTATTCGGCGTGGGAGAGGTTGTATATGCGTCTTTCCATCAGAAAATCTTGCCTTTGGGCTTCACGCATAATTGCAGTTAGCGAGAATACTAAGAAAGATTTAATGAGAGTTTATAGCGTGCCGATAGATAAGATTAAAGTTATTTATGAAGGCGTGAATGAAAATTTTAGATCTGAAATTTTAAATGATAAAATAAGGCCAAACACCAGTTGCTCGACACCAAATATTTGCTTTTTATCGGGCGCTTGGAAGAGAGGAAAAATATCAATGGTATAATTTCGGCTTTTGAAACCTTGAAAGAACAATATCATATTCCACACAAGCTGATTTTGGCTGGCCGATTTGGTTATGGCGAGAAACTGATTTGCCACAGGCTGAGTGCGGGAAAATTTTCAAAAGACATCACTTGCCTCGGGTTTGTGAGTGACGAAGAAAAATGGGCGCTTTTGGATGAGGCGGACATTTTCCTATTCGCGACTTTTTATGAAGGCTTTGGTTTGCCGATTTTGGAAGCGCAACAGCTCGGCGTGCCCGTAGTGGCATCCAGCACATCTTCTTTGCCGGAAGTGGGCGCTGAAGCGGCGGTCTATTGCGATCCGTCCGAGCCAGTTTCCATCGCCGAAGCGATTTATGCGATCATAAAAGACCCAGCTAGAAGAAAGGAATTGATAGAGAAAGGCTATGAAAACGTGAAAAGATTCAGCTGGGACAAATGCGCCGAAGAAATTGCAGCGTTATTGGTTGAGGATGTTGTTACGTAGCGCGCGACATTTCGCCACAACGTTCATTTGTATGCGACGTTTTTATCCCGTTTTCAACGCTTTTGATGTTGATTTAGCAGTGGCTTTCCAATGTTCGACTTACATTATATTGCCACCGTTTAGAGGGATAAAAATGTGGGTGGAAGAAATTCGACATTCCTTAGTTTATTTCAATGAGTCGAATTTCTGGAACCGCATACAAATTGTTATGTGATGTATTTGGCTTGAAAATACGTTGTATATTATCTGTTCTCTATTATTTCCTTTAAGCCTTGAAGGATTTTATCGGAAAATGTTTTTGTTAATTCGCCCTCTTTCACCCATCCTAAAAAAGTTAGTTCTGTTGTATTGTCATCAATTTCTTTGTGGGTATATTTAACAGAAAAATTTCCATCTCCCTCTGACATAACAAACGACTTGTTAGGTATAAATTCGACAACTTTATATACGCCCCACTCGCCGTTTTCTCGTCGATTTTTGTAAATAGTACCTACTTTCGGAGGATATTCATCTGCGATTTCCTCTGTAATAGAAGGAACCCATAGATGAGTATTCTTCGGATTAGTTGTAAATTCAAAAACCTCACTTACCGGTTTATTGATGACAATACTAACTTTGTTCTCTTTCATAGATAAAATCCTTTTTAAATGAAAAATTTTGGAGCCGCATACTCGATGTTGTGCGATGTGAGATTCGACGGTGTATTCCCTATTTGGTAAAAAATTTTTTAAGAAATGCAGCTACGATGCAAGAAATTAGATACCAGTAAATTATTCCTGTTATAAAAATTATTCCAGAAATAGCCAAAATAACATGCAGTGGGGTTGGGAGCAATGAAAGAATGCCATCAAACAAGGATCTAATTATGGACTCATCAAGGGGAAGGATAATTTTATTGGTACGTATAGGATTATGGCATCCAGGAAGTCCATTGCACTTATTTGAACTGCTAAAGCCGACGAATATTGAAATTATAAAAACGACACCTACAATAAGCAGCTTCCATTTCGTAGGTTTTAAAAAATTTTTCCATCCCATAGGACAATTCATTTAAGAAAATTAGATGTAATATGCTTATAAGTCTAGTCTCATTTCGCCACAACGTTAGGCATATCCGAAGTTTTTCTGTAGCGTAGCGGAAGAAAATTTAAGAGAGGGACTGGCACATACAATGAAAATATATAATGCGTGCCAGCCCCGAACCGCTTATCCCGTGTTATGTGATGTAGCCAAAAATTTCTATTCCTCAATGTATTTTTTTTGGCAATTTATTTTGTAACCATCTTATTTTTATTAGCGCCATCTGTTTCATGTATTTTTCCGTCTCACGTGGACAGTTTCAATTATTACTAGGATCGGAACGATTCAAATGAAGCGTTGCCACACTACTTCATTTTTGCCCGATATGTTTTAGGTAAGAACTATCGGTTATGACCGGTACTTTCGCCATATCAGTTTTCTGAGCCATTTTTTTTGATTAGAGATACTCTTGTTACTAAACATAGATAGAATTATTTAATACAAGTTATAAATTCTTTATCAACTCTATTATTAATTTCGTAATATTTATTGATATTGTCTTGGTTTATAGCGCATTCATAATTGTAACCCCCAAAAATAATACTTCTCTCCCTTGAACAATTTCCGATCCTAATTAAATTACGACTGCCAGTTTCATATTCAAGCACAAATTCACTAGGCAAGTCATCATATCCTCGATAATATGTGGGTTCCACTTCAAAAACGCTGCCGCTGTATTTATAATTTACTGCATAAAAAGAATCAAAAATATATGCTGTAGGATAAAAACCGCATTTTTTCTGATACTCATAAATAAAGTTAACTAAATTTTTAACTTTATTCCTCTCGATAATTACGCGGCTCGCTGCGATTAGAGAAGGCAATAATATGATACAAGCAAAAATTAAAGTAAATATTTTTATTTTTTTAATCATTTTTTTAATCTATTTATTAATAAGTCATGCTTTGCATTTTGAGTTATTTCGACCTGTAAAATTGCCAAAAAAAATCTAAAAAATGAATAAAGAAATTTCTGGCTATTTCACACAATGCGCAGCTATGCGATGTCCCGATGGAGCGGTAGCGGAATCGGGATTTGGGCGGCAGCCGTATAGCGGGAGTTGTGCGATGTGTCGCAAGCGGTTGTCACCTCAGAACTTTCTTCATTTCACCCGCCCAAAATCGCAGAGCTGCGCATTGTGGAGAAATGGAGCAAGCGTAGCGCGCGACATTTCGCCACAACGTATCGGCATCATCTGAAGTTTTCATCCCGACTATTCAGGATAAACTTTTGATTTCAGACAATACTTTGCTTAATTATCTCCGCCTAAACCTTCATCGAACTAAGGGATGAAAATTTGGGCGGAGGGAAAATCACATCCTTGAATATACATTTGAGTGATTTTCCTGTAGCCAGATATGCGTTGTTAGGCGATGAAACTAAAAATTTCCTTTCCTAATAATAAAGAATTTTTGGCAATTTATTTTGTGAATTTGAAAGATGAGACAAGCTGCTCAAAAAAAGTTTGAGTCTGCTGTTGCTTGTTGGCGCTTCCAATAACTTCGACAAAAATGTCATCGGCAGTATTCTTTGGATCCCTTGGGATAAGTGTGTAGAAATCAAAACGTTTATTGTCGCCCTGGCAAATTTCAATATTTTGACTGTCAACAATTAGCGACTTTGCAATTTTACCTTGGGGACATTTTCCAGTACCATCATCAACTGAAGCTACGCCACCCGCTGTTAAGTTTACAATTAAATTAGAATCTTCTTTGCTTATAATCGAAGCGTCTTGCGAGTCTGCTTTAGCACTTAAATTGAAATTGGTAGGGTATCTGAATGCGTACTTATACTTTGTATTTTGGTACACTTTCCAGTCAGCCGGTACAACTATCGAGCTAGCATTGGGTTGAGTTGCAACTGGTTGATTAACTACTGGAGTTTGCTCCACAGGAGCTGGCGTTATTGGTTGTGTTTGGCTCACTGGCTGCTGACCGCACCCAGCCAAAAAGACTACCCCAAGCAACACTGAACTTATTGTTAATACCTTTTTCATAATTACTTTAAATTAATTTGTTAAACTTATTTTAATTATACACTGAGTTATCGACCAGCGAAATTGCCAAAAATTCTTTTCAAAATAGAGAGGAAATTTTTAGTTTTTTCGGCCTAACTCGTTCTTATACGAACTTATTACTGCATAATGTACTAAAGTTGCGTGTTATGCGAAGTTTTAGTATTATGTAGCTAGCATTAAATTATGATAAAAATATAGCATAATTTTTATGAATTTGCCAGAGTTGCTGGAAAAAATCAAAAATGAGTTGAGACTGAGGAATTATAGCCGCCGGACAATTGAAAGTTATTTGTCATGCCTCAATGAATATTGCAAATTTACAAAAAACATCAAGCGTGAGCCGGAAATTGAGAGTATTAAGAAATATCTATTGGAGAAGCAAGCTCGCGGACAGTCCTCGCAAACGATAAATGTGCACCTGCAGGCCATTAAATATTTTTACCGCGAAATTATGAAAAGCAAAGCGGATATTGATATTAAATTTGCCAAAACCGCCAGCAAACTCCCGATTGTTTTATCCAGAAACGAAATTGAACGGATCATTGTTGCCATTGATAATGAAAAACATCGCTTGCTCATTTCTCTATCATACGGCGCCGGACTGCGGGTGAGCGAAGCAATAAATTTAAAAATAAAAGATCTGGATTTATCTGAACTGACCATCCATATCAAGGGTGCCAAGGGGAATAAAGATAGGATAAGTATATTATCTGAAAAAATTCGCGATGATCTTAAGGAATTGATAATCTTAAAAAATGCTAGTGACTATGTTTTTGCCAGTAACCGAGGTGGCAGATTAACGGAAAGAACAGCGCAAAAGATTTTTGAGCAAGCGCTAGGAAGGGCTGGCATTCAAAAAGAAGCCACTTTTCATTCACTGCGTCACAGTTTTGCTACGCATTTGCTTGAAAATGGCGTGGATGTGCGCTATGTGCAAGAACTGCTCGGGCATGTTAATATTAGAACAACCCAGATTTATACAAAAGTGACCAACCCGATGTTAAAAAATATTAAAAGCCCGTTATGTTAAAGGATAGAAATTTAAAAGTGGCCTTGGTGCATGATTTTTTGAACCAGTATGGCGGAGCCGAACGAGTTTTGGAAGTTTTGGCGGAGATGTTTCCGGCGGCACCGATTTACACTTTGCTCTATGATTCGGAAAGAATGCAGGGCAAATTTGCTGAACGCAAAATTCACACTTCCTTTTTGCAAAAATTTCCTCGGTATATGCGGCGGAATCCGAAATGGTTGTTGCCACTTTTACCGGTAGCGCCGGAGACTTTTGACTTGCGCGAATATGACTTGGTGATTTCTTCTTCGGGTGCTTGGTCGAAAGGACTTGTGACACGTTTGGATACTGTTCACATTGCGTATATCCATTCGCCGATGAGATTCATTTGGGATTATAACGAAAAATATTTGCAAGAAGATCGACAGGGCTGGCTCGGGTTTTTCATCCGGCCATTTCTCAGCTATCTGCGGTTGTGGGACAAACTGGCAGCTGATCGGCCGGACTATTTGATTGCCAATTCGAAATATACGGCCGCGCGGATTGAGAAATATTATCGGCGTGAAAGTGCGGTTATCTACCCTCCTGTAGAAATGAATTGTGAATCACGAGGTATAAATTATGAAAAAAATTCGAGAAAACCGCTTACTGAAAAATATTTTTTGATAGTTTCGCGATTATCGCCGTACAAGAAAATAGATAAAGCGATTGAGGCGTTCAACAAACTTGGGCTGCCACTGGTGATTGCGGGCACGGGCAAACAAGAAAGATATTTAAAATCAATAGCCAAAAGCAATATAATATTTCTGGGTTGGGTGCCGGATGAAAAAAGAGTAGAATTATATGCTGATGCTCGAGCTTTCATTTTTCCTGGGGCAGATGATTTTGGCTTGGCACCGGCTGAGGCGACTGCGCACGGTGTGCCGGTTATCGCTCTCCGGCGCGGCGGTGCGAAAGAAATTATGGAAGAGGGAAGGACCGGCGAATTTTTTGAAACTGCCACGGCGGAAGCGATTGTTGAAGTTGTACGAAAATTTGCGGAAAAAGAAGATAACTATGATAGAAAATATATTGCGGAGAGCGCGGAGAAGTTTTCTAAAGAGAGGTTTAAAAAAGAGATGGAAAAATATATCGAAAACGTTGTAAGTGCTCAATAACCAATGATCAATTTTCAAAATGCATATAATCGGTCATAGTAAAATTATTAATTTTTTAGACAGGTATATACGGCGCAATAGCACTTCCGCCGCTTATCTTTTTTTTGGCGTTGAACATCTGGGAAAATTCACGCTGGCGTTGGATTTCGCCAAAAAAATCACAGGCCAGCAGGAGCGGCATATCAATCCGGACATAATTATTATTCGTCCGGAAAGTGAAGAGAAAAAGGGTGTGATCAAGAAGAAGGATATAAAAATAGGACAAGTGCGGGAGATGCAAAAAGAATTGTCCCTGACCCCTTATTTTGGCAAATGCAAAGTGGCCATCATTGATGATGCGGAGCGTCTCACGGTCGCGGCGCAAAATGCTTTACTGAAAATTTTGGAGGAGCCGGATAGCAGATCAATTTTGATTCTAGTGTGTCACAATCAAGAAAAGATTTTGCCGACTATTAAATCACGCTCAGTTATCAAAAATTTCAATGCAGTTTCTCCGGAGGAGATTGCGCTCAGCTATTCTGACGGCGAAATGTCTCAGGCGGCAATTTTTTGGTCATTGGGCCGACCTGGTTTGGCCATTGAATTTGCTGCGCACCCGGAAAAACTGCAAGCTTTGGAAAAAAATCGAGCCGAATTGGTGCAGATTTTTCAGGATAACTTGGTGGATAAATTTTTCTTGGCGGAAGGCTTGGCGAAGAATGTCTCGGAGCTGAAAGACAAGTTGCAATCCTGGGTGGTTCTTCTTCGCCAAAATATGATGTCACAAGGCAATTTTTTGGGCGTGCCACTGGAAAAAACTTTGGCAATAATGGAAGGTATCACGGAGAGTTTGAAACTTATACAAGAGACCAATTCCAACCCGAGAGTTGTTGTGGAAAATTTGCTGCTAAAATTCTAAGTTGCCATGATTTACAAAAGAAAAAAACGGCTTAACGTTTCCAGAAACCGCGCCCGCGGATTTTTGCAATTCCTTTTTTGGTTCGCGGCGGTAGCTTTTTTGAGTTTGGTTATATATGTCTTATTTTTCTCTTCTTTTCTGGCTGTTACCTCGGTCGTCATTAATGGCACGCGTAATGTCAGTCAAGATAGCATTCTAGAGCAAATAAATCCGGAAATATCCGGTCAAATCTGGAAAAGCATCAACAAAAATAATTTGCTTCTGGTGAAAAAATCCAATATCCAAAAAAATATCCTAGAAAAATTTCGGCTCATTAGAAGCGTGAAAGTCCAGCGTAAATTTCCTAATAAACTAGAGATAGTTGTCACCGAAAGAACTCCGACGATGCTGTTCCAAGGTGCAAATGGCTGTTTTATCCTGGATGAAAACGCCGCGGCTTATGACAGTGCCAATCCGACTGCAGAGGAGGTTGTGCGCTACAATTTGCCACAACTCAATGATGCTGACGGAAAAAACATTAATTTAGGTGATGTTGTTCTTGATAGTGATTATGTTACTTATATAGCTAAAGTCAGGGAGAAAATACAAAACGACGCGGAAGTTCCAATCGAAAATACGTTTCAGACGCCCAGCCTTATTTCCAAAGATATTCGCGCAAAAACCCAAGAAGGCTGGGAGATATATTTCAACGAGAGTTTGTCCGTAGATAAAGAAATCGAGATGCTAAATGCCGTTTTAGCTAAAACTATCGACAAAAATCAGCGCCTAGATCTGGAATATATTGATTTGCGTATTGATAATAAAGTCTATTACAAATTCCGAGATGGCACGCCGGAAGAAGCGGCACGCCTAGCCGCTTCGGCGGCGGAACAAGCCGTCAAGGACGCAGCCACCGCGCCAGCCAGTCCTTCTGATAATAAAGATGAGAAGAAAAAGAAATAAAAAATAGTATCGTCATCCTGAATGAAGCGCAGCGTAATGAAGGATCTGCTATGTATTAGCAGAAGTTCAATGAAATATTACAAACATTGTGATAACGCAATACAGATCCTTCCTCCGGCTAACGCCGTCCTCAGGATGACGAGTAAACTAAAAAAACAGGTTGCAAACCTGTTTTTTATAATCAGTAAAATCATGTGCGAACCTGCCTGCCGTCCGCGACAGCGGGCGGGCACGGTCAGTGGTTTAGACTCAGTGTTTCTTCCGGTGTAACATAATACACAAAGATTGAAGTCCCGACTTGGGCGACAGGGGTCAAATTTTTGGTCCAGCGGTAAGACTGGTCGTCCGGGCGAGTAGTGTCGTAGATGCTGCCCATGAGGAAATTGGTGGAAATAGCATACCAACCTGGTTCAATTGGACGTTTGGAATCCCACCAGTCAGTGGCAAGATCGCCAAAATAGTAATGCGTGTCGGCACCACCGAAATAGTTCAAGTTAATTTTTTTAATTGGTCCAAATGTGAAAGCTTCTGGGAAAAGCGGTTTGTTTTCACGCATGCAACACTTGGAACAAGTTTCGACATTCTGGGCGCAATTATTGTAGTTATCCACCCATATCTTTAGTCTTTTCAAGTCCTGCCCCCAGTCAGCGTTGGAATCGGTGGCATAGTGAAAACCGTTTTTTGGTCCACCGGCCAACTGATTGAAGTAGGACATGTAGCTCGGATAGACTGAGACCGTGCCGGCTATAAGAAAAAGAGTGAGCACGGTCAGGATGACATACCAATTCAACCGAGCATAATGATGTTGGCGCTTTATGAAATCGAAAATAATTTTAGTTACGAGAATATAGATGAACGGCAGAATTGGGAAGAGATGGCGGAAGCCAATGTTTAGGTTGCTGGTGATGCTGATGTAGGCATAGAGGATGATAAACGAGAACAGGGAAAGGCTGATAATATTATGGCGGATAAAATCGCAGAGGCTCGTTTTTTCTTCGGTTGTCTCATTGCCTGAGAACTTTTTAGCTAAAACTTTGACGCCGCGACTGAGCGTTATGCCGAGAGCTAGAAATATTAGAAATAAGTTAATCAAGGGTTCTTTTATCGCGAAGACTGTCGGAAAGTAGGCGCGAAAACCGGAAGAAGAAACTTGTCCCATAAAATAGGCTCCATTGCCGCCGGCCACTCTTCTGAAGACATAGCCAATGCCTTCACCATAGAGAACCAGCGGACGAGTGATGACATTCCTGTTAAGAGCAATGAAAATTTTTCTGGCAGTTGCTTCTTTGACGCTCTGAGTTTGACTGGCAGGGAAATTGAAATCGATGGAGTGGGCGACTGTTTCTTTCGACATTTTGAAAGTGTTCAAGGAATAGATTGCCCAAACGACAAAAAGAGAGATGACGAGAAGGGAAAAACCTTTCACAATATATTCTCCTAGCTTTTTCACGCGATACTTCGCCAGGCTTACTATTTCGCTGTTGCGAGGCATTTTGGTCAAAGGATAAATCAAAGTAGCTAAGGCCAGAATTGGGAGGCCGACAATAAAAGAGAACTTAGTGAGTTGAAGGAGCCCGAGAAAAACTCCAGCCAGCGCAACATTTTTCCAGGTCGGGTCTTTCACAAATTTCAAATAGAAATAGAAAGCAAAAGTGAAAAAAACGGCAATACCCAAATCAGTGGTTAGAAAATGGTTATGGCCTAAGATATTGGGGTCAAAGGCATAGAGAGTGAGAGCGAAAAGTCCGGCTAGTGTGCCGGAGAGACGGCGAACCCAAAAGAAAATGAACCAGCCAAAAATGAGAGAGAGAAGGACGATTGGCAAGCGGGCAAAGAAAAGGACTTTGTCTGCGTTATTTCCGGCGCCGTAGAGTAAATAGCGTCCGGCCGCCCATTGTCCCTCATCCCATTTACCGGGCAATGTGCCGTCCCAAAACGCCTGATTAGTTACGCTGAAATTTGGATGGGTAAACAAAAAAACTGAAAGACCTGCCAAATCTTTGAGCAGTGGAGGATGCTCCGGATTGAGGCGCATTTCGTGTTGTGTGACATAGGAATAGCTGGCACCGATGTGAGCTGTTTCGTCAAAAATAGCACTGTCATTCCAAGCATTGAGAAGCGAAACTATCGCCATGAACAAAATTATGCCGGCCACTATTTTTCTATAATGCCGTTCAAAAAACATCTTCATATTTTTTATTTTAAAATATAAAATTTCATACCGGCCTTGTCAGTTCTTTCTTCTAATTTTAGATTGGGAAATCTGGTTGCGAGGTTAGTGATAACATCCTCTTTTTGATAATCAGTGAAAACGACGACAAAATTATGAGGGTCTCTTGGCATCACAGTGTCGATTTCGGCCGGATGCAATTCGTGGAAGTTGAGATTTTCAGAATTAAACAGGCGCAGTGGCACTCTTTGCATATTGCCGGACACGAAAAATATTTCTTTTTCAGGGCTGATGGTTCGGATATAGTTTTGAGCATCTGCCAAGTTGGCTTCAAAAGCCTCGGCAGTTTTGGGGTTGTGCGCCCAAAAGACGAAATACTTGATTGGATTGAAAAGGCCAATGGAGATAAGCATCACAAGTGCTAATCCAGCCACGAGTTTTTTGTGGACGTAAGTTTTTTCATGGTATTTTCCAAAGAAGTAGCTCAAAGTGAGGGCGGCGAAGATAAAAACAAAAGGCATGGTTCCGATGGAGCGCAACGCATGCGGATTGCCTTCTTCTCCCATTATTTCCGGCAAGAGCATTAGGAAAAATCCGGCCAAAAGGAAAACATAGACTTCCAATTTTTCGTCACGGATTTTTCTTTTGAATCTGATAAAGAGCAGATGGAAAAATTTGATGATGGAATAGATAAAACCAAAAAGGAAAGCAATACCGGTCAAAGGATC
Source organism: Candidatus Moraniibacteriota bacterium (assembly GCA_023261605.1). Lineage (GTDB taxonomy): Bacteria > Patescibacteriota > Minisyncoccia > Moranbacterales > UBA2206 > CAIKZD01. Next base: position 11,027 of record JAHFOP010000019.1, read on the forward strand.
CAAAATGGCATAAGGCGGATAATTCTGACGCCAATTTTGGTCACCCCAGAAATTATACTTGGCGAGGGCGAGTCCAAATGTCTTTCCAAAAGCTTGCAGTAAGTGTCCTTGATTCACTGCTGGGTTCAGAATGGAAATCTCCGAAGTGCGCGATTGCCAATATTCCGGATGGGCGACGAAAAAAGTGTAGAGCATCGGAGAAGCACTGATGAAAGCAAAAAATATGAAAGTCACGATTGACGGCCAATAATTTTTCAAGAAATTTTCCCGGCTGAGGATGAGAAAAGGCAGTGTCGCAACAAGGATGAGCGGGGCGATGCGAAAAGCAATGTAGGTGTGCAGACCGAGCCCAAAAACCAAGCCACCGAGCGCGAAATCGTACCATTTCTTGGTGCGGAGACCCTTGAAAAGAAAGTAGAAAGAAGAGGCGATAATAGCCGGTGTCATATTGGCGCGAAAAGAAATGCGCGAAAAATTGATCGACCAAAAAGAAACGGCCGTGAGAAAAGCGCCGATGAGTCCGACATGGCGAGAACGGAAAAGTTCCGCGCCCAAGAGATAGATGCCCCAGATGGCCAAAGTGCCAAAAATTATGGAAGGCAATTTGAGGGTCAGAACTGATATACCGAAAAATTTGAAACAGAGGGCGATCAAGTTCATGAACAAGCCTTCTCGGCCATTGTTGGCCGGATAGAACCATTGCCATTGTCCGTGCATGGCATTGATTGCGTCCAGACCGTTCACGGCTTCATCCGGATAGACTCCCGGTGGCGCGCTTTCAATGTGATAGGTGCGGAGGAAGATTCCCAAAAGAATAATGAGCGCGAGGACGAGATAACTTTTTGTTTTGGTTGTCATAAAAACATTTTTATTTTTTTATTTAAATCTTTTTCGCTTTCATATTATATCATATCTACCAGCGAAATACATCCAGCCTAAGTTTTGCTACTTATCCACATTATGCGCAGTAGTGGGAAAGGGTTTTTTGTTGTATAATTTAAAAGTAAATAATTTTCGAAATCAATGGCTGGAAAAAATCTTGGAGAAAATCCCGATACTGGTGCCAACGCTGGAGACGAGTTTTTTGTTGTGCAAGAAAAGAAAGGTAAGATTAGACAACGCAGAGAAAAAAAAGGCAGAAAAAATAAAGGAGAGGAAGATGATGGCAAAATCACAACAGATGAATCGCAAGAGATGGCTTTGAACGCAAAAAGAGAGGCTGAAAAAATTCTTGCTGCTGGGGCAACAGAAAAAAATGGAAAAGAAGCTGTCTCGCCGGCAGGAATTGACAGTGACTATGAAACAGCCATTTTCAAATCGGCGCAAGAAGAATTGACTCCAGTACAAATTATAGTATTGCATACGCTAAGAAAAATTGATAAATTTTCAGATTTAGGAGGAAATAATGAGGAAGAACGTGATGAAGCTTTTGCCCGAGTGACTCGCGAACTGTGGACAGAATTTCAGACACACGGGCGCAAAGAATCCGATGGGAAAAAAGGAACAAGGATTGCTCCAATACCTGACTTGGACGGGGCAGGATCCATTAAGATTTTGGAATTGGCTGGCTTCAATACAACAAAAAAAGAAAGTGTTAAATACAAGAGGCATGATGAGTACAGAGAAGATGGGGTAACTTTGGACGCTGCCAAAAAATATGGTTTTTCCACTCCGGATGGCGGAAAGAGCATTATCGTTGATCATCATGATGACAAGGATGCCTCGCTAGAAAATGAAAGCTACACAGCCAGAAGCGCTAGGATAGTGGAAAAATTGATTAAAGACGGTTTGCTTGATGAGGGTGAAACCTTAAGGGACACCTCGGCGACTAAATTTGCTTATCGCGGATTCGTTAAAGCAGGGCTGATTAAAGAAGATGAAACACTGGAAAGATTTGTTGCGCTGGTGACGGAAGATGACAATGCGAAATATACCGATAAGGAACTGAAAGAGTTGTTTAACGGCAAGACGAAAAAGTTTTCTCGGACACTGATCGGTCTTTCTAGGTATATGACACCCGATCAAATCTTGGAAGTTTTGAAAGAGCACCCAGATTATAAAAAGCCTTTGCCCAAGAAGGTCTGGGAAAAAATCAAAGGACGCGATCCGCTCAATGGCGAAGAAAAATTGTTGTCGGATTTCAGTGGAGCTGTTGGCAACAGGATATACGGCGCGGAAAGAGCAGTTGAAGATTTATCAAAGAAGGGTTTTGCATTTGATTCCGGCTCGGAAAATTTTGGCAAGATTCTTATTGATACCGGAAAAATGAAACCGGTGGGCGATGGAGGGGAAGAAGGATATGCCACCAGTGTTCCGTTTGAATTTCTGCCAGTCAGGGCGGCCGGGTATGGTGCGTATGTGATATATATCCCCGGACAAAAAAGATTTAAAGTTTTCACCGATAAGTCTTTGGGAGACATTGAGTTTGACGAGTTAGGCCTCAACATCCGAGGGTGCTTCTGGAATAGTCCTGATAACGGAGGAAAATTTACAGTGAAACTAGAAGATATTCTTTCCAAGCTTTGCGGTAAAGAAGTGCAGATAGAAGGCGCTTTGGCAAAGGCGTTGGAAGCAGAAGAAAGCAACCGTAGAAAAGAATCGGACAAGATTGCGAGAAATCGTGAATTGATGAAATTTTTCAAAGAGAAGCTTGATTTGCTTAAACATATCAATAAGAAAGATTATGGCGAGGATATTTATATTCGAGCTGAAAGATTGAAGGAAAAAATAAAAAATTTGATTGCAGCTGAAATCGGATCAAAAGGAAAATATGCGCAATGGGATCAGAAAGAAAAAGCTTTCAGAGAATTAAATGAAGAAATTTATGTTTTTATGGTTGAAGTGGAAAAAATTGAAGGGAGTTGGCATTTTTCCAATAACGAAGAAATTTACATCAAAGAAGTGTATGCGCCATTTGCCGAAGAAATGATTAAAGCTCTGATTGAAGAAAATGAAAAAAACGGAATGGGTGATGATGCTGCACTTGAGACAATGATGGATGATTTTTGGGTGGAATTCGAAAAGGAAATATCTCTGGGTGGCAAGATAGCTGAAGAAAGAATCGCCTTGGCGGTTAAAGAAATAAAAAAGAATTTAGAAAAATAAATCCAATATGTCAGAAGAACTTGAGCTTAAAAGATTAAAAGCTATAGAAAAGATGAGCGAGCGCTTGAAAGCGAAGACTTTGGAATTGGAAAAGGAAGCAGAAAAAGATAAGACTGAGGCAGGTGAAGAGTTACCAGCAGAATCTATTTTGCCCGAGACGTGGAAGGAAGAATATTTGAGAAGAATGGGAGACACGAAAGAAACGCGGGAAAAATTGGAGCGATGGAAGCCGGAGATTGAAAAATTGGTGACCAAAAGAAAAAATGAACAAAACAGGGAGTTGACGGCCAATGAAAAGGATCGCATCCTGTTGGAATTTTTTTCGCAGGAATCGAGAGTGATGAAAAATATCCGTCTGGACAAGACCTGGGACGTTCAAGAAAATAATCGAAAACGTTTTTGGGATTTGGAAGAAAAATTTGGCCGTTTTGCGGGCATAAATATTTTTGATAAAAATGATAAGTCTCTTTGGATAAGAGTAGATGGATATGAGCCGCAGACGGGTGTAGTGAGATTTCATGACAGCAGGTTTTATGACGGCAATAGAGAACAAACAACTGACCTTGAAAAATTAGAAGAGATGCTTGAGAAATATACTGAAAAAACAACGGCGCCAATACCCAAACCAAAACCCGTACCTGAACCAAAACCTACTCCAAGGCCTGAACCAGTGCCAGCTCCTAAGCCATCGCCCGAACCAACACCCACACCCACACTCACACCTACACCTACGCCTGAACCAGTGCCAACGCCTAAACCTAAACTTACACCTACACCTGAACCAGTGCCAACGCCTGAACCAAAACCAAAACCTGAACCAAGCCCCGAGCCACCGCCAATACCAAAACCTAAACTAAAACCAGCGAGCGCAGAAACGCTGGACAA
>JAHFOP010000059.1 GCA_023261605.1 Candidatus Moraniibacteriota bacterium
TTTTTGTTTGCCAAAGACTTAGCGCAAGCGTAAGATGGAGGTGGGTAGGGAGATACCCACCCAGAGATGTATCCCTGTTAAAATATAATTTTATGGAAAATTTATTTTTCAAAAAAAAAGATCAGAATCTGTCTCAGCAAGATAAGCCAGAAAAAGGAGTAAATCGGAGAGAATTTATTAAAGGTGTTGCTGCAATGGCTGGCATAGTAGCCTTGAAAGGAGACGTCCCGAGTCTGTTGGGAGAAAACTAAAAGCCTCGTGAAGATTATTTGAGTTTTGCCAAAAGAGGAAATGAACAAATGAAAGCGGACGGCACAATACCAGAATATAAAGAGCTATATACTCCAGCCCTAAGTGAGAATATCTATAACAGGGTCACCCCGCATGGGTATGGGCTGGGTAAAAATGTTTATTCTGGAGAAGTTGACCACTTAAAAGAAATTGTTAATGCTTTGGGAGATACCTATGAAAAAAAAGAGCAGCATGGCAATGATTATCGTGAAGAAGAAATCGCATTCAGGGAAAATGTTTGGAAATTGATATTGGGATTGCCTCAAAGTAAGGAAGAAATTTCATTTTTGCTTTCCCCTCATCAACCATCGGTAAGAGAGAAGGAGGTGTCTCCGTATCTATGTTTTAAGAATCCTTTTTTTGAACAATTAATTTTGGAAAAAGGCTTATCCATGTTGGACTCGGGCGCTTTTCAAGAGAGGGGCAAACAGAAAGGAAATGCTCAGGCCTTGGTTATTCCTGACTCGTACCTTCTCGACGTTCTCGGAAGCTTCACTCTCTATTATGCCGAAAATAATAAGGAGGATAAGCCATATTTTAGTTATTATGATATATGGGATATTAACCCACTGGGGATAGATGAGAAGAAAATGATTGATAAGGGTTTTCTTGAGGGTGCCAAAAAAATAATGAAATTTCTTCTAAAAAGAGCAGATTCGATCGATGAAGCAAAAAAAACATTAGGAAGTGCCTTGGGTGACAAGGCTTCCAGCGCGCTAAGGTTTGTTTCGGAAGAATATTTTCAGGAGATGAAAAATTTTTTCAAGCAGCGCGATGACAAAGAAATTGATGAGATATTGGATTTCCTTCTGACGCCGCGGAAAGTTGAAATATATAACAAAATATATTTTGATCCAAAAACAGGAAAGCGGATTTTGGATAAGTCATACAAGGATTTATTTGGAGATTTTGAGGCTAATATGGAGATGAAACAGGTGGATGAAATATCTGCCAGTGAAACAAAAGTGGTTTTTGTGAATAATAAGTTGTATTTTTTCGATAAGAGGATGGGTTTGCCTGTCAGTGGCACCTTCGATTTCAATATTGCCGGATTGGAAAAAGTAAAAGTGGAAAAGGGAGAGCTTTCAAAAGAAGACACGAAGCGGTATCAAGGAACCGAACAATGGAAAAAAATGATAAAGTTTGAAATGAGATAGCGTATAAAATATAGATTAAGAAGTGATTGAAAGGAGCTTTTCTGTTTTGCCAAAAGCCTCAATTCAGCGTAAGATGGAGGTGGGCAGGGAGATACCCACCCGGATACCCATCTAAAAATTAAAACAAAAAATATGACGAGTAAGAAAATAGACGAAAAATATATCAGAAAACTCGCGAAAATTGGCAAACAATCCGTCGGCGTGACCCTGCCGATTGAAGACGTGCGGGAGTTGGGTTGGAGCAAAAAACAAAAATTAGTAGTGAAAAGAATAAAAGGTGGGTTTGAGGTGAGGGATTGGAGGGGATAGAAGTGGCTGATCCTTTGGTATTTCTTGATTTGTTGAGAAAATAATAAATAATTTTAAGAAATTTTATGGAGATAAAAGAGTTAAGTCAAAGAGCCAATGAAATAAAAGAAAAATATTCCAAGATGGAGTTGGAAAAATTTGGCAAGGAGTGGACTAGCGCGCAGGTTATGCAGGGGTTTGTCGGAGACGTTGGGGATTTGATGAAATTGGTCATGGCCAAAGAAGGAATTCGAGAGGTTGAAGATGTTGATAAAAAATTAGCGCATGAATTAGCTGATTGTTTGTATAGCGTTTTTGTTTTGGCTGAAAGATATGGAGTGAATATTGAAAAAGAATTTTTGAATACAATGAATGAATTGGATAATAGATTAAAAGATTATTAAAGTGAATAAAAGCTCTCTCATTATCATTTCGGGTCTCCCAGGAACTGGCAAAACAACTTTAGCGAAAAAAATTGCTGGTGAGTTTGGATTTGTCATGCTCAGCATGGATAAGATAAAAGAAGTGATGTGGGACACTATGGGACACGAGTTTGATTTTGAGTTTGCGGATAAAGCTGGCAAAACCGCTTTTGAACTGCTGTTTCATTTTGTAGAACTATCCTTGCCTAAAGGTGTTTCCTTGGTGATTGAGGCTCACTTTCATCCAGAGCTAAATAACGAGAGGTTTAATAAGCTGAAAGAAAAATATGGCGCAAACTTGATTCAGATTTATTGCGATTGCGAAACGGAAGCCTTGCGAAAAAGATTTAGTGAGCGGATGGAAAAAGACAGCTATCATAAAGGTCATAAGCACGTGATAAGTCTTTATGGCAAGGAGAGAATTTTGAATAGCCTAGGCAAGAAAAATAAGCGGCTGGATATTGATGGTGAAACGTATGATCTTGATACTACTGATCCAAAGGCGATTGATTATGAAAAATTGTTTAAGTTTATTTCTGAAAACGTGAAATAATATAGTCCGTGGCTGGAGGGGGTGAAAAATGTGTTTGACTATTTTTCAAAAAAGATAATTTTATATAAATTCCATTATGTTTATTAAGGGAATAGAACATTTCGCAAAACATTATCAGCATACAATTCAAGCTATGGCTGTTTTGATTAGTCTTATTGGTATCCCAATAGCTTGGTTTGTTTCATGGTGGAAAATGAAAAAACGGTCTCTTGAAATTTTGGAAATGAATCTAGTTAGCATTTCTGTCATTAATGTATCTTCGGATGCTATTGCTGAAATTAAAAACACGTCTGCTGTAGATGGATCAGATTTGCTTGTAAGAGTTTATAAACCAATAGATTTTGAAAGTGTTAATAAAAACCCTGACTTCCTAAAATATGTTGCAAATTCTAAACAAGACTATACAAAGAAAAAGAAGATATTATCAAATTATTCAAATATATCTTGGAATCCAGAGCCCATTTTAAATGCGCAAATGTCTATAGGAGAATCGGTTAAGTTTCACTTAAAAGATATCAATGAGGAAAAATATTTTGTACATTTCGCACCAGTAAAAATTGAAATAAGTGAGCGATCGGATAGAGTTAATAGGACAAAGTATATTCTTTTTAGATATGCTTCAGTGGGGGTAAGGAGCTTGGGTTTTGATAATTTTATAACAAATGAACTCCATCCTTACAATAAGTGGACACTTATATTTTCTGAAAATAAATAATTTTTTATGAGACTATTAAAATAATTAATCACGGCAATCATGAATCAACCAGAAATTAAAAAAACAGAAGAAAAAACGACGGAATTCATATTTTCCACTTTTCAAGCAGTCTTTGAATTTATGCATCCGCATTTGACGAATTATTTAGAATTTTCCAAGAGTTTATCCAAAGAAACTCAAGTCAAAGAAGGTGGCAATGTTCAATATAATTTTGACGTTGAGTTAGATGGAATTTTTCAACAGAAGATTAAAGAGTTTGGCATTGAAGGGAAAATATTTTCCGAAGAAAGTGGTTGGGTTGAATGGGGAGAAAAGAAATATCGGGTAGTGTGTGATCCGTTTTGCAACAGCTCTTTGGCGGCCAGAACATTTTTGGACGCCGCCATTGGCATATCAATTTTCAGCTATGATTATGAATTCATCACTTCGGCTATCTTGGATTATCAAACCGGAATAGTTGGGATGGTTGAGGATGGCAAAACTAATTTCTATCAGATCCAGACAAAAGAAAAAATCACGTTTGATATTTCGGTCAAAGATAGACTGGAAGATGCCTGGGTGGTGATTGCACTGGAGAATAAAAAAGAGAGAGAACGGATTGATAAAGCTAGGCATATTCTAAATGAGTCTAAGAGGATAATAATTAACAGCGGTCACATCTATTGGTTGAGGCTGGCTGAAGGAACAATTGATGTCTATCTTGACCCCATTGGCGGCGAGAAATTATATGAAATGTTTGCTTGCACAGTGGCGCAGAAGTCTGGTTGCACGGTGACTGATTTGAATGGAGAAGAATTTGATCCGGTGAAATATCTGAAAATATTTGAAGAGGATGGAAACTTCATCTATTATCCCGTGGCTTCCAGACACAGCGAATTGCATAGCCAAATATTAAGCGCTTTGAAATAACCAATTACAAAAACTATGAATCAAATAAAAGTTCTGATTGAAGGCTATGCCAAGGAGCTTTCGAATGGTTGGGTGGCGAGTTCGACGACTTGTCTAATTATGACGGGGGACAAGAAAATAATCACAGACCCGGGGTGCAATCGTCAAAGATTGCTGGAGGCGCTGCAAAGAGAAGGTTTGACCACTGATGATATCGATTTTGTCTTTCTATCTCATTGTCACCCTGACCATGTTCTTCTAGCGGGGATTTTTGAGAAAGCCAAATATGTAACTTTTGATTCTAATTTAGTCTATGACAAAGACCTAATGGTCGAGTTTGACAGGCATATTTTAGGTGATGGCATTGAGATCATTGAAACCCCCGGTCACGTGCTCGAGCACTTGTCATTGTTAGTTGACACACCTGACGGTAAAGTGGCCATTGCGGGGGATGTCATTTGGTGGATTTCTGGCGAGAAGCAGATTTTGGACATAAATCAGAAAGATCGCTCGCATTCCAAAGTAATGAATATGGAGGATCTTGTTGCCAGCCGAAAAAAACTTTTAGGCTTGGCCGACTACATCATCCCTGGGCATGGCAAAATGTTTAAAGTTGAGAAATGATTTTTTGATTTGCAGCAAATGGCCTGGTGGGAGTATAATCACAAATAGAGGGTAGGGTCGTACTTTAAAACAAAAGTAAAAAATATAAGAAGCAAAGAAAAAGGATAAAAGAATTAATAAAATCAGGAGGAGGACGCCATGAAAGCATTAATTGAGAGCAGAACTCCATATCGTGCGCCCAGAAAAAAAGAGCCATGGGAAGAAATTTTAGTTTCGCCTGTTGTGAGAGAGGTCATTAGAACCGAGAAGTGTGTTCGTGAAGGCTTGCGGATAATTCGGGAAAAATGTGGGATAAGCGGG
>JAHFOP010000020.1 GCA_023261605.1 Candidatus Moraniibacteriota bacterium
TTCCAAATTTTCGAGAGCGATGCCGATGCCTTTGATCACACAAAACAATGGGTCGTCCGCTACGTAGCAAGGTACGCCGATGGTTTTCGTGATAAGCTGATCAAGATTTTTGATGAGTGAGCCGCCGCCGGACAGCACCATGCCCTTATCCATAATATCCGAAGCCAATTCGGGCGGAGTTTCTTGCAACACTTTTTTGATCGCATTAATGATTTCTCTGAGTTCATCTTGAATGGCCTCCGTCACTTCATTAGATGAAATACGCACCGTTCGTGGCAAACCGCCAGTCAGATCGCGTCCACGCACATCCATATATTCCTCCTTGACCTGCGGCAAGGCCGAACTGATTTTTATCTTCACATCTTCCGCCGTTCTTTCTCCAATGGCCAAGCTATATTTTCTTTTAATGTAATCCGCGATAGCTTGATCAATTTTATTGCCGCCCACGCGCGCACTGGTGGCCGCGACAATTCCGCCCAAAGAAATGACCGCAATTTCCGAAGTGCCGCCGCCAATGTTAATGATCATGTTGCCACTCGCATTGGCAATGGGAATGCCCGCCCCAATGGCTGCGAGCATCGGTTCTTTGACAACATAAGCCGCTTTGGCCCCAGCGCGCACCGCGGCATCAATCACCGCGCGCCGTTCGGTCGAAGTCACGCCCACTGGGATGGAAATCATCACTTCCGGCCGCACGAAACGAAAACGGCCACTGACTTTGTTGATGAAATATTTCAGCATCGCTTCGGTGATTTTGTAATCCGCAATCACGCCGTCTTTCATCGGGCGCGAAGCTTGAATGGTGTCCGGTGTGCGCCCCAACATCTCTTTGGCATCATTGCCCACGGCCAAAACCTTGTTCTCAAAAATGGAAACTGCCACCACGCTCGGCTCATTGGAAACTATCCCCTTCCCTGGCACAAACACCAAAACATTCGCCGTTCCCAAATCAATTCCGATTTTTCGTATAAACATAAGATTTAATAATTTTGAATTTATAATTTCCCCATTACTTCCTTTTCCAATTCACCTAGAAAATCTTTGAAAAATTTCAGTCTCGCTTTAGCAATTTTTTTAGCCTTAATAGTATTTAATCTTTTAATTATATGCTTTAATTTTATTTCATATTCGATTTGTGGGCTGTGCTTTGTTTTATCCTTAATCCGACCGTTTATTTTTTTACTGAAATTATCCTGCAGATAAGCATCTACATCATCAACTTTTTTATATATATGAGCGTTATTTTTTCCTATCCAAGCAAAAAGACGTGCCACACCAATCGCCCCTAGTGCATCTAGCTTATCCGCATCAAACAACAATTTTGCCTCGAGAGTTTTTGGCTTATTATCAGTTTTGTAACGATGGGAAATTATGCAGTCTTGAATATGTATAATCTTATCTTCCATAAACCCAAATTTTTTCAAAAGTGGTTCTGCTATTTTAGCACTTTCAATAGCGTGGTCGGTCTTGCCTGTACTATCTGCCATTTCTCTCGCTCCACCGATATCATGCAAGAGGGTCGCCACTTCCAAGACTTCATGGTCAATTTTTTCCCCCTTGGCAAGCGTCAAGCATAAATTATAAACTCTCAATACATGTTCAATATTATGCCCGGGACACACCATGGTGTCTCTAACATATTTTTTAATTTTTTCTATCCTATCTCTTTCTTTCATATTCTTTACTTTATGAACCTTTAACTCTCTTAATGTTCGCCCCAATCTTTTGCAATCTTTCAACTAAATTTTCATATCCCCTTTCGATGTGATACACGTCTTTCAGAATTGATTTCCCCTTGGCGGCAAGCATGGCGACTAAAATTATCGCCCCTGGGCGCAAAGCTGGCGGAGAAGTCATCGTGACGCCCTTTAGTTTTTTTGGACCCTCAATCAAAACTCGATGCGGATCCATGAGTGTTACTTTCGCACCTAACTTATTCAATTCGGCAAAATAGATTGCCCGATTTTCATATACCCAATCATGGATGAGAGTTTCTCCTTTAGCAAAAATTGCCACAGGCACAAAAAAAGGAAGATTGTCGATGTTGATTCCCGCGGCTGATGGCAAGGGATGTATTTTTTCTTCTAGCGCAACTAGTTTTGAAGAAAAAGTTTTTATATCCACCAAATTAGTCTTTCCATTTTTTGATAAGTATTGTTTTACAATTTCATATTTAAAGCCCATTTTTTCCAGTTTGAGAAGTTCCAATTCCAAAAAATCAATCGGGCAACGCTTGATCAAAAGCTCGCTGCCATTACTCGCTGCAATTGAAAGGAAAAACATCGCCTCAATTGGGTCTTCGCTAATTTCATATTCAACATCTTTATTTATGCTATCCAAGCCATCCACCTCCAGATTGCCAGTGCCAATTCCTTTTATTTTAACGCCGATTTTTTCCAAGAAGAAGCAAACGTCCTGAACCATATAATTTGAAGAGGCAAGATGAATTTCCGTTTTCCCTTTGATTTGAGCGGCTGCTAATAATATATTTTCGGTTACCGTATCTCCTTTTTCATATAGAACAATCCTTTTTCCTGGTAGAAGTTTTTTGACACTCACGCTAAAACCGTCGGCTTGAACTTTGATTTCGATGCCAGTTTTTTCTAAGGCAAAAAGATGCGGTTTAATTGTTCGACTGCCCAACCGGCAACCGCCGGCTTGCGGGATAATATAATTTTTAAGCTGACCGGATAAAGCACCGACCATCATTATGATAGAACGCGTCCTTTCTGCCGCTGCCCGATTGATTTTTCCAATTTCAATTTGTTTTGGCGGAATGATGGTCAAGTCTCGTTTATTTTTTTCAAATCTGACTCCTACACTTTCCATCACCTCCATCAAACGATTCACTTCTTCGATTTGCGGAACATTTTTCAGAGTTGTCCTTCCTCTGTTTATCAAGGATGCCATCAGCAGCCCCACCGCTGCGTTTTTTGAGCTGTTGACTGTTACTTCGCCCCTCAATTTTTTCCCGCCAATTATTTCAAAATATTCCATAAAACAAGGACTTTTACAAATTAAATCCGCATATAGACTATACTATATGCGGCCAATAAAATCAATCTTGACATTCAATGAAAAAGGGTTGCTAAAAATAGCTATCATAGCCTTTTGACCAGCTAATAACTGTATTGGCATAATTTTTGCACACTGTACGCTTCCAATTACCGCCACAATAATACATGGCGGCCGCCTGATATTCCCCGCTCTTCGAATCCCCGCCCTTATTTTTGAGATAGAGCGCCATACCCATAATTCCATCTTTCAAACTCCATGGATCAGCCGGACTACTTCCTGTTAGCGAAGCAATTTTTGGCGCATAGCCAACCCAAGTGCTCGGCATGAATTGCGCCACGCCCATCGCTCCGCCGATGCCATAGCTCAACGGGCAAGAGACTTTCATTTTTTTGTAATTATATCCCAATCCGTCACAAATATCTTGAAAAATTGTGCTATTTGCGCTACCCATCTTGCTCTTATCATAACTGCAACCACCGGTAAATCTGCCCAGATCAGTTTCTTTATCAAGCACCGCGAATAGAAACTCTTTCCTTACGCCGGTTTTATTGTCGGCGTATTTCACCGCCGCGACAACATCATCCATTGTGAATGACTCTCCCAAGAAGCTGGACAACATGCTGCGCAATTTGTCCATCTTGGCTTGCAACTGAGCAACTGTCACTTGCGTTTCTTGCACATCGCTGGCAATGGCGGCTTGAGTCGCTTGCTGGGCTGCCAATGCTTGTGCACTGCTTTTTTGCAAATCAGCCAAATCAGATTTGACCTGCTCGACTTGCTCTTTGGTATCATTGATCGTTTCCAAAGAAGAAATAATCTTAGCCTTAACTCCGATCATTCCATCAAAACTGGCTGATAAGTCACTTAAGTTATTTGTTGAAATAGGCAAAGTTACCAAGAGATCTTCCTGATCGAGATAATATATCTGACGGAGATATTCCGAAAGCATTTTTTTGTTCGCGTCTGCCTGAGATGTCAGGTCATTCAATTGCGCTTCCTTTTGCGCGATATCGGAAGTGAGGAGTGCAATAGTTTTTTTGGTAGCGCTTATCTTGGTCTGATTTTTGTAAAGTTGCGCCTGCTCCGTGGCCAGCTCTTGCTGCGCCGCTTCCAACTTTTTATTATATTTTTCAATATCGTCTCTGATGCTGCTGGCCGTTTCCGCTGACGCTGAATGCCAAGTAACACCAAAAAATCCAACCGCAATAGCCACTAGCAAAAAAATCGCTAAAAATATTTTTTGTTTTTTCTTCATATCCTACTATTATACCAAAAATTGAGAAAAATAAAACCACCCAAAAACCAGGGTGGTTTTATGTCTAAACTAAGCGGAAAAACTACTTTTTATTCTCGATCTTTTCTTTTTTCTCTCCTTCAGCCGGAGTTTCTTTCACGACGCCTTCCACTTTGGTCACGTCCGCTTCCACTTTCGTTTCCAAGCCTTCCAGTTCCGCTTCGCTTCGAGGAGGCGCCACCGAGGCAATCACTGTTTCCGAATCAATCTCGATTTTGATCTTGTCGGAAAGCTTCAAATCTTTAATAGTAATATGATCTTCAAAAGTTTTGAGCACGCTGATGTCCACTTCGATCTCGCTCGGCAGATCAGCCGGCAAACATTTGACTGTCAACTCATCCATGCTCTTCACCAAGTTTCCACCCAATTCCTTCACCGCTGGAGCGTCACCCACAAAAACCAATTCCACTTCCTTTTCAATCTCCTCATCCATTCTAACATGGAAAAAATCCACATGAATATATTGTCCTCTGATCGGATCTTTTTGTGTTTCATAAATGATCACATTGCGCGCTTTTTCTTCTCCCACGTTAAGTTCAATAATGGTGCTCTCGCCGGATTTTTTAAGCAACTTGGAAAATTCCAACGCGTTCACCCAAATGCTCTCGCTTTTTGTGCCATGGCCATAAACCACCGCCGGCACCAAACCGTCTTTTCGTCCCTTGTTAGTCTTACTTCCGAAGACCTCGCGGATTTTGGCCGCCAATTTAACTTTTTCCATTATATTTACGCTCTACCTGTCCAACGATCGTCGAACCTCTCAAGCGATTAAAAATTACAATTTTATTACCTAAATAGGCTTTTCTCTAGCTATAGGAGTTTAGCAATATTTTTGGGGCAAGTCAAGGCATGATGCAAAAAAATAAGCCTTGCCGGTTTGGAGTGCCGGCAAGGCCTTGTACGCTTTCGAAAGGCCTTCCGTCAGGCTTTTGCGAAATAGGCATTAGTCTTAACATCCACCGTCTCCAGCCACTGAGAGATCTTCGTATCATAGGAAGATGTCAAGGCAAAGACCTTGGCAGCCAGATAGAATCTGGTCTCCAAGGTGGTATTTCCCTGCTCTTTGATCTCACGCAGGACCCGGGGGTAATCAGCCGGATCGACAATAACCGTCACATTATGAAAATTTTTCGCCGAGGCCCGCAGCAGGGTCGGGCCGCCGATATCGATATTCTCAATGGCGTCGGCCAGGCTGCACTGCGGGTCGGCCACGGTCTTTTCAAAGGCATAGAGATTGACGGCGACGAGATCGATATTTTTCAAGCCATGTGCGGCGCATTGCCGTTGATGGTCAGCATTGTCCCGCTGATTCAAAATACCACCATGAATCTTCGGATGCAAGGTCTTGACCCGGCCGTCCAGCATTTCAGGGAAACCAGTAAACTCTGCCACATCAACCACCTCGATCCCTGCCTGCCGAATCATCTTGGCTGTCCCGCCAGTCGAGAGAATCTCAATCCCGAGATCTGCAAGCTCCTGGGCAAAACCTTCAATCCCATCTTTGTCGGTCAGGCTGATCAAAGCCCGTTCAATTTTTTGTCCCATTCCGTCCTCCTTGTTTTTTCTTGTCCCTAGCAACAAGAAAATTTGTTTTTTTGAAAAGCGCCAATTCAGGAGCGCCCGCTTGGAAAGAGCTGTTTTTACCTTCCCATCACATTAGCAACAAAACAATGGCTTGTCAAAGCATTTTCAATTCTCGCCAAGAAGTTTCAAGTGGATGAAAAAGGAGGCCGTGAGCCTCGAGATTTAATTCATGAATTATTTAAAAATCATATCTCTCTCGTCTTCTTCTTGAATTCAGAGAAATCCGTGAACAAATAGGCGTTCCAACCGCATTCATTCGCAGAATCAACATTCTCTTTTTTATCATCCCAAAAAATAATATTCTCCGGTTCAATACCTTCTTTTTCCTTGAGCGCAGAAGATACGGCGTCGAAAAAACGCCGATCAGGTTTTTTGTATCCGACGTCACAAGAACAAAAAACACCATCAAAAAACTTTTCCAGCCCCATGTCTTTTTTGATATATTCCATCCGATATTTTTCCTGCTTGGTGCCCAGATAGCACGTCACTCCTTTTTCTCGCAATCTTTTCACTTCATCAATAACTCTGTCGTCCACATAGTGTTCCGCCTTGAACCAATATGCCAAAAGCTCATCCACTGTTCCCTTCCATTCCCATGTTTCTAAAAGTGGTTTCAATTCTTCTTTCAAGTCAGCTTTGCCAATGAGACACTCTTGGAATTTTCCCTTGAAAAAAGGTAACATAACATCATTGGAAACGCCAAATTCTTTTTGATATTGCACGCTAAAATATCTCGGCGAATTTATCACCACCCCATCCGCGTCGAATATGGCGACCTTTATGTTCATAGCACTTAATATTTTTTATATTCTTATTCTACCATCCTCCGCTGAGAAATTCCAACATGACAAAGTTATCTTGACTTTTCCCTATAGATTCTGTACGCTGTTAAAAACCATTTGTTCCTTCATTCACCCATCTCAATGAAAGAGGCTCCCTATGCTTCAAATTACTTGCGAAAAAACTGTGTTCCGAAGACAAGCCAGAAAAGATCCTGCTTATCTTTCGGAGAACGGCGAACCCGATCCCAAGCTCAATGGCAATGAGAAAATCAGGGAAATCTTCTCGGCTGGCAGAAAATATCCCATCACCAACGTCACTGTTGAAAAAAATGCCTGCAGCAATACAAACATCGCAATTTCAGCCCGTGGCAACGATGGAGAAGATTATATCATTATCAAAGCCGTCGATGTCAGCCTCGAAAATCATCGCCTTTCCGATCAGTTTTCCTTCCAATAGATTTTCCCCTCGAAAAGACAACGCCCCGAACAAAATTCGGGGCTTCATTATTTTTAATTGCTACCAAATACTCGCCGGGAAATTACAGCCAAATAAAAACCAGCTCTAATCAAGATGGCTTTTGCAGAATAATTTATATACTAAGTCGAGGACTGTCCTCTCGACTGGTTTCATTGGCATATTTTGAAAGGTAGTCAAGAAAAAAAATATGGCAGAGCCTCGAGGAAGGCTCCGCCACACACCGCGGCCGCATCAATAAGGAAGATTTTTTATGGCGGCTTCAACTGCTTGGCAGAGAGTTTTTTCTGTCTGCAGTTTCGCTAAAACTGCTTTGTCAGGAAAGCGCTCTTTTTCTTCCTTGCGTATTTGCAAGGATATTTTCATGATCATGCGACCAACTATGTATCGCATGACCTCCTTGCCCTGCAGACTTTTCACGATTGCATTAGAAAGTTCGTCTAGGGTTAATTTTGTCCTAACAGACAGCTCTATTGGTGCTATCGATTCCATATCATGCCTCCTCAACTTCTATAAAGTTTTTTAATTGGCTCGTAAAATATTTGAGATATTGCCGAGACCATTCGTAGCGAAATAGGCCTTGTTGTCAAAAGTCAGGTTCTTGTTCCAAGTGGCGATTGAAATGGCGGTGCCACCTTTTTGCAGACGAGCCACGCCGTAATTGTGATTGCCGACAAATTTAGCTTTAGCCACATTCATCCGTCCCGCTCCGCCGAAAGAAGACACTTCGATGCCTTCACGACTGTTGTCACGGAAGCTGTTGTTCTTGGTCCAGATATCCGAACCGTCGAGCGTGACAACGAGACCACTGCCACCATTGTTCTTCATAGAATTTCCGGCGAAGTAAGAAACTACGCCTCTGGCAAAATCCACTCCATCAGTTTTATTGTCCAAAATTTCGCTGTCCATCAACACCACGCGACGTGGTCCGGAAACAAAGACTCCGGCGCGATCATTGTTGCGAATTTCAGTCTTGCCAATATACACTTGATTGGCTTTTTTCGTGTCGCCGCCTTCAATGGAAATTCCATCGCCATCATTGTATCTGACAGAACAACTGATAATGTTGGCTTGGGCATGACTCTCAATGAAGATGCCTTCGTGTCCACCCTTGATACTGAAATCGTCAATTTCTGAATCGTCTTTCATGTAAACCGTGGCCCATTTGTCTTTCTTGGCCGTGATGATAGTACTGTCCGCATCTTCCCCAAAAAGTTTAATACCTTTTTTCAAAGTGATATTTTCTTCATATTCCCCCTTGGAAACATGAATCTCGGCGTTTGAATCGGCCTTATCGATGGCCGAACCAATCTTGGCATAAGGATGTTCACGCGAACCATCTTCCATGCCGCTAGCTTTGGCATTAACATATAGATTCTCATGGCGACTGGCCAAGCCAAAAGATGGTACTGCAATAAAAGCCACCAGAATGGCGGTTAAGGCGTACATTTTGAACTTTTTATCTCTCGCAATTCGCAAGATAGACATATGATTTTTTACTTTAATGATTGACATATGAGAGTATCAGATTCCTGAAATTTTGTCAAGTAAAAAAAGCCTGGCAGGATATTGAAATCCGCCAGGCGAAAAGAACCATCTATGCTCTCCTCATTGCCTTGGTCATATGCTGCTGATAATTTCTGGCTGTATCTGTAGGAGGAAAAAGCAGAATAAAGTTTTCCTCCTCCAGCACGGCAAGCGTAGCTCCAAAATCAACAATTGCACTACCTTCCATTGTGCATTCCCAGTTAGAACCTCCCCTATCACAAGTATAGACTGCGGAAATATCAGCGCCGTGATTGAAAGAAACTACAACTTCCATTCTTTTGAAATCAGATATGATTACAGTTCCGCACCCATATCCAATTATTGACCTTTGTCCATGCTGACTTGCAAAAATATTTTCGCCATTTCCAGGAATTCTAAACTGCCGCTCAAGATCAGTGAAGAGGTTCGTACGAACGATCCCTTTGAATGTCTCAAGTCTTTTTATATAAAGATCCACGCTCCCTCCTTTTCTACAGTTGATGTTTTGCGTTTCTTTTTGAAAGATCATCCTCCTTTATTTTATCTTAGCACTAAACCAAATATTTTCCAAAAACAAAAAGAAGGCTATCTCACTCCTTCTAAAATATTGGCGTTTTTGCGACGTAAATAGACACTTTGCACGATGCCAATAGCCGCCAAAGTCGTCACCATCGAACTGCCACCATAACTCAAAAGCGGCAAGGGCACGCCCGCGACGGGCATCACCCCGATATTCATGCCGACATTGACCAAGAGTTGGAAAAAAAGCATAGCCATTGTGCCGATGACGAACAAATAGCCGAAATTGTCATGCGCCATGCGAGCGGCTTCTTTCATTCACCAAAATATTATTCCAAAAAGAACAAACACCGCCGTCGCGCCGAAAAAACCCAACTCTTCCGCAATGACGGAAAAAATGAAGTCAGTGTGTTTTTCCGGCAAGAAATTGAGTTGCGATTGCGACCCATGCCCCAATCCTTTGCCAAACAATTGCCCGCTACCGACTGCAATCGTCGCTTGAATGACGTTGTAGCCACTGCCACTTGGATCACGATATGGGTCGATGAAATTGGCAATGCGATCTTTTTGATAATTTTTCATGAAAAACCAGCTGGGAGAAATGACCAATGCGCCGACCAAAAACAGAATTATCAAATTTTTTTTACTAATGCCGGAAGCGAAAAGTAATGCCCCCCATGAAGCCAGAATTATGGCCGTTGAACCTAAATCGGGTTGTTTCAAAATCAAAAAAACTGGGATAAAAACCAAAACGACACTCGCCACAATCCGCACCACAATACTGAGTTGCGTCCTTTTCTGGCTCAAGAAGCTGGCCAAAAAGATGACGATTATCAGTTTAGCCAGTTCAACCGGCTGGATACTGAAAGTTGAAAAACCAATCCAGCCTGTATGCCCCTTCACCGTTTTACCCAGCATCAAAACAAAAACGAGCATGAGAAGCATAAGAAAATATAGTTTAGTGCTGTAGGAATTCAACTTCCGATAATCCGAAAAAGCCAAAAGAAACATCAAGCAAAAACCAAGCACAATCGCTACTATTTGTCGATTGAGATTGGCGGCGTTCAAAACGGCGCCATCAAAAGAAATGCTGTAAATCACTAAAAGTCCGATAACGAGCAATAGCGCTACGGAAATGATGAGGATCCAGTCTAATTTGAAAAATTTGTTCACTTGTTTTAGTATTGCTGAAATTTTTCCGTTTTGTAAGTCCTCTTCATGAAAGTGTCTGAATTGAAAACATTAACTTCGACTTGGGTTTCCATATTGCCAACCGTGCCGGGAAAACTGTTCGGCCAAGAAACCCTAAAGTCTCGTTGTTCTCCGGAAGCCACTGTGCTCATCTGGGTGGAGTTGAGCGCCAGAACATTTCCGTCACTGTCTTTGAGAATTATTTCCACCTTTATCAAGTCGAAATCATATGGACTGTTGTTTTTGAGAAGTCCAGATGCCTCTGAAAAACCCACGCTGTCAGAAACTTCATCATAGTTTTTGTTCACGATTTGCAAATCCGGTTTTTCATAATAATCATTAAACTCCACCCAGTCAGAACTGATAAGACTGAAATCAAAAGAAGCTGGAACGTTTGACGCGTCAATATTATTTTCAATCACATACTTGTGTTCGCTGGGAAGGACATAACTCGAGCCTTTGCGCGAAGCTATCACTCCCCCATTAGCGTCTTTGAAATCAAGATTATAATAGAAATTTTTATTACCGAAAGTTGCGTTTGGGTTGGTGAGTTCCGCATAGAAATCATATTTGCCCGCAATCCCCGAAGGCACCACTCCCATTTTTCCGATGATCAATTTTTGCGCCACTATGCCGCAAGATTTTTGACAAACTCCCCCACAATCCACGCCTTCTTCGTTTTGATTTTTCACACCGTCTTTGCAGCTCGGCGCCGGACGAAAGTGGGCATAGAGTGCCCAAAAAATAAGCATGAAAATGCCACAATAAATAGCAATTATAATTGTTCTTTTGCGCTGGCTTTTGTCCATAAGATTATTTTAGCACATCTCGGAAAAACAAAAAAGCCTACCTTAAAAAGATATGCTTTTTCTAATTTTTCAGAAAGTTTGAATGCATGGTTCCCAGCATTGTCCTACTCTTCCTGCCACAAGGACAGATACCATCGGGGCTGGCAAGCTTAACTACCGAGTTCGGAATGGGATCGGGTGTTTCCTCGCCGCTAGAAACACTGGGAACTATACATTCAAAAAGCTTCTAAAATGTTTTGATCATCGGAGAAAAAAACAAGAAGAAAACTAAGGTCAAAGTCGTTAAGGTAAAAATTGTCAAAATGAACGCGAAGCTATTTTTAAATTTTCTCATTAGTATGAGGTATATTTGTTAAATTGCTTTTCAGTTTTTTTTAGAAACTGTTAACTGCTAACAGATTTGACGAATGTTTCGCGAATGAGAAAACGAATAACTTGTAAATAAATCCACAAGTACTCGCGTTAACATTCGCGACAATTCGCTAATCGAAATTTAAGAGAGATAATGTTTAATTTATTAGTATCTCTCGGCTTAACCCATCACTGGGCTTAGACCTGAGACCTATCAACCTGGTCATCTCCCAGGAAATCATCTTGGTGCAAGCACCAAGAATTGCCTAATCTCGAGGTGGGCTTCCCGCTTATATGCTTTCAGCGGTTATCCCGTCCGAACGTAGCTACCCAGCAATGCTCCTGGCGGAACAGCTGGTACACCAGAGGTTCGTTCTTTCCGGTCCTCTCGTACTAGGAAAGAGTCCTCTCAAGCAATAACGCCTACAGCAGATAGGAGACCAACCTGTCTCACGACGGTTTGAACCCAGCTCGCGTACCGCTTTAATTGGCGAACAGCCAAACCCTTGGGACCTTCTCCAGCCCCAGGATGCGATGAGCCGACATCGAGGTGCCAAACCCCTCCGTCGATGTGAACTCTTGGGAGGGATCAGCCTGTTATCCCCGGGGTAACTTTTATCTGATGATCTTCTGCGCATCTATTTGCGACAGTCGGTTCACTAACTTCCACTTTCGTGACTGATCGACTTATGTGTCTTGCAGTAAAGCCGGCTTATGCGTTTGCACTATCGATCCGATTTCCATCCGGACCTAGCCGACCTTTGTAAACTCCTCCGTTGCCATTTAGGAGGAGACCGCCCCAGTCAAACTACCCACCAGGCACTGTCCCCGGACTGGTATGAATAACCAAAACGATATAATTTTGAACCGCAAAAAACTTTGTTAGATTTGATAAACTTCACAACTTTGTTTTTTGCCGGTTCCATTATAAGTTTCGTTAACTCATAACAGTCCAGGGTTAGAATTTAAAATCACACAGGGTGGTATTACAAGGTTGACTCCATTTCGACCAAAGTCGAAACTTCAAAGTCTCCCACCTATCCTAGGCAATACAATCTCAAATTCAATACCAAGTTGTAGTAAAGCTCCACGGGGTCTTTTCGTCTTGCTGCAGGTCGACGGCATCTTTACCGTCATTGCAATTTCACCGAGCTCTTCGTTAAGACAGTTACCAAGTCGTTACGCCTTTGATGCAGGACAGAACTTACCTGCCAAGGAATTTCGCTACCTTAGAACGATTATAGTTATCGCTGACGTTCACTGGCGCTTCGGGGATTGGCTTGCACCGCTCCCGTTAACGTTCCAGCACTGGTCAGGCGTCAGCCCCTATACTTCCCCTTACGGGTTTGCAGAGACCTGTGTTTTTGGTAAACAGTCGCTTGGTATCTTTCGCTGCGGCCGACCTTGCGGTCGGCGGTCCATATCCCTAGGTTACGGACGCTTTTTTGCCGAATTCCTTAACAAAGGTTCACTCGTTCACCTTAGGCTACTCGCCCAGTCTACCTGTGTCGGTTTTAGTACGGTTTCGATATGACTAACCTTAGAAGCTTTTCTTGGCACTCTGCTCATTCTCGTTCCCTCGACTTGCGCCGAGGTTCCAGAAATACCTTGGAATATTGTGAAACGGATTTGCCTGTCTCACTTCCTCAGTACCCCTACCGAAATCCAATAATCGGCAAGAACTACTAAAATGCGTCACTCCATCGAATCATACCGAAGTCACGGAATATTAACCGTGTGTCCATCGACTACGCCTTTCGACCTCGCCTTAGGACCGACTAACCCTGAGATGATTGACATTGCCCAGGAAACCTTAGACTTTCGGTGTCGGAGGTTCTCACTCCAATTGCGGTTACTAATTCCAGCATTCTCACTTCCATACACTCCACGGTTGCTCACGCATGCCGCTTCAGCGCGTATGGAACGCTTCCCTACCACTCAATAATGTATAAATACATATCAAATCCGCGTCTTCGGTACTATGTTTGAGCCCCGTTGAATTTTCGGCGCAAAGTCTCTAGACTAGTGAGCTGTTACGCACTCTTTAAAGGATGGCTGCTTCTGAGCCAACCTCCTAGATGTATAAGAAACTTCACCTCCTTTCCCACTTAACATAGATTTTGGGACCTTAGACGGCGGTCATGGGCTTTTTCCCTTTTGAGATCCGAGCTTAGCCCCGGATTTCTGACTGCTGGGATAATTGTTTCGGAATTCGGAGTTTGGTTGAGAATCCTACGGCGAACCGCGAATCCTCATTCAGTAGCTCTACCTCCGAAACATAGTTTCCCAACGCTAGCCCTCAAGCTATTTCGGGGAGAACCAGCTATCGCCAAGTTCGATTGGAATTTCTCCTCTATTCACAAGTCATCCCCGCATGTTGCACGGTGCGTGGATGCGGGCCTCCTTTGCCTGTTACAGCAAATTCACCCTGCTCATAAATAGCTCACCTGGCTTCGGGTCTAGTTCGTGCCATCGTTGTTCGCCGGTTAAAGCTCGCTTTCACTATGGCTCCGCGACAAAGTCGCTTAGCCGGACGACACAAAACTAACTCGCTGGATCGTTCTACAAAAAGCACGCAGTCATCCCGACTTGCGTCAGGACTCCTACTCTTCGTTAGCATATGGTTTCAGATACTATTTCATCTCCCTCATCGGGATACTTTTCACCTTTCCCTCACGGTACTCGTTCGCTATCGATCACTAGAAATATTTAGCCTTGGAGCTATAGTGGCCCCAGATTCAGACGGGATTTCTCCGGTCCCGCCCTACTTGAGAATAATTCCGTAGTCGTTGTTTGTTTTCATATACGAGACTTTCACTCTCTATGGTCGCTCTTTCCAGAGACGTTCTATTAACAAACAGTTTCCTACCCCGATTAAACGAGTAGAATTATCTCGCAACCCCACCTATCTTGCGACAGATGGTTTAGGCTTCTCCCCGTTCGCTCGCCACTACTTGGGGAATCTCGGTTGATGTCTTTTACTCCGGCTAATAAGATGTTTAAGTTCGCCGGGTTCGCTACAATATCCTATTTATTCAGATAAAG
>JAHFOP010000021.1 GCA_023261605.1 Candidatus Moraniibacteriota bacterium
AGCCGCCAAATTTTGGGGATGAATTCGAGAAATCTTGAATACATTCGCCCTTTCAATTTGTCACGCGCCAAAAGATTGGCGGATAACAAACTGCTGAGCAAAAAAGTGCTGGCCAAAAATGGTCTGCCGGTGCCCCGTTTAATTACCAAAATAACCACCCACGAGGAACTGGATAATTTCGATTGGCAAACTTTACCAGGAGGATTTGCTCTGAAACCTAACCGCGGTTTTGGCGGAGAAGGCATTATCGTAGTGTATGGTAAAAGAAAAGGACGAGATGATGCATGGATCAAAGCAGACCGATCACTCATAACGATTGACGATCTGAAAAATCATATTCGAAATATTCTGGACGGATCCTATTCTTTGTCCGGCACGCCCGATATCGCTTTTTTTGAAGAAAGGATGCAACTTCTAAAACTTTTCAAACCCTATTCATTCAAAGGCATCCCCGACATCCGTGTGATTGTTTTCAACAAAGTGCCAGTCATGGCCATGCTCCGCCTACCCACTAAATTATCCGGCGGCAAAGCTAATTTACAACAAGGTGCTATCGGACTTGGCATCGACCTTGCCACCGGCACCACCACTTCCGCCGTTCAAGGCAAAAACACAATAGTAGAATACGCTCCGGAAACCCGCCTTTTACTTTCCGGGATAAAAATTCCCTATTGGAATGATATTTTGAAAATGGCTGTGCGCGCTCAAGAAATTTCCAGCTTGGGATTTCTCGGCACAGACATTGCCATCGACAAAGAACATGGCCCCGTTATCGTAGAGCTCAACGCCCGCCCCGGATTATCTATTCAGATTGCCAATTTGGCCGGTCTCAAAAAAAGATTACAGAAAGTAAGTGATCTGAAAATTAAAACTCTGGAACGCGGTATTCGCCTTGGCAAAGATTTGTTCGGGGGAGAAATCGAAGAAGAGCTGGAAGAAATTTCCGGTAAAAAAGTCATTAGCACAGTGGAGAAAGTAAAATTGATCGGCAAAGATGAAAAGTTTGTCGAAGTGGAAGCCAAGATCGATACTGGCGCCGATTGGTCATCTATCGACGATGCCTTAGCCGTGCAACTCGGCTTTGAAAAAACCGTAGCAGAATTTGAAAAACTCAAGCGTCCCTATGATGAGCTCAAAAATCTGACTAAGGAACAACGATGGGTCATCTTCAAAGATGTGCCCGACATTGCCGCTACCATTCCAGTACGCTCTTCTCATGGCTTCACTTATCGACCCATGATAAACCTGACCATCATGATGGACGGCACTCCGATTGCGACCAAGGTGACTTTGGTCGATAGATCACATCTGACTTATCCGGTCATCATCGGCCGCTATAATTTGAAAAAATTCTTAATTGACGTGAATAAATAAAACTATGATAGAGAATCAGAGAATCATCAAAAGGGTTGTGGGAGAAATGGGTGGAACAATCGAAGAAATTGCCCCTGAAAGGAAATATTTTTGTATAAACATATCTGGAGAGAAAATATTTGTTTCTAGAAAATTTGAAATAGCCAGTGACTTCTTCTCGGGAAAAGCACTCACTGCTTGCAAGGATTTAACATATGTGGCGCTGAAAGAAAACGGCCTACCCACGCCAAAGTCTGTCTGCCTATACAGGAAGACTTTAGCTGAAAGCGCGCTAGGGGAAAAACTTGCACCGCTAAACTACCCCCTCGTTATAAAAGATGCCAAGGGTTCCAATAGCAAAGGTGTCTTTACTGATATCAAAACAGTGGAAAATGCCAAGGAGATAATTATGCGAGAAATAGAAAACTTTTCCTCCCTCATTGTCCAAGAGATGGTTTTCGGGAGAGAGTATCGCGTCTTAGTTTTGAAAAATAAGGCCATCGGAGTTTTAGAAATGATACCACCTAGAATTTTCGGGGATGGGGAAAGCACGGTCAAAGAACTTATTGAAAAAAAACAAACCAGAAGATATGCCCGGACAAAGCCCGACAAAGCACTGAACGAAATTTTACAAGAACAAGGCATCACTCTGGGCGACATCCTCGAAAAGAATCGGGAAATTTTTATTAAAAAAAATTCCTGCCTGGCCGAAGGAGGCGAGACCAGAGATGTGACTGCCTTAATAAATCCGGAGATTGAACGTATTTGCGCGAAGGCAGCAATGGCTGTGGGGAAATATCTGGTCGGGATTGATCTTATATGCGATAATATCAGCAAGAGGCCTACTGAGCAGGCTATAAACATCTTAGAAATAAATGGCAAGCCAGATTTATACATACATTATAAGCCAACCCACGGAAAGACTCGCAACGTAATCAAGGACATCATCGAATTTATTTTGAAATTAAAAAGGGAACAATAAAAAATATGCTACTCATCCTAAAAGACAAGAAGAAAAGCGTTTCTGGCACGGAAAAAACTGTCAAAATTCTTCAGAAAAAATTGAAAGAAAAAAATATTCCCGTCGATATTGCCAGCCTCGAAGAGGTCGAACTTTTTGTTGAAAAAAACAATGTACAAGCGTTTATCAAAAATAAAGCACTTACTGATTATTCGGCCGTCTTCTTCCGAAAAGTTGGCAATAGGAAAAATCTAGCCTTTATTTTATCCAGAATAGCTCAGGACAAAAACATCTTTTTTGTTGACAGGCTTTATCGCTTTACTAATGATGCCAGCAAACTCAAGCAGACAGTTGCTTTGGCTCTGGGTAAAGTAGCAGTTCCAAAAACTTATTTTTCCTCGGCTTACACAAAGAAATCCATTGCTTCAGCAGAAAATTTCCTAGGCTTGCCCATGGTGATAAAAGTTTCCCAAAGTAGAAAAGGCCTAGGAGTATATCTAGCGAAAAATAAAAAAGAAGCACTGGAGATAATTCAAAAAAATCCAAGCGACGAGATTATTATCCAGGAGTTTATTCCTAATAATTTTGATTATCGAATCCTAGTCTTAGGGACAAAAATAGGTTGCGTCATAAAAAGAGAGCGCCCTGATAAAAAAAATGAATTTAGAAATAATGTATATTTAGGTGCTAGTGAAGAATTTTTGGCACTCTCCCAAGTAGGCGCGACTATCAAAAAAGAAGCTCTCTTAGCGGCCAGAGTGGCAGACATTCAGGTCGCTGGCGTCGATATCGTTATCAGCCCTGACAACAAGCCTTATGTTTTTGAAGTAAATCGTTCTCCAGCCTTTACTTTTGATGAAAAAATTTCCAATGAACTAAGCTCTCTCGCTAATTATTTATACCAATGCTGCAAAAAAAGAAAAAAATAGTTATGTATTTCAAAAAAGAAAGGCCCAGCCAGGATCCTTTTTTGAATTTTGGAAAAAAAAGATCCATCTATCGATATTTTTTCCTGAAAGGGACTTCTTTGAATTTTGATATGTATTTAGCTAGTGGGCCGAATAGTTATTTAGGCGGTCTAAAATTTAAAAATCCAGCTTTTTTTAATGGGGAAATTTTTTCCGCGTACAATGGAATAATTGAAGCCAATGCTGTCTATGACAGAAGTGGCGGAGTCGCCTTTCCTCCCCCCAAAATGGATTCCAAGGTGCTAAATTGCTCCGCTTTTAAAATTCTTTGCAATGATAAAAATTTGATGTACCAATATTTTGGAAAGTTTATGCCGAAAAGCTTTGAGATAAAAACCGCCACTGATTTAAAAGTTTTTTTGAAAAAATTCAGCCCTGCTTCCTTGGCTGTCCTAAAGCCGGCTAACGGGCTGGGCGGGAAAAATATTCTCATAGATAAGGCTAGCAATTTAGCTAGTGCAGTCTTAGAAAAGGGAATGAGATATACACTGCAAGAATTTATTGACACCTCTCGCGGAATAACAGGCCTCACTACACAGACGCATGACCTGCGAGTCGTTATTGTTAACGGTAAAATCATCCTTTCTCATTTAAGAACACCCAAGCAGGGCAGTCTCTTGGCCAACGCCGCCCAAGGAGGAACACTGCAAGAAGTTCCATTAGAAAAAATCCCGGCAAATGTTTTAAGCATAGTTTCGGAAATGCAAAAAATTATCGACAAAAAATTCAATTTCCCCATATATTCAATTGATTTTGGCGTTACAGAAAATGGACCATTAGTATTTGAACTTAATGACCAAATCGGTTTTCCAAGTGAAGACATGCTCAACGCAAAACCTTTCATAAATGCCTTATTTGAGTCACTTGTAACGTTAGCTAATGTTAACTGCTAATTCATTAAAAGATGAAAATAGTATCAATCACTGGGACAAAGGGAAAAACTACTGTCACTAGAGTACTGGCTTATCTGCTGCGCCAAAGAAATCTCACCACTCTGCGAGTAGACAACGATGGCCATTATATAAATGAAAGGCAAAAAAGCTCTCTCGATGATAGCTTGAACTTATTCGAAAAAACCCCGTCCGTTTGCCCAGGAAAATATTTAATCACCATGAAAAAGTATTTTCCTGACTTTGCCGCTATATTAGAAGCCTCCATCGGATCACGAGGAGGAGGACTAGGCTACAGATTTCACGATATAGGAATTTTTACCAACATCTATGAAGATCATATCCAGAAACACAAGGGCATAAAAAACAGACTTGATTTAGCAAAGACTAAAAATTTTATAGTCAGAAAAATAAACAATAATGGTTTTCTAGTTTTTAATGCCGATGATAAATATGTCTGCTCTCAATTAAAAGAACTTCCCAAAAATAAAAATGTAACACTGCTTCCAGTAGGCCTCAGCTTTAATCATTATGATAAAAAGAAACATTTATCTGAAGGTGGGCAAGTAATCACCTTAGAGGATGATTGGACAGTTATAAAAACAAGAGATAGGACTAAAAAAATAATTAAGACCAAAGACTTAAGCTGGACTTTTGATGGATTTTTTAAGCCCTCTCTTTACAACTTGCTGTTTATCCTAGGTGGCCTCTATGCTTATTTTGGCCAGAAAATAAACACCGGGGATATTGATGCTTTAAAAAAATATACGCCCAACCCCTACGGAGGACGCCTCACTCTGATGAAAAATAAAACTGGAGTGCAAATAATCATCGACTATGCTCACGAAAAGAAATCCCTGCTGGAGCTATCTAGACTAGGTCATAAAATAAAAAAAAATCATCTCATTGGGGTCTTGCGCCTAGCGCCAAATATTCGCAATGAAGCTATTTTAAAAATTGCCAAAGCCCTCTATTCAAAATATGACCATTTTATAATCTATGATAAAATTGATGGTGTCCACAGAAAAAAATATTGCGAAAAAAATTCAGGCTTTTCAAGAGAGATTGGGGAGGTTTCCAGTTTCTTTTCCAAATCACTAAAAACACTGCAAAAAAACTCTACCATCACCGTAGAATCAGTTATCCTCGAGGGAGATGCCATAAAAAGAGCTGCGAAAATTGCCCTGCCAGGAGATGTTGTTGCGATCATTTGGGGGCACGAGCCGAAAGACACTATTAATCAAGTGAAAAAATACTTCCGAGCTAATCTTTTATAGCCTTGAACTTTTCCCCATTTCGTACTATAATGCAGAGAACTTAAAAGTAATTTTATTTAACATTCTCTATGCGTATATTTTCTCCCAAAAATGGTTCTGGTGGCCAAAATAAGCTGCAAAATTGGCTTTCTACAATTAAATGGAAATCGGTAGGCAAGGTTTTTCTCTGGCTGATTTTGGCCGGTTTTTTGTCTGTCGCTGGAGTTTTTGCCTACTACGCCAAAGATTTACCAAGTCCAGGAAGCTTGGGAAATCGGGCTATGGCACAATCCACTAAAATATACGACCGTACGGGAAACCACTTATTATATGAAATCCATGGCGAAGAAAAACGCACGGAAATTCCTTTTTCCCAAATGCCTGACACTTTGAAATACGCTACCATCGCATTGGAAGATCAAAACTTTTATACTAATCATGGCATTGAAATCACTTCTATCATTCGCGCGGGACTGGCCGACTTGCTTCATAGACAAGCTACCCAAGGCGCTTCCACTATTACCCAACAGCTGGTCAAGCAAACCCTCCTTACCTCGGAAAAAACCATTTCCCGTAAAGTGAAAGAGGCCATTCTCTCTGTGGAGCTGGGACAGAAATTTTCCAAAGATGAAATTCTCGGGATGTATCTCAATCAAATTCCTTATGGTTCCAATGCTTATGGCACTGAAGCCGCGGCTCAGACTTTTTTTGGCAAACACGCATCTGAGCTTTCATTAGATGAGTCTGCCCTCCTCGCCTCACTCCCTCAAGCTCCTTCACACTATTCCCCCTACGGGAATTACACTGACGACCTAAAAGCTCGTCAAGAATATGCCCTAAATCAAATGGCTCGTTTGGGTTATATCAGCGCCGATCAAGCGGCAGCGGCTAAACAAATTGATGTCCTATCCAAAATCAAACCCTTTTCAGAAAACATCGCCGCGCCGCATTTTGTGATGTATGTCAAAGATTATTTGGAAAAACAATACGGCGATCAAGTCGTAGAACAAGGTGGCTTGAAAGTTTATACCACCCTTGATTGGAACAAGCAACAGATAGCTGAACAAGCGGTGCGTGACTATGCCGACAAAAATGCCTCCACCTATCGAGCCAACAATGCCGCTCTCGTCGCCGCTGATCCGCGCACGGGGCAAATTTTGGCCATGGTTGGCTCCAAGGATTATTTTGGCAAAGCCACTCCCGCAGGTTGCATTTCTGGAAAGAATTGCACCTTCGAGGGCAACTTCAATGTGGCCACGGCTCTGCGCCAACCAGGCTCATCTTTCAAACCCTATGTCTATCTGACCGCTTTTGAAAAAGGCTTCACGCCGGAAACCAACATTTGGGATGTAGACACTAATTTTTCCACAGTTGACGGCCAGATTTATGACCCAAAAAACTATGACGGCCAAAACCGCGGGCTTTTGCAAATGAAAAATGCTTTGGCGATGTCGCTCAATGTACCAGCAGTCAAAACTCTCTATTTGGCCGGCATAAAAAATTCCATCGACACAGCTCACAAAATGGGCATCACTACCCTCAATGACCCGAGCCGCTATGGATTGTCTTTGGTGCTAGGAGGCGGAGAAGTGACACTCATTGATCATGTCAACGCCTTTTCCACATTTGCTACCGGCGGAATCCATCACAATCAATCCACTATACTTAAAGTTGAAGACGGCTCAGGAAAGATTTTAGAAGAATATAAACCCGACGAAGGCACACGCGCAGTAGAAGAAAAATATGTAGCTATGATTGATTATATCCTTTCTACTAATGATTTGCGTGCGCCCGTCTTTGGGACAAATAACCCTCTGCGCTTTGACGATCGACCCGTAGCAGCTAAAACCGGCACCACCAATGATTGGCATGATGGCTGGACAGTGGGATACACCCCCTCTCTTGTTGCAGGTGTTTGGACAGGAAACAATGACAATTCCGTCATGGCCAAAGGAGCAGACGGATCCTACGTCGCTTCGCCTATTTGGCGCGAATTTATGCAAAAATCATTGCAAAATTATAATATTGAGCAATTTCCCAAATACACCCCCCAGGAAACAGGCAAAGCCGTCCTTGATGGAAAGTTAGACCAAAAAATGAAAGTAGAAGTGTGTAAAATCAAAAAGGATGAATATTGTCTAGCTAATGATTCTTGCCCAAGTGACACCAAAGACAAAAAAAGTTTTGTAGATTCCCATAGTATTCTCTATTATGTCAACAAAGATAATCCCTTGGGGGATCCGCCGAGCAATCCTAATGATGATCCACAATTTAATGCCTGGGAAGATGCCGTTAAAAAATATCTCAAAGATAACAAAATTAAGGGTGATACCATTCCAACTGAAGCGTGTCAAGCTAGTGATTTTAGCGATGGAAAATCCAAAAATAAACAACCTTCTATTTCTATCGACTCTCCCGCTAATGGTGACACACTGACAGAGGCAACCTTGCCCATAAAAATCAGTGCCAGCTCACCCAATGGTGCGCAAAGCGTCACCATCTCCATTAATGGCACCGATGTTTATTCCAAATCCAACGACCTCACCTTCACCTTCAATTATGCTATTCCCGACAACCAAAAATCCGCTACGCTAGACATCGTCGCCACCGTCACCGACAACGACGGCGACACCGCGACTTCTGAAATCAATGTGACAGCCAATGTGCAATAATTCATTCCTGTTGTTTAAATAAAAAAATGCCCAGGGGGCATTTTTTTATTTAAACTTAATCTCCCTCACCACTCCATCCCCCAATTCCCCGTTCATTTTCCGCATGATAAAACTGCGATTGGAAAAAACTTCCGCAGTCCAGGTGGATGATTCACTGCGCACAAAAAGTGTGCTGTTTTTGAAAAAGTCAGGTTGAATTTTCGCCGCACCGACATTGCCATACTCTTCCTTAATGATTCTTCTGAAGATATAAAAAACATCTTTGTCCGTCAGGGCTAGTACGCGGGTCTTTTTTTTCTTCAATAAATCACTCAGTGCTCGCATATTATTCTCTATTCCTTAAGCCATCTAAAAATACTTCGCACTGCAATGGCGCCTTCAGCTGCCGCTGTGATCACTTGCTGAAAACCATCTGAACCATCCGTGACGTCGCCCGCCGCCCAAGCGCCCGTAAGTGAGGTGGTGCAATCCGGGTTAATTTTAATATAACCCTTTTTGTCAGTTTCCAATTTTATACCGCGGGCATATTCGATATTAGGCACACTTCCCGCTTCAATAAAAAGTCCGTCCATTTCCAACTGGCAATTATTTTTATATTCTTTATCTAATTCAACTCTTTCCAATTTATCTCGGCCCAATATTTCCACTACATTTGTATTGAAAATGATTTCCACATTTTCACTGTGTGAAATTTTTTTGGTCCAGTATGGTTCCGCCTTCAGCTCTGCTCCGCGATAGATCAAATAAACTTTTTCACATAAATTAGAAAGATAGAGCGCCGCGCTGGCCGCGCTATCACCCCCACCAATCACTCCGACGATTTTATTTTTATAGAAAAACCCATCACAAGTGGCGCAATATGACACACCCATACCCAATAAGTGTTTTTCGCCGGCAATAGCCAATTTCCGCCTTTTTGTGCCCGTCGCCAAAAGTATCGTGCGCGCATGTAATGTTTCTTGATTGGCTAGTGCTAAAATAAAAACTTCTTTTTTTTTCATAATCGAATCAATTGTGGTGGACACAATTTCCACACCATATTTTTTCGCATGCGCCCCCCATTTTTGCGAAAAATCAAAACCTGTCATATTTTCCATTCCAGGATAATTATCGATATCATGTGTCTCGGTTATTTGCCCACCTAAAATACTCCCCACAACTTTATGCTCTATTCCGTATCGTGAAGCATAAATAGAAGCTGCAAGTCCCGCCGGTCCCGCGCCAATTATTATTAAATCGTGTATTTTTTCCATACTTTTTAATTTTCAACTTTCAACTAATTCTTAATCGGCATTGCAATATAAACAAAGTTATTTAAGACTTCCCCGCTTTTTTCATCAATCTCCTGAATAGCCACTGGCGTTGATTCGCTATTCAACAAAATAGCCACTTGTTCTGTTGCGGCAATATTAATCCCATCCAAAAGATATTTAACATTAAAAACAACTTCCTGAGACTCCCCAGTGATGTCAAATTTGAGCTCTGTTGAATTCTCTCCTGTTTCAGCGCCAGAGGCATACACGAAAGCCGCCTTTGCCTCAGCGTCAATTTTGAGCGTAATTTCATTAGAGCCACCTGATGAAAAAAGGCCGGCTGTTTTAAACGCGTGTTGAAAAAATTTCTTCTCACCTACAATTCTGGTTTTATACTCTTTTGGCATAATATATTCATATTGTGGATATTTTCCTTCAATTAGACGAGAGACCAATCGAATCCCATCCATCTCGAAGAAAATCTGTCCATCCTCCACCGCTATTTTCACTCTAAAATTATCTTCTTCTGCTATCATCCGATTAAATTCAATAAGAGTATTGGCTGGAATAATGATACTTTCATTTTTTTCAATAAAAGGTAAATACACCTCTTTATTAATATCCTTTTCTTTTAATTTTATTTCATATTCAGCTAAACGAAAACTATCCGTCGCGGCAAAAAACAATCCTTCTGCTTTTAATTTAATATTGATCCCTGTAAGTTCTTGACGCGCTTCATTCACCGCCACCGCTACTAAAACTTTAGTTATGGCCTTTTTAAATTCAATTCCATCTAATTCTAATAAGTAATCCCCCTTTCTAAAAGGAATTAGAGGAAAATCGCCCGCTGAGATACCTTTAATAACTGTTTTATTAGTTTTATTTTCAATCTTCAAAACATCCCCGTCTGATTCTATTATTAAATTATCCCCATTTAATAAATTATTAGACAATCCACTTATAAGTCTGGCTGGGACAGTTATCTTTCCTTCTTTTTCAATTTTAGCGCCAATTTGTGAAGAAATACCTATTTCCAAATTAGTAGCGGACAACTTCAATCCTCCCTTTTCAGTTTCAAATAGAATATTATTTAATATGGGTAATGTATTTCTTTTAGCCACTGCACGTTCACAATTGTAAATCGCCTTTTTGAAATTTTCTTGAGTGCAAATTAGTTTCATATATTCTTAGTTGTTATTATATTTAATTTATATAATATTATTAGTTATTATTAGGAGAGTTTTTTAGGGGGATAAGTCTGAAAAAAAGCTTATAATAAACAAAAACCAAGTGGATAAGTTGTGAGTGTGTAATTGAGTTAAGAGGCGAGGATGGAGGGAGAGGAAATAAAAAATAAATTTATTTAGAAAAATATTATCTTATAAACAAGGCGCGTGGGGAGTTAGACACAGACTTATACACAAATAATTTAAGTAGTTATGCACTAGTTATACCTAAAAAATAAATTAGCCAGTGAGGGAATATATCTGATCGCGAAGCTGATCAATTTCTTCTTTTAATTTTTCATTTGTTTCAATTTCTTTGGATATTTTTTCATATGCGTAGAGGGCAGTGGTGTGGTCTCGGCCGCCAAGTTTATCACCAATACCAGGGTAGGAATATTGCAACTCGCTTCTCATAAGAAACATAGTTATTTGGCGAGGCCTTGAGACTTCTTTTTTTCTATTTTTAGCAATTAGATCGTCTTGGTTAATTTCATAAAATTCGGAAACTACCTTAAAAATGTGTTTATGTGTAATACCTTTTCTTTTGCCGCTAGAAAGAATGTCGGAGAGGATTTTTTTTGTGTATGCTAGGGTGAGATCTTTTTTGGTTAATTGGGCACTAACAGAAACGCGGTTTAGCGCCCCCTCTAACTCACGCACATTATTTTTTATATTATTGGCGATAAATTCTAGAGCATCATCATCTATTTTCATATTGGTCGCAGCTGATTTTTGTTGCAAAATAGCCAAGCGTGTTTCCAAATCGGGCTTGGAAATATCAGCTATCATGCCACCTTCAAAACGAGAAAGAAGCCGTTCCTCAAGGATTTGGATAGCTTTAGGTGGTCGATCACTGGTCAAAATTATTTGTTTATTTTTTTGGTAGAGGGAATTGAAGATATGAAAAAACTCCTCTTGAGTTTTTTCTTTGCCGGAGATAAACTGAATATCATCAATAATTAGCAGGTCTATTTTTTGATATTCGCTTTTAAAATCATCAATGGTCCTGTTTTTTATAGAATCTATTAAGGCGCTAGTAAATCGTTCTGAGGAAATATATTTTATGCGTAGGTGAGGGTTGCTTTTTAATAATTCATTGCCAACAGATTGAATGAGGTGTGTTTTGCCTAGGCCGACCCCACCGTAGATAAAAAGAGGATTATAGACACGTCCAACGTTCTGTGACACGGCGTAGCAAGCGGCGCGTGCTAACTCATTACTGCCCCCAATAATAAATTTATCAAAAGTATATTTAGGATTGAGGTTTGTTTCTTGATTGAAGTGTAGTCTTTTTTCGGTATATTCAATAGTCTTTTTTGGAGGAAGCACAGCGTCGACAGAGGGCTCTTTAATAGATAGGAAAGAGCGATCCTGATTGGAAGATATAACACAAGAAACGGTGGTTATATCTTCCTGGATATTTTTTAGGGCGCGCAAGATATAGATATTGTATTTATTTTCCAGCCATTCCTTGGCAAAGCCATTAGGCACACCAAGTGTAACACGGCCATTTTTAATGGAAAGAATAGCCGTATTCTTAAACCAAGTGATGAAATTAGCTTTTGAAATTGAAAGCTCTATCTCACCAAGAGCGGCCTGCCAAAGTTCGGTGTTTGTTAGGGGTTTCATTGTTTTTTTGAGAAACACAAGGTTGTATGGTGGCTAATTAGAAAAGTATAGCACAAAAAAACCCAAAAAACGAAAGGAAAAGTGCATAAAGCTGTTTATAATGTGTGGATTATATCTTGAGTATATAAAGAAAGGGGAGTTTAGGCAAGCTCAGTGGGACTGCGATTGACTTTTGGGTGGTTAGCTGGTAAACTTCTAATTAATTAAAACAATTAATTTATAAAAAATATATGAGCGTCACCTATAAGCCCAAAAGCACAAAAAGAAGAAATACTCATGGCTTTTTGAAGCGCCAAGAAACGAGCGCTGGAAAAAATGTTATTAAAAGAAGGCGCCAAAAAGGCAGGAAAAAACTAACTACCATCTAAACGGATGCTTGCTCTAGAAAACAGGCTTGTGGCAGGGCGCGATTTTAACGCAGTATATAAATGTGGCCGTTTTTTTTCTTTCGAGAACATTGTGTTAAAAGTAGCTAAAAATGGGCTTGAAACGACTAGGGTGGGTTTTTCTGTGGGGCTTAAATTTTCGCCTAGGGCGGTTGAGCGCAATCAGGTCAAGCGCTGGCTGCGTGAAATAGTCAAAAAACATCTAGGAGAAATGAAAAAAGGGTTTGATGTGATTGTTATGCCAAAGAAAGAAGCGACGTTTCCAGTTCGACAAAAGCTGGAACAAAACCTCCTGAGTGCTATTTTACGAGGAAATTTACTTATTTAATCATAAAAAATAAAAAACATGGGACTTTTATTTAACGAAGCAGTGTATCGCCCACTGTATAATCTTTTGATTTTTGTTTATAACACGCTGTCTTTTCATGATTTTGGCATCGCCATTATTCTTGTGACAATTATTATAAAGCTGGTTTTAGTGCCACTATCAAAAAAACAGATCGAGTCGCAGAAGAAAATGCAAGAAATGCAGCCTAAAATCAAGGAAATTCAGGAAAAATACAAAAAAGACAAGGAGAAACAAAGCAAGGCGCTGATGGAATTTTACAAAACAAATAAAGCCAATCCCTTTTCCGGCTGTTTGCCAACAATCTTTCAATTGATTTTTTTAATCGCGATTTACCGGGTTTTATTTAACATCTCAAGCAACAATTTACTGGTTGATCCAAAAGAGCTATATGCCTTTATTCCCAATCCGGGTCAGATAAATCAATATTTTTTAGGGCTAGTGGATCTTTCTAAAAAAGTTAATCTGGGGCATATCACTGTGGGGATGGTGGCGCAAGTAATTTTAATCATCGCTGCCGCTGCCGCTCAATACTTCCAAATGAAGATGATTATGCCAAAGGCGCCACCAAAAACCACCTCCCAGCCTGATTTAGCTAGCACGATGTCGAGCCAAATGATGTATCTCGGGCCAATTTTGACACTATTTATTGGGATAAGCTATCCGTCAGGTCTGGCGCTTTACTGGCTGATTTCGACAGTTTTTGCTATAATTCAACAAAAGCAACTAATGAAAAAAATCACTAGTGGAAGGGCTTGATACTAGAGATAATTTAACTTAATTTAAAATATATGGGAGAACAAGACTTGATAGATATTAATGAGATGGTGAAGCAGGTTGTTCTGGGTTTATTGGAAAAAATGAACATTAAGGGTGAGGTGGAAATTCAAACGACTTCCCAGAATGGACGAGAAAGTCTGATTTGCAATGTTAAAACAGAAGAATCGAGTTATTTAATCGGTCAATATGGAATCAATTTGCAAGCCTTGCAACACTTGGCGCGGGTGATTGTGCGCAAGAAAACAGCTGAAAAATCAGATTTTATCTTGGATATTAATTCATATCGCCAGGAAAAAAACGAATCGATCGCATTTTTGGCGAAAAATATGGCTGAGAAAGCTCTTTCGGAAAAAAGAACAATTGCTCTTCGTCCGATGTCTCCCTATGAAAGAAGATTGGTACATATGGAG
>JAHFOP010000022.1 GCA_023261605.1 Candidatus Moraniibacteriota bacterium
ATGTGGGTGCGTGGAGTTTTGGCGACTGGAAAGCGCATGGTCCTTCGGATGTCAGGCTGGCAATTGCGCAAAGTAATTACATTTTTTTCTATACGATCGGTGGTGGTTATGGCAATATTGAAGGTTTGGGAATGTCGCACATGAAGAAATATTATAACCTGTTCGGCATGGGAGGGTTGTCCGGTGTTGATTTGCCGGGTGAAGTTTCAGGATTTATCCCAGACGAACAATGGAAAAAAGACAAAATCAAAGAACCATGGTACATTGGCGACAGTTATCATTCTGCCATCGGACAAGGCTTTATTACAGTTACGCCAATCCAGCTGGCTAATTATATCTCGGCCGTGGCCAATGGCGGGACTTTGTATTCTCCGCGACTGGTTAATCGGATAAAAACCGCTGACGGACAAGAGCACATCACAGCACCGGACATTATTCGTTCCAATTTTATTAGTCCCAGTATCATGCAAACAGTCCGCGAAGGCATGCGCATGACAGTTACAGATGGTACCGCCCAAGCGCTCAAAACTTTGCCGGTTCCGGCGGCCGGGAAAACTGGGACGGCGCAGTTCGGGACGGAAGGCAAGACTCATTCATGGTTTGCGGCTTTCGCGCCCTATGACAATCCAACTATTGCTATCATTGTTCTCGTACCGGGCGGCGGTGAAGGCAACAGTGCTGCTTTGCCGGTAGCACAAAAAGCTTTGCAAGAGTATTTTGCGGAGAAAAATAAGTCTTGACAGAAAAAACAGTTCTGCTACAATTTGCCTTAACGTTTTATGTTTAACCAATATCTAAAATAAAAGCCATGGGAAAATTCATTACGGAAGAAGGTTTGAAAAAAATTCAAGATGAACTGACGAATCGAAAAGTGGCTGTTCGTCAATCGATTGCGGCCGCCATTAAAGAAGCCAAAGAACAAGGTGATCTTAGCGAGAACGCGGAATACAGCGAAGCCAAAAGACAACAAGCTGAAAATGAAGCGCGTGTAGCAGAATTGGAATTTATGCTGAAAGAATCAACGGTGGTCAAATATGACAAAAATTCCGGTGGAGTGCAAATGGGCTCGACCGTCAAAGTGAAATTTAACGGGAGTGAAATGGAATTCCAGATTGTCGGGAGCAATGAAGCTGATCCGGCCAGCATGAAAATTTCCAATGAATCACCAATGGGCAAAGCTTTCATGGGACACGCCAAAGGTGACAAAGTGGACGTGACGACACCGATCGGTAAAACTAAATATGAGATTCTAGATTTAAAATAGTTTTTTGGAGGAGGGAAGAGAAAATTGAAAAGTTTTCTCTTTTTTGGTTCTTTTTTTGCAAGGAGAAGAATGTGGAAGAAATTAAAAAGAAAGTCAAACGCATAGTAAGGCATACCGTAGTTGATAAGCAGGGCGTTATTATGTTCAGAACAGATGAGTCAGGAGACACTACTATGATATTGAATAGTGGAGAGCCTGAAATTATTCCTTATAATGATGCCGTACAACAAGGGATAATCAAAAATGTTGGGCGGGAGGTTGCCTATGCTGAACTAGATGATTTTTTAAAATTCTACAAAAACATGCCGAAGAAAAAATAGAAAACAGCAGAGGCGGGGAGTGTTCATAATATGAGCGCTCCCTTGTTTTTTGTCTAAAAATTGCCAATTTAGTCGATTTAAGCTAAGATTAGAGCATAACGATCAATAAAAATCTTAAGCTTTAATTTTATGCGCGAAGATATTTTGCAAACCAAATTGGATAAATTGGAAAAAATTCGGGAGGCCGGGATGGAAAGCTACCCAGAAAAATGTGAACGGACGATGACGAACGCCGAAGCATTGAAGAAATTCGAGGAACTGAGCGAGAGTGGTCAAGAAATATTTTTGGTTGGCCGGGTGAAGTCCAATCGACCGATGGGCAACGCTTGTTTCACGCATATCGAAGACGGAACAGACAAGGTGCAACTTTTTCTTAGCAAACAAAATGTCGGTGACGAAAAATATAAACTATTTGTTAAAAGTGTGGAGAACGGCGATTTTATCCAAGCCAAAGGCAAATTGTTTCTCACTAAACAAGATGAAAAATCATTAGAAGTGCACGAGTGGAAAATGCTTTCCAAAAACATCCGGCCGATTCCGACAGAATATTTCGGTTTGAAAGATGAAGAAATGCTGCTCAGGAAACGCTATTTAGACCTGATGATGAACCCGGAGACGCGTGAAATTTTCCGGAAGAAAAATGTTTTTTGGCAAACTGTGCGGGGATTTTTAGCAGCGGAAGGCTTTTTGGAAGTGCAAACACCAGTGCTGGAGCACACACCGGGAGGCGCGGACGCCGAACCGTTTGTGACGCACTACAATGCCCTAGATCAAGACTTCTACCTCCGAATCTCCCTAGAGCTGCCCCTGAAAAGACTGCTGGTGGGGGGCTTGGAGAAGGTTTTTGAGATCGGGCGGGTTTTCCGCAATGAAGGCATGGATCGCGACCATTTGCAGGAATTTGATCATATGGAATTCTACGCCGCCTATTGGGATTTCGCACGCGGATTGGAGTTTATCGAAAAGATGTATCGTGAGATTGTTTTGAAAGTGACGGGTGGATATGTTCATGAATCAGAAGGAGAAAAAATCGATTGGGAAAAACCTTTTCCCGTGGTGGACTATTTTACTGAGTTCAAAAAAGAAACCGGCATTGATTTGAGTGGCGACGTGACAGTTGCTGAACTCAAAAAGAAAGCCGATGAGTTGAAAATCAAATACGAACTGGGTTATGGTTTGGGTCGGATGATTGACACGCTCTACAAAAAAACTGTGCGCCAGAAACTCATTCAGCCATGTTTCTTGGTCGGCCATCCTTTGGCAGTTTCGCCGTTGGCGAAAATTGATCCGACGAATCCAAAAAAGGTCTTGCGTGTGCAAGTGGTGGCGGGACGGGGTGAGTTGTGTAATGCCTTTTCGGAACTCAACGATCCAATCGATCAGAAAAATCGTTTCTTGGAACAGATGGCTGCGCGTGAAAGCGGCGATAAGGAAGCGCAAATGATGGATGAAGATTTTGTGGAAGCTTTGGAATATGGCATGCCACCAGCCTTTGGGTTTGGCATGAGCGAAAGATTCTTCGCGTTCATCATGAATCGGTCAGTGCGTGAGACGACAATTTTTCCGTCGGTGAAGAAGTGAAGGCAGTCATTGGTAATTGGTAAATTTAAACTTATGAAAATTACAATCTGTTCCAGTATTGACTTTACTTATGAAGTCAAAGATGCAAAAGATAAACTCGAAGCGATGGGTCATAAA
This sequence comes from Candidatus Moraniibacteriota bacterium, assembly GCA_023261605.1. Taxonomy (GTDB): domain Bacteria; phylum Patescibacteriota; class Minisyncoccia; order Moranbacterales; family UBA2206; genus CAIKZD01. The sequence continues at coordinate 3,283 of JAHFOP010000022.1, forward strand.
GTGGAAATTCCACATACTTCGAAAAGGATATTGGATGGGGAGATGACTCTGGAAGAATTTAAGGCTGAGAAAAAAGTCAATGGAGATGGATTTGTCAGAAAAGTGAAATTTGATGTGATAAAGAAATATTATGAACTTATAAAAAACTCAGATGCGGTTTTAGTGATTAATATGGAAAAAAATGGCCGAAAGAATTACATTGGCGGAAATACTTTTTTGGAAATTGGCTTTGCACATGTGCTCGACAAAAAAATATTCTCTTTGAATCCAATGCCAGAAGATTCGCCATATTTGGATGAACTGAAAGCCATGCAGCCGGTGGTGCTGGATGGGGATTTGAGTAAGATTTAGAAATTCTTTTTTTTGTCATTCCCGTGTATACGGGAATCTAGTGTAGAAGCTTAATGATATGTGACTAGATTCCTGCCTACGCAGGAATGACAAATGCTAAAAGTTATAAAAATACTTATGGAAAACTTAGGCCTGACAAAACAACAAGCGGACGAACTGCTGGAAAAAAACATCACTGATCCGGTGACGAAGTTGCATTGCATTGAATCTGAGGCGATTATGCAGGCACTGGCCAAGAAGTTTGGTGAAGATGAAGAAAAATGGGGCATCATTGGCCTTTTGCATGACATTGATTGGGATCTGACGAAAAATAATTCAGTGGAGCATTGCATCAAGTCGCAAGAAATTTTGCGTGAAGCTGGTGCCACGGACTTTCTCATTGAAACGATCATTTCCCATGGCTATGGGATGGAAGCGATTCCGGCGCTTTTGGATAAACAACGTTCGACTAAATTGCAGTATAGCTTGGTAGCGGCCGAAACTTTGACGGGACTTATTATTGCTTCAGCTCTCATGCAGCCGGACAAAAAACTGGCGAGCGTGAAATTGTCATCACTCAAGAAAAAATTCAAAAATAAAGGGTTTGCAGCGCGGTGCAATCGCGAGCTCATTGCTGAATGTGAAAAAGCCGGCGTGCCATTGGATGAGTTTTTAGAGCTGGGGCTCGGAGCATTGCAAGGGATAAATGATAAGTTGGGAATGTAACTATGTGGTTTTTGTGAAGTAGGAAGCTGGGCGTGTTTGTTAAATTTTTACACTAGATTCCCGCCGGAGTTTATCCTCGCGAAAGCGGGGGCGGGAATGACAAGAATATGAAAAATAATATTTTTTTAACATCTGACGCGGCAACGGTTATTCATGATGCGGTGAAGCATTTTGATTTTGCGAACAAAAAGAAAACGCTTTTTATCGAAACATCAGGAGAAATGCATGAAGGAGAAAAACGCTGGATCGAGGATGCCAGGAAAAAAATGGAAGAGTTGGGGTTTGAGATGACAAATTATACAATTACGGATAAAACGGAAAGTGAAATTGAAGAAGCGTTGCAGGCAGTCGACATTGTCTATGTAGCAGGTGGAAATAGCGCCTATCTTTTGCTCCAATCTCAAAAGAATAATTTTGCCAAAGTTGTGAAGAAATTTATTGAGAATGGCGGGATTTATATTGGACAAAGTGCCGGATCGATTGTGGCGGGACCAAACATCGAGCCTTTGTATAAGGCGGATAATAGTGAATGGTTCGTTAAGCTGAATAGTTTTGAGGGTTATGGATTGGTGGATTTTATTACCGTTCCGCATTTTGGACGCGAAGATAAAAAAGAGGCCTTTCTAAACCATAGACTCGTTCTTATGTATGGTGAAAAATATAAATTTATATTACTGACAGATAGGCAATATATAAGAATACAGGAAGACGGGATGTATAGGATTGAAGAAGTGTGAGAATCGTAAACTTAGAATACTATGAAAAAAGTTATGGCGTTTGGGACGTTTGATGTTTTTCATCCGGGCCACACGAGTTATTTGGCTCAGGCGAAAAAGTTGGGGGAATATTTGATCGTGGTGGTGGCGCGGGATGAGACGGTCTTGAAAGTTAAAAAACAAGAAGTCAGAAACAAAGAACAAATGAGAGTGGAAATTTTAAAACAAAGTGGTCTGGCGGACGAAGTAGTGTTTGGCAGTTTAGTTGATCGATATGCGGTGATTGAAAAATATAAACCTGATATAATAGCGCTGGGATATGACCAGAAAATTAATTTGGCAGAATTGAAAAATAAATTGCAAGAATTTGGATTGCGGTCGGAAATTGTCAGACTAGAAGCGTTTCAGCCAGAAATATATAAATCTTCGAAGATGAAATAATTTTTATGGGTATCAAAGTGGAATTCAATCCGGATCTGGCGCTCCGTAATATTTCCGAATATAAGAATGGCAAAAGAAAAATTGAGGAATGTGTGCCGGAGAAGATGGAGGCGGGGCAAGTTTATGATTTTTTGAAAAGCGGTCAGAGACTTTTTTATTTAAGCGACAGTGAATTTTGGGGCAAGGGGCAGCTTCCGCTTTGCGAAACAAGTGGCGACGAAAAATTGTCACGACCTTTGGCGAGTGTGAAAATTTTGGAAGCAACGCACTTTTTGGAAGGTGGCGAAGTTTGGACGCGCGGGAAATATAAAGTTATCGAAGTTTTCGATACAGATGATGAGAAGATTCATTTTGAAGCGCTGAAGAGGATATAAAAAATGTAAGGAGAACGGGGTTTTTGTAAATAATTCAAGATAAAAAATATGAAAATTACGATTTTGGGTAGCAGTGCTTTTCGGAAAGAAAAAGTTGAGTTATATGACGCACTGAAGGAACTTGGTCATGAACCCATAATTCATCCGCACTATATAGAAAGCGTGAAGGAAGGGAAAACTGAAATAATGGATAGGATTGATAAGGGTGAACATGCACAATTGAAAATAGAAAAGGACTATATTATGTGGTACTACAATGCTATTGTCAGCAGTGACGCGGTTTTAGTAGTGAACTTGGAAAAAAATGGTCAGAAAAATTACATTGGTGGAAATGTTTTTTTGGAAATTGGTTTTGCTTATGTGAACAAGAAAAAAATATTCATGTATAATGATTATCCGGCAAAGAATGATTGCAAGTATTTGGATGAAATTGAAGCGATGCAACCGGTGTCTATAAACGGTGATTTGAGTAAGATAAAATAATTCCAACTCTCAAAGTCGAACTTTTCGAGGAATAAAAAAAGACCGGTGTCTAAAGTTCGACTTTTTACGGATTGGTTTATAATTATATGCGGAAAATTGTTTTGGCTTCGAAATCATATTGGCGGAAAACTTTACTTGAGCAGATAGGCCTCAAGGATTTTGAGATTATGGAGAGCAAGTATGAAGAAGATATGAATGCTATGAGTGATCCGCGGGAGCTGGCCAAGTTTTTGGCTTTGAAAAAGGGCGAGGTGGTGGCGGAGAAGTTTCCAGATGCGATCGTGCTGTCGGGTGACACTTTTATAGTTTTTGAAAATCAGTTTATCGGCAAACCCAAAGATAGTGAAGATGCTCGGCGGACTTTGCGATTGCTCTCTGGCAAAGAAGTTTCGGCAGTTTCCGGTTATGCCGTCATTGACACTAAGACTGGAAAAGTAATTAATGATTTTGGTGAAGGTGTGGTTAAGTTTAGAAATATTAGTGATGAAGAGATTGATGACTATGTGGCGACTGGTGAACCGCTCACACTGGCTGGCAGTTTTGGCATTATGATGGCTGCCGCGGCTTTTGTGGAATCAGTCAGTGGTGATTTCTATTCCATTGTGGGGTTTCCCATTGGGAAAATTTATTTGGCACTGAAAGAGTTGGGAGTTAATGTTTTTAAGAATTGAAACTATATGAATTATCAAAAAGAAATCGAGGAAGTCATTGGCGACTGGAAGGAATTTTTACTCAAGATTTTTTCTAATTTAGAAAAAGCTGGATTTGACCTCGATGAATTTGAAGAGTTGGATCATATTGCTTATAGAACAGAAAGATTGGAGGATTACAAAAAAATGAAAGAAAAACTGACTATGTTTTCAAAGGTTTATAGCGACAAAGTTTTTAATGGTCGACCAATTTTGATTTGTTTGTTGAAGAGTCCTCTATTTTTTAGAAATTTTTCAATTGAGGGATTGGAAGTGTTGGCACCAAAGGAGAATAATAAACATAAAGAGGGATTGGAGCATGCGGAGTTTGTGATCAAGATTCCCCTGGCTGAATTTATGAAAAAGTACGAGAGGGTGGATTTTAATTTGAACGCATATAACCGAGAAGAAAACCCAGAGCTGATTGTAGAGTTTGGAGATTGTGCGGTGAAATTTCATGAACAGAGTCTTTTGGAAGTGAGAAAGTTAAAATAACTTAATATTTTATGAACAAAAAAGAAATCATCTCAAAAATTGAGAAAGAAGCGAAGAAGTTTTTTGAGGGAGCGAGCGGGTGTCATGACTGGACGCATGTTGAGCGAGTGAAAAATTTGGCGTTGCATATCGGCAAAAAAGAAAAGGCAGATCTTTTTGTGTTGGAAATCGCGGCACTTTTGCATGACATTGGACGAAAAGAAGAGATGAAGTGTAAAGGAAAATTTTGTCACGCCGAAAAAGGGGCGGAGTTGGCTAAAAAACTTTTGATGAAATATAAATTCGATCAGGAAAAGATGAAAAACATCATCCACTGCGTCAAAACGCATCGCTTTCGTAAAAGTAATTCACCAGAAACATTGGAAGCGAAGGTCTTGTTTGATGCTGACAAACTGGATTCCATTGGAGCAATTGGGATAGCCAGAAATTTTTTCTTCGCGGGAAACGCCAAGTTGAATTTTTATACGGGCAACGAGAAAAAATTGAATGGTGACTACAAGGACTATGCTTATACCGATGAAGATACGGCTATTTTGGAATATCACAAAAAATTGAAAACTATCTATCGAAAAATTTTGACCAAGGGCGGGAAAGAGATTGCCAGAGAAAGGCAGAAATATATGGATGATTTTTTTCGGCGGTTCGAAAAAGAAACGAGGGGTTTGATGTAATTAATTACATTGTCGGGTGGTACGTTTGACTTTTGGCCATAAAAACGCTATAAGAAAAGCAGTGTTTTTGAAGTGAAGGAGGGGATGTTGTTTAATAATTTGATAAACCAAGAGGTGGAACGATGAAGACTATAGAGGGGTGGAAAGCTGAGGCAGAGGCGCTGAGAGTCGAGCTTATGGAGGCGCTGAAAGTTATCAGGGAAAAATCTAAATTGATTGAATCTATGGGGATTGTTTCGGCTGGTCTGGGTGATCCTCACTATGACGTCAGAACCAGTATCGCCAGTAGAAAAACTGGCGCACCTAAACAGAGCATCTTGGATGTAATCGAAAAAGGCAATGGTCTTTTTTCAAAATTATCAGAGGATGTACTTCAAATTCAGAAAAACTGAACTGTTGGGAGGTGAGGTCATGGCGACGAAGACAGAAAAAGAACCGGTCATTTATGTGACTGAGTTTGCAAGAAATTTGGCAATGATAATTTGGGAGATGGCAACTAATAGGTATCCTTTCAAGGAGGCAATGCTCTTGATTATCGAATCAATGTTCGATAGTAAGGCGGATCGGTTGGATCATATCCAAGCCATAGAAAACATGGTTAATGATCCTGCGATCTTAAAGCAGCAAATGACCAACGATTCCTTTTTGGCGGTGAAGGCCTTCTTGGATGGCAATCACTCGGATGCTTTCAGGAAACTGGAGATGATCTTGGCTAGTGTGATCCATTATCTGACCAAGAAAGAGGGATACAATCTTGAACTGGCCACACAACATGCCGCGGGATGCTATGGCAAGGGCTGGGTGGAATTGATCAGTAAATTCATAAACAGCAGTCCTGATTTGGAATATCACCTTCTTCCCAGTAGCGGTCTTACAAATGAGGAGCTGGCCATCCATATCGAGGAAGAGTATCGGTTTATGGGGTGGGGCAATGATTGAAGGAATGCGTTTTGGCCGGCTTGGGATTTCCCGAGCCGGCCTCTTTTTTTATTTTTTCCATTATGTTATAGTAAAATTAGTAATAAATGAACACTTTTTATTATGTTAGACATAAAATATATCCGAGAGAACGCGGAAGAGGTTAAAAAGAATTGTGAACTGCGCAAAGTCAAATGTGATGTTGATCGACTTTTGAAATTGGACGAAAAGAAAATAAAATTAACGAAGCAAGTTGAAATTTTTAATTCTGAAAAGAATTTGTTAAATATGAAAGCTTCTCAGGCTGAAGGCAACAGAGAAAAAGCCGCAATATTTTTTAAAGGCAAAGAAATTAAAGAAGGAATTGAAAAAATAAAACCAGAATTAAAAGATATTGAAGAAGAGTATAAAATTCTATTGGCTAAATTACCCAACAAGACTCATCCGGATGTTCCGGTTGGTCCGGACGAATCAGAAAATAAAGTCATAAGGAGAGAGGGTGAGCCGGTAAAATTTAATTTTACGCCGAAAGATCATATGGAAATCGGCGAGGCATTAGATATTCTTGACACTAAGACGGCGGCCATTGTTTCCGGTGCACGCTTCAGCTATATCAAAGGTGAGGCGGCGATGCTCCAATTCGCTTTGGTGCAATTTATTTTTCATTCCTTGGCAGATAGAAAAATTATTTCTGAGCTGGCCAAAAAAGTTGGCAATCCATCGTATAAACCTTTCGTGCCGGTTGTGCCGCCAGTCATGGTCAAATCAGAAATCATGAAGAAGATGGATCGTTTTGAGCCGATTGATGATCGTTACTACTTTGAAAAAGATGATATGCTTTTGGTCGGTAGTGCGGAACATTCACTGGGACCGATTCACATGAATCAAACTATTGATGAAAAAGATTTACCAATCCGCTACATCGGCTACTCAACGGCTTTTCGGAGGGAAGCTGGAACATATGGCAAGGATATGAAAGGCATTTTGCGCTCTCATCAGTTTGACAAACTGGAAATGGAATCTTTTTCCACGCCGGAAAATGGCGAAGAAGAGCAAAATCTTTTTGTGGCGGTGCAGGAATATATCGTTAGCAGTTTGAAAATTCCCTATCAAGTGGTGCAGATCTGCACGGGTGATATGGGCAAACCGGATTATCGTCAAATTGATATTGAATGTTGGATTCCCAGTCAGAATAAATATCGTGAAACTCACACCTCAGACTTTATGACAGATTTTCAATCTCGTCGACTTAACACTAAAGTCAGAAAAGCCAACGGTGAAACGGAGTTCACTTATATGAATGATGCTACGGCTTGCGCTATTGGCCGGATGCTCATCGCCATTTTGGAAAACTATCAACAGGCCGACGGTTCGGTGGTGGTGCCGGAGGTCTTGAGAAAATGGATGCCTGGGGAGATGGAAATTATTTCTGCGAAATAATTTCCAGTACAAAATATCAGATATTTTGTATAAAGTATAAAATGCAAAATAATTTTTTAAAATAAAAAAATGAAAACGCTCAAAATTGCCGCATTGGCGGCGGGAGTTCTTTTTTTGGCAGGATGTGGGAATAAGACTGTGAACAATACAGGAGAAACAGTACAAACGCCAGCGCCAGCTGTGGCGCAGTCGAATAAGAATACGAGCTTGGTACTAAATTCTATTCAAGATGCGATGAGCCGCAATGTAACAATGAAATGTGACTACTCTTTGAAAATTAGCAATGAAAGAGAGTTGGCAGTCACCACTTATACCAAAGAGAAGGAATATATGACCGTGATGAATGTCGCGGACAAACTGCAACATACATTTTTTGATGGAATGGCCGTCTACAGCTGGATGGATGGTCAAAAACAAGGAACAAAAATTACAGTGGCTTGTTCAGAAGAATTGGTCAAAAATGCTCCTCAGGGAAACCAAGTCATGTCTGCGCCCGATCCGAGTGGAGAAAAAGCTTTCAATAGCGCGATGAATGTCAAATGTGTGCCGGCGGAGGGAATTGGTTTTTCCGTGCCGACCGATGTTGCTTTTGTTGATCAATGCGAAAGGATGAAAGCCTTAATTAAAAACATTCCATCGGGCGCAAGCGTGCCGAATATGCCACAGATACAAAAGTAAATTATCTTAACCCCTTAACATGTGGAAATAGATATTGCTATGGAAAAAACTTTAAGCGAGCAGGTAAATAATAATCAGAAAAAAACAGAAACCCTTACTTTTCCAACAGGGTTTTTGTGGGGGGCGGCGACTTCGGCGCATCAAGTTGAGGGAAACACAAACAATAATTGGACTGAGTGGGAAAAGAATAATGCTGAAAGATTGGCTAAGGAGGCTGGTGGTAAATGGCAAACTTGGCAACAAGAAAAATTTCCTGAGATGTTCGATGTGAAAAATTATATCTCCGGACAAGCCTGTGACCACTATAATCGTTACAAGGAAGATTTTGATTTGGCCAAGAGTGGAGGGCATAACGCGCATCGTTTTTCCATTGAATGGTCGCGCATTGAACTGGAGGAAGGAAAATTTGATGAGCGTGAAATTGAGCATTATCGAAAAGTTTTGATGGCGTTGAAAGCGCGCGGCATGGAACCTTTTGTAACTCTCTGGCATTGGACGGAACCTATTTGGTTTCAAGAAAAAGGCGGATGGACGGACAAAAAATCAATCGAATATTTTTCTCGGTTTGTGGAAAAAGTAGTTGGAGAATATCAAGACTTAGTAAGATTTTGGGTGGTAGTGAATGAGCCGAATGTGGGTATGGGCTTTGGATATCTTTTGGGTTCGCAGCCACCGGCAAAAAAAGGACCAGTTAATTTTCTTAGGGGATTTTTCAATTTATTCGCAGCCTTTAAAAAATCGGCTTTGATTATTAAAAAAATCGATCCCAAAGCTGAGATTGGAGTAGCGAATAGTATCACGCATTATGATGTTAAGATTTTTCCCGGGCTATATTACATTACAGTGTCTGTTGTTGATTTTTTTAGTAACTATTTCCTTAGGAGAGCGATTCCATATTGCACTTTCATTGGTTGCAACTATTATTCCCGGCACGTTATCTCATCCAGAAAAAAAGACATTGCGCCAGAAAAGAGAAATGATTTGGGCTGGGAGATTTATCCCGAAGGGATTTATCATGTGCTCAAAAGTTTGAAAAAATATAATCTGCCATTCTATATCACGGAAAACGGTTTGGCGGACGCTATGGATGAAAAACGCCCACAGTTCATTGAACATCATTTGCGATTCGTACAGCAGGCTATTCAGGAAGGCGTGGATGTGCGGGGATATTTTCATTGGTCATTGCTGGACAATTTTGAATTTGTGGATATGCGTGGTTTTTGGCCACGCTTCGGGCTTATTGAGATTGATTATAAAACACTGAAAAGAAAACCTAGAAAAAGTTTTTATGAGTATGCTAATATTTGCAAGAATAATGAGGTTGATTTGACGTGAAAAATGGATGTGATAAAATGCATTTATGGATGAGAATGATAAGAATAAAGATTACGAATTTGCACTTTTAGAGCGCCTTGAAAGTAAGGTTGATTTGCTGATTGAAAAAGTTGAGAAGATAGATTCCTTGGAAACAAAGGTTGATTCTTTAGTAGAAGATATGGATTACGTAAAGTCCAATTTGGTTGATAAAACTGACAGATTTAAGGAGGTTGACGCGGTTACTGATGATCACGAAAAACGCCTGATTAAGCTGGAAAATGTAGTGCTGGCCAAGGCCTAAAATTGAGCCCTTGACAACATTTCACAGTTTGCTACAATGGGACATACGAGTTACATTTAATCTTTAATTCCAAAAAAGGCAATTAAATAAACTCTGGAAAATCTTTTAAAACACTGAATGAAACAAAGATACATCTTTGTGTGTAATTAGTATTGCGCGCGAAGATGTGTTTTTTGTTCACCTTGAGTTTGTCGAAAGACTCTTAGTGCGAAGGACAAGGACTTTAACAATTACATAGTTTCTCTAAATTTCTACCTTTTAATTTAGAGGAACACATAATCACAATTTTTTGCGATTAGTCCTCGTCTGGTTAATTTATTAATCGGACAAACAAATAGAGTCTATTTCAAAATTAAGAAAATTTATTTTCTTTTCAACAAAGAGTGAGCGGAGTTAAATTCGTTCATTCATTTATTGAGAGTTTGATCCTGGCTCAGGATGAACGCTGGCGGCGTGGATAAGGCATGCAAGTCGCATGGGTTAGACCCATGGCAAACGGGTTAGTAATGCATAGGAACGTACCCTCAAGTCGTGAATAACTCGGAGAAATCCGAGATAATACACGATGGTCTCTACGGAGTAAAGATTTATCGCTTGAGGAGCGGCCTGTGTCCTATCAGCTTGTTGGTAGTGTAAAGGACTACCAAGGCTATGACGGGTAGGGGAGGTGAGAGCCTGACCCCCAACATTGGAACTGAGAACTGTCCAAACACCTACGGGTGGCTGCAGTCGAGAATATTCCACAATGGACGAAAGTCTGATGGAGCGACGCCGCGTGAAGGATGAAGGCCCTTGGGTCGTAAACTTCTTTTCTATGGGAAAAATATAATGATGGTACCATAGGAATAAGAGGTTGCTAACTCTGTGCCAGCAGCAGCGGTAATACAGAGACCTCAAGCGTTATCCGGATTTATTGGGCGTAAAGAGCATGTAGGCGGATATATTAGTCAGATGTCAAATCTTCGAGCTCAACTCGAAAACTGCATTTGAAACGGTATATCTCGAGGAAGGGAGAGATCAATGGAACATATGGTGTAGCAGTGAAATGCGTTGATATCATATGGAACACCAAAGGCGAAGGCATTTGGTTGGCCCTTTTCTGACGCTGAGATGCGAAAGCGTGGGTAGCGAATGGGATTAGAT
>JAHFOP010000023.1:0-1475 GCA_023261605.1 Candidatus Moraniibacteriota bacterium
ATGGCCGGTGAAAGTCCTTCAATGTAATCCACGTCAGGTTTGTCCATTTGCCCCAAAAACTGCCGGGCATAACTCGACAGACTTTCCAAATAGCGCCTTTGTCCTTCGGCAAAAATGGTATCAAAAGCCAGTGTCGACTTGCCCGACCCAGAGAGACCCGTAAAAACAATAAATTTATTGCGTGGCAATTCCAAATCAATATTTTTGAGATTATGCTCTCGCGCGCCTTTTATGATTATTTTATCCATTCTATTTTTTAAACTATTTGCATTTCACTAAAGACGCCAAAAAATTCCCCTTTTGAGGTACTTAGTGGCGTAAGCGTATTTAGTACAGGTTACTATGTGCTTTTATTTTAAGCAAGAACTTTTCTATAAACTCACAAACTTGACTGGCAAAACTTTCTTGAAAACCCCTGCCACCAAAATAGAATCATTAGCGTGAATGAAAATCGGTTGATGAATGGTATTGGTGGAATGAGGAAAAAGGCCAATAATATCGTCACTCACTTTTTTGTATTTCTTGATCGTCGCCATGCCATTGATTACCGCCACTACGATTTTTCCTTCCAACTCTTCTCCACCACTTTCATATTTTTCAAAAATGACATAGTCTCCATCATTCACACCGTTCTTATCCATCGAATCTCCCAGAGCTTTCACGGCGAAAAGCTTGGCCGAATCGACTTTTCGAAAAAGACTTTTTGAAATGCGCAAGAATCCATCTACATTATCTTCGGCATACGCCAAAGCTTCTCCACAAGAAGCCAAGCCATAGACGGGAACCGAAAAAATATTTTTGAAATTAGCGAAACTGTCATTTTCCACCAGATACAACTTATGACTCTTGTCTCTTTTGATCAAATCTTTTTTCTCCAAAGCTTCAATCACTTGCATGACTGATTTCAAGCTATCACGCCCGCCGCAAGATTCCAAATATTTTTGCAATTTATACCCCGTCGGGTTTTCTTTTTCCTGTTCGATAAATTCGCGGATAGTTTCCACAATCGTCTGCTGTTTAGCCGTGAGGGTTTGTGTTTCCATAGTTTTGTTTTTTATACAACATTTTACGCGAATGTTAAAATGCTAAAATGTTAGTATGTTAAAATGTTTATATGCTTACAGTGTTATACTAGCATTGTTTCTTTATCACTGCAACCCTACTCCCTGTGGATAACCCTTTTTCTCCTCAAAAAAAAGACGCCTTAAGCGTCTTTTTTGTCTTTGTACAACTTTCCCGCTGGCTTAGTTTCCGCAACTACCGCCAGAAGTGGCAGTAGTAGCCGTAGAGCTTAAAGTTTTAGAACATTCTGCCGGCGCAGTTTTGAAAGCGCTGCAAATAGTCTGTTTATATGTTTCTGGATTGCCATATTGATAGACCGAACTTGTCGTCACTCCATTCACTAACATAGTTGGAGAACCGGAGGCACCAGCATCGGTGGAAGCCTTCTCATTTATCTTCATCAGGTTTACACC
>JAHFOP010000023.1:1485-13712 GCA_023261605.1 Candidatus Moraniibacteriota bacterium
GAGGCGACGCAGGCGGTTATCTTGGCAGTGTCTATTCCTAATGTCTTTGCTCCTGTCTCAAAACAAGCTCCATCACTGCCACAATTATCATTCACGTAAGTCGCAATAGCCATCCATTTATCATTGCCATAAGTCTTCAGAACGCAAGCTTCTTTTTCATCTTCCGTCACTTCTTTTGCTCCATGGAGAGATTGCACGTCAGTACCATTAACTGAAACGATGTAATGGAAATTGAAAGCCACCTTATTTTTGAGCAAATCATACACCGGTTTAATGGTATCCTCTGCTTTATTACCAAAAGGACAAAAAGCCATAACATAGAGATCCACAACTGGTTTGTCGCTTTTGGTAATTTCTTTGTCCGGCGCGGCCGCTGGCGCATCTTTTTTAGCCTCAGGTGCCGCATTCATATCTATGCCAGTTGGAAAAAAGCGACTACCGTCCGCAGTCATGTAAGCAGTAATCTTTTGACCACTAACGTCTATGTTCAATTTATACAAACCATTTTCAGGTGTCACAGCAGTGATGTCCACTTTCGTCCCAGGTTGTACCAAGTTCTTATCAATAAAATTTAGGGCGGTAGTTTTAGCTTCGTCCGCTGTCAGCACTTTTTTGTGTTGAAAAAGAGCCATCGGGTTCACACTTTTAAATTTATATCCTGCCAGCGCGATCAAAATGACCACAATCGCCAAGCCGATCAAAACCGTTTTTTTGCGTTCTGGCGTGCACCATTTTTTGCAGGCGTTTTTGCAACAACCCGTTTTTGATTCTTCCACAACTTCGTTTTTTTGTTCTACTTTATTTTCTTCCGTTTTTTCTTCTATTGAAGCTTCCGGAATTTTGTTATCATTCTCCATTTTTTAAGATTAATTGATTACTTCTATATTTTACACCCATCCTCAAATTATGACAATTACCTCCTTTGTATTTTTCGTAACTCAGAAATCTCGTCTCGAATAACGGCGGCTTTTTCAAATTCTAGGTTGCGCGAAGCGTCTTTCATTTCTTTTTCACGAAGTTTAATATAACCAGCGATATCTTCCAGTGATTCTAATTCAGTAAAGTCGCGAGACAACTGCGGATTGACTTCATGATCCACGATTGATTGAATTTTCTTTATGATTGTCCGCGGGGTGATGTGGTGTTTTTTGTTGTAGGCTTCTTGCACTGCGCGGCGCCGGTTGGTTTCCGAAATGGCCCGCTCCATTGAACCGGTTATAGTATCGGCATAGAGAATGACTTTTCCGCGCACATTACGCGCCGCGCGTCCAATAGTTTGGATGAGCGAAGTTTCGCTTCTCAAAAATCCTTCTTTGTCTGCGTCCAAAATGGCCACTAAAGAAACTTCCGGTAAATCCAATCCTTCACGCAGCAAATTCACACCCACCAAAACATCAAATTTTCCCCGGCGCAATTCTTCCAAAATTCTCACGCGGTCGAGCGTGTCTACGCCTGAATGCAAGTACTCAGACTTAATTTCCGACTCACGCAAAAATTCCGACAGATCTTCAGCTTGTTTTTTGGTCAGTGTGGTGATGAGCACCCGCTCTTGGCGTTTTATGATTTTTTTTATTTCTTCTGTCACGTCTTTCACCTGTCCGCGCGTCGGTTTGATTTCCAATTCCGGATCAATAAGCCCGGTCGGCCGGATGATTTGTTCGACAATACCAGATTGAAATTTTGAATCAATTTTTAATTTCGAATTTTTAATTTTAGAATTTACTTGCGATTTTTCCATTTCCCATTTCGCCGGCGTTGCCGACACAAAAATGACTTGGTTGATTTTTTCTTCAAATTCAGGGAATTTTAGGGGTCGATTGTCGTACGCGCTTGGCAAACGAAAACCATTATCAATCAGCGAAGTTTTTCTTGCATGGTCGCCGTTATACATCCCATTCAGTTGTGGCACAGTGACATGCGACTCGTCGATTACCATCAAAAAATCAGCTGGGAAATAATCAATCAGAGTGTAAGGCGGCTCGCCGGCTTCGCGTAGCGTCAAAAAACGAGAATAATTTTCAATCCCATTACAATAACCAATCTCGCGCATCATTTCGATATCTTGGCGCGTTCTTCGCAAAAGTCTCTCCGCTTCCAAAAGCTTGCCATTATTTTTAAGCCATTCTAAGCGTTCATCCAGTTCATTTTGAATTTTGTGAAAAGCTTCTTCGATGACCGGTTCCGGCACGACAAAATGTTTAGCCGGATAAATGATGCTTTTTTCCAGTTGACCCAGTTCTTCACCGGTCAACAGGTCGTATTCCACGATGCGCGAGATTTTATGCTCGCCAAGAGTAACCCTTGTCACCACTTCTCGCCCCGGAGTCATAAGTTCCAAAGTGTTCCCCGTCAAACGAAATTTCCCACGCCCTAAAATGTCCGCACGATTATATTGCATCTCAATCAATTTTTTCACCAAGACCTCTCTTTCGGTCTCATCTACTTTATTGATTTCCAACATGATGTCTTTATAATATTCCGGGCTGCCTAAGCCATAGATGCATGACACCGAAGCACAGATAATGACGTCAGAACGACTCATGAGAGCGGCTGTGGCGGCATGACGCAGTCGATCAATCTCATCATTAATCTGCGATTCCTTTTCGATGTAAGTGTCGGAAGAAGCGATGTAGGCCTCCGGTTGATAGTAGTCGTAGTAGGAGACAAAATATTCCACCGCACTCTTCGGAAAAAAAGTCCGAAACTCCTGCGCCAACTGCGCCGCTAAAGTCTTATTCGGCGCAATGACCAACGTTGGCTTTTGCACTTTCTCAATGATGTTGGCAATCGTAAAAGTTTTCCCAGATCCTGTCACCCCCAAAAGCGTCTGGAATTTTTTCCCAGATTTAAGTCCGGAGGCCAGCTTTTCGATAGCTTGTGGTTGATCACCTTCAGGACGGAATTTGGATGAGATTTTGAATTTATTCTTAGACATAAATAGTTATCCACAGACAAAGGTTACATAATATATTGTTACATGTTATCATAAAATTGCAAAAAATATATCTTTCAAAAAACAAAGTGAAACGAAAAAACACTTCTGGGTTCACCCTTATTGAACTTCTAATTGTCATTGCTATCATTGGCATCCTAGCTTCGATTGTTTTATTGAGTTTAAATAGTGCCCGAGATAAGGCTAGAGAAGCTAGCTATATAAGCTATATTTCACAAGTGAAAAATGTCGTTGACGCAGCTGCGCAAGCAGGTGAACTTAGTTCAGTCGCAGGAAACCAAACTGGTTGCTTGGGCCTATATGACCACACAACTGGCCATACTTGCTGGAACAATAACGTCACTTGGGAAATAACTAACGATACCCTCGATACTACCTTTCAGAAAATATCTAGTGTGCCCGATGGAGTGCAAAGCCCATATAATTCAAACTTTGGGGTTGTATGGCAAGTGAATTCGGCTAGCAACCTTGCTAGAATATACGCCTACATGAGCAATCCGGCAGACGCAATAAAAACTGCTGATATGTGCGATAAAGCTTTTGGAATTGGTCAATGGACTATAGCAGCCGGCAACGCCTCTTGTTACTGGACAGTATACTTCTAGTAGATAGGGGGTACCAAAGGAATGTCCCATTCCCGATTTCCTGACTAATTTCTCAGCTACTACCCCGTGCAAAAGTTCGTTATCATTATGAACTGGCCTACGGGTTTTTTATTTCCCAAAAATAGACTATTCTACAAATATTTATCAAGCTCTCTCTCCTTCATCTCCTTCACCAAATTGGAAATTTCCACTACATTATCTTTGTGCACTACGACCAATGCATCTTTGGTGTTGACCACGACCATGCCTTTCAACCCCACAGTTGTCACTACCTTGTTGGGTTCGAGATTATAAACCAAACTGTCAGTCGTTTTGAAACTCATCACTTGTCCCTTTTCTACATTCGCCGCACTCGATTCTTCCAAGGCTTCCTTCAAGGCATATAAAGTGCCTGGGTCGCTCCAGCCCATATTAGTTTTCAAAACCACTGCGTTTTTCAAATTGACTTTTTCAATAATCGCATTGTCAAAGGAAAGTTTCGGACAATTTTCATATTTATTTTTAGCGACACATTGCCAAATTTCCGGCGCCAATTTTTGATAACACTCAGTCAAAAATTTCACCGAAGTGATGAAATAGCCGGGGTTCCAAAAAAAATCACCGGATTTATACATCTTGTCGCAAAGTTTCACTTCCGGTTTATATTTCCATCCCTTGAAAGTGAAATAATCCTGCTGATTGACTGCGCCAGCTTTTTTGCCAACATGGATCCAGCCTAAATTGTTATTAGCGAACCTTGGCCGCTCACCGACAAACACAAACCTGTTCGGATCGATTTCGATCAATTTTTCACCATTTTTCAAAGCCGCGCGAAATTCATCTACGCGATCCATCAAATGATCCGCCCACACGATGGCCATCGGACCGGAATAGCCCGCTTGATTCAATTTATTCAAAGCGAAACAAACCGCCGGTCCAACATCACGGCGAGACGGTTCCAAAAAAATATTTCTCTTGGGCAACTTCGGCAATTGTTTCGCTACGACCTTGTGATACAGTTTGCTCGTCTGGATATAGACATTCTCTGCGCCAAAAACCGGCGCCACTCGCGCGTAGGCCAATTGCAAGGTGGATTTTCCCTTAAAAATCGTATCGAACTGCTTGGGAGAATTGACTCGCGAGAGCGGCCACATCCTCGTCCCCACACCACCGGCAAAAATAATCACTTTCATATATTTACGTATTTACTAATTATGAGTTATACTACAATTAAACCACATTAAACAATATAAAAACAAGGCCATTGACTTTCCAGCCAGTTCTTGCTATCCTGTTATGAGTTTCGCTGACTATCCTTTCCGACTGGAAAGAGACAAGCTGGCAACCAAATATATATATGGGAAAAATAATCAATATAGCCGAAGTCATTGTTTCTGTCCTGCTTGTCATATCTATTTTATTGCAAAATAGAGGCGCTGGACTTTCAGGCGCTTTCGGAGGAAGCTTCGGAGGATATTATACTAAGCGTGGTTTTGAAAAATTTCTGATCGCCGCTTCTGTTTCCCTTTCTGGATTGTTTATCATCTTAGCCGCTGCTTCTTTTGCTCTGGCCAAATGACAGACAATAATCATTTGATTTAAAACATATTCGTAACTTGCTTGAAAAAAACAGCCTCCCGCCCTCTTTCTCGAAATGGCTGCATATAAACAAAATTTTGAACTTAAAAGAAAAGTTTCTCTTTTATTTTCTTTGGTTTATTCTTATCAGCTCAACTATCAGTTGCGCTGTTCTTTTTTATTATACCAAGACCAAAGCTATCCCTGCCTATGGCGGAGAATATATTGAAGGTATTATCGGACAACCGGCGCATATCAACCCCCTGCTTTCCAGCTCCAATGAAACTGACGCCGACATGACCAGCCTCATCTATTCCGGACTTTTCAAATATGATTCTCGAGGCAAAATTTCCCCCGATTTGGCGGAAAGCTATGATCTTTCCGATGATAAAACGACTTACACGGTGCATTTGCGGACTGATGTCACTTGGCATGATGGAGAATCTTTTGACGCTAGTGATGTCTTATTCACCATTAATCTCTTGTCTGATCCTTCTTTTAAATCTCCCCTGCGTAACAATTGGCAAGGGATTCAAACTTCTGTTCTTGACAATCGCACACTGCAATTCAAAATAGACACTCCTTACGCCGGATTTCTCAGTAATCTGGTTTTTGGCATTCTCCCAAAACATCTTTGGAATTCCATCGCTCCCAACAATTTCAGCCTGAACCCGATGAATTTGAAACCTGTTGGCACGGGTCCCTACAAATATGAATCGGCACAAAAAGATTCCAACGGCAATGTTGTTTCTTATAAATTAGTTTCCAACCCGAATTATTTCGACGGCAAACCCTACATCTCCAAAATGACTTTCAATTTTTATACCGATGAAGATTCAATTCTTTCTGCACTCAACCGTAAAGAGATCATGGGCATCGGCGGGCTTTCTTCTGAAAAATTGAATGGCCTGAAGGTGCAGAAAAGCACCACCATTTATAAGCTTGATCTGCCTCGCTATTTCGCGGTTTTTTTCAATCAAACCAAAAGCATTCCCGTGGCCACTGACGAAGTGCGCGAAGCACTCAGTTTGGCCACTAATCGTCAAGAAATCATCGACAAAGTACTGGACGGCAATGGGCATAGCGTTTATTCGCCTTTTCTCCCAGGCATGATTGGCTTTTCAGATGAAATTGCCCAAGCCGAGTTTAATGTGAACAAAGCCAATCAATTGCTGGATGAAAATGGGTGGACAAAAAACACCAATGGAGTGCGGGAGAAAAACGGAACAGCGCTTGAGATAAATTTGGTCACGACCGACTGGGGAGAGCTGACCCAGACCGCTGATATTTTGCAATCCCAATGGGAAAAGATTGGCGTGAAAGTGAACATTGAACCCTTTTCCATCTCGGATGTGCAAGAAAATTATATCCGCCCACGAGAATATGAGGCTTTGCTTTTTGGACAAGTGGTCGGTGCCGATCCCGATCCCTATTCTTTCTGGCATTCCAGCGAGAAAAAAGATCCGGGGCTTAATCTTTCTCTTTTTGGCGACGACACTTCCGACAAATTGATTACTGACGGACGAATGCAATTCGACAACGAAAAAAGAACCCAGGATTACATTGACTTGCAAAAAATTATCGCGAAAGAAATTCCAGCCATTTTTCTCTACAGCCCCAGCTATATCTACCCCGTCAGCAAAAGTGTACAAGGCATCAATCTTGAGAACCTAATTTCTCCCGCCGGTCGCTTCAATGATGCCAGTCATTGGTACATCAAAACCAAACGAGTGCGCAAATAGGCTTTACTGATTACTTTTATACCGCTAATATATTAAGTATAGACATTCAAACGTCTATACTTAATTTTTAATCATAAAATATTATGAGCATTGATTTCACCAATGTGCCTAAGCATTACGCGGCGCGTACTCACGAGAAAATGCAAGAAGTGTTAATGGATCCAAATGGGAAAGGACCTGCCATCCATTACTATATGATTCGCGGTGGCGTAAATCAAAAAAATATAACCGTTTGGGAACCAGGCACAATTTCCGGGGAATACATTAAAACTTACGGGCATTATCATGTGGGACAATTGGATGAAAACTATGAAATACTTTTTGGGAATGGTATAGCTCTCTTACAAAAGCTGAAAACGGACGAGAATGGGAATATGATTGCCGATCAAGTTGATGAATTCAAGGCAATTATTACTAAAATTGGAGATAAAATTTATATGGCCCCCGGTTATGGACATCTCTTAGTCAATACGGGTTCAACCTACTTCGCCACAGCTGATGATTCTCCAGTCGATTTTGAGGATCGTGATCCTGCCAGCTTCCCAGGACACGCTGACTACACTCCAGTGAAAGAAATGCAAGGCTTCGCCTACTATGTCGTAGAACACAATGGCGTTCCCGCCCTCAAAAAAAATCCCCGCTACAAGGAAATCAAAAAAGAAGATTTAGGTGGACTATCGGTTGTAGAATAGATCCAAACATTAACTTGAAAATTGAAAGAACGGCCAGTGGCCGTTCTTTTTCGATATGTCTATTTTTTAGCTGACAAAAGTTTTTAGAATTTCCGCTTTACCAGTTGGAACAATAATTTTATAACTTTCTACTGCATTCGGAATAAAACAAGAATGACCGGAAGTGAGTTCTAATTCTGATTGAGTGCTTTTTATTATGACACGGCCAGAACGAAGAAATAAGTGGTGATAGGATCCTTTAAGTTCAGTAACTTTCCCCTCATATTCAGTTTTTTCAAGCATAAGCCTGTCTAGATTATAATACTTAGTCCGCAGTAAAGATTCGGCCGTTACTGAGTTGTCGCTCAATATAGATTCTGGTTTAATTATGTGACGAGTTGGATCATTTATTGTTTCCGATCTATCGACGTATTTAAAATATTCTTTAACGTCTAGTTTCCTGAGCGTTCCATCCGGTTTAAATTTACATTTATCAAAACACCTTAGAACTGAAATAGGATCCATCACATCGTAGCATATCTCATAAACGACATTCCCCACTGGATATTTATCACTGTCCTCTTCCCAAGAATGATGCAGTCCTCCCTCACTCAAATCCACTGCCTCATTTTTTTTGGTCTTTATCACATTAACAAATTTCCATGGATCATGTTCCTTTATTAGATTACTAGCAAACAATTCTGCCTCTTCTTTTTTGATTTCTCCTCGCAAGATACGCTCGCTCAATTGTCGCATTTTCTCCTCTAATAAGATCATCAACTGTTCATATTCTTTCCAATCGCAATTCTTTTTTGTTCCCAAGGTTAACAGTCCTTTCTCCAAATAGAAAAACCCTTCGGGCTTAAAATGCCATTTCCCCTTTGAATCTTTCTCCTTAACATGAATCTGGAAAGAATTGCCTGTGGCTTGTGTATATTTTATTAGCACACCTGGCTTCTCGCCATATATTTCTAAAACCTTTTCGCCTAATATCCCTTTGGGGTCTTTATGGGATATTTTTTCAAGTGAAACAAGTTTTGAGCTGTCCCCCTCATACATGATTTTATCTGGTTCCATCGCATACCCCAATTCTCCCGTAAAAGTCCTGTCCTCAGAAGAATTTATATCTGAACGTAGTTTACTTCCCGAAAAAAGTTCGTAAGATTGGCCAATTCTAATATCCCTAAAACAGTTTCTATCTGACCAGTTTTTAGAGGAAAGTATATATTCCCCTCCCCAAGTAGACTGTTCTATTAATTTTGGGACAACTAGAAATATATTCTGAGATTCATTTTTTAGCATAATATATTATAACTGATTACTATAGTATTATAACATTTTAAATGTCCTATTTAAAGCATTGGTCAATAGACCCTTGACAAATTCTCTTTCTTGCCCTATACTTATATGCTATAATAGCTTTAGGTCAAAATCTTCTTGTTTTCGCCCTTTATTATACTCTTTGTCTTGACAGGTGTGTTTTTGAGTAATAGACTCAAACATTCAGAAGTTCGATTCTTCGACAGGACGCATTTTTTATTTTAAACCTTTTGAGACTCAAAATTTAACATCCCAAGTACCTCTTCTTTGCTTGGTGTGAAAGTCTTTTAAGTGTCTTTAAAAAATAAAATTAATTGAATCATTGGAAAATCGACCGCATTAAGCGGGCTTTCTATTGAAAAAAATATGTTCGAAAAGAAAAATGAAACTGTGGCCAAAAGTCGGCCGCGCAAAAGTCGCGATCACGCGCAAAATAAAAGACGCATGCCAAAAAACATGCCGAGGAATATTGATGGCAGTGGCAGTGGCAACGTACCCGAAGTCACACCCGGAAAATTGCGCATCATTCCGCTCGGCGGCAATGAAGAAGTCGGACGCAATATGACCGTTTTTGAGTATGGTCAAGATATCGTTATTTTGGACATGGGCATCATGTTCCCCGAAGAGGATATGCCGGGCATCGATTATATCGTGCCCAACATTTCGTATCTCAAAGGTAAAGAAAAAAACATTCGCGGAGTGCTTTTGAGTCATGGACATTTGGATCACATCGGCGCCGCGCCCATCCTCTTGGAAAAATTGGGCAACCCGCCCATCATTGGACGCGACTTTACTCTAGCTCTCGTTAAAAAAAGGATGGAGGACTATCACAAAGGTTCTGCCTCCAGCCTGAAAACGATGCGCATCAATTCAATCTCAGATAAAATTAGATTGGGAAATTTCAACATCAGTTTCTTCGATGTGGAACATTCCATTATGGACGCGGTGGGAGTGGTGCTCTCTACCCCTCAAGCCACAGTTATCCATCCCGGTGACTGGACGATGGATCACAATCCAGACAGCAATCAAAAATTGACTTATGACTATCTTTCCAAATTGCCCAGCCCGCGCATCTTGATGCTGGAAAGCCTCGGCGCGATCGATATCCGTAAGGCAGCCACTTCGGAAAAAGAAATGTTTGTCAATTTGGAACGCATGATGAAAGAAGCCACTGGGCAAGTTATCATCGGCACCTTCTCTTCTCAAGTGAAAAGAATCGGCCAACTGATTGAATACGCCGAAAGTATCGGGAAAAAGGTGGCCCTCGACGGCTACAGCATGAAAATGAACATCGAAATTGCCAAAGAACTGGGGTATATTAAAGCTCACAAAGACACATTGATAACAGTCAACGATTTGCATAAATATCCCAAAAACAAAACTGTAGTCATTTGCACGGGAGCGCAAGGCGAAGGCAATGCAGTGCTCTCACGCATCATCACTGACAATCATCGCTTCATCAAAGTGCAGCGCGATGACACCATCATCTTTTCTTCCTCCGTCATTCCGGGCAATGAAAGAACCGTGCAACGCTTGAAAGATAATCTGTACCGCAAATGTGACAACGTCATTCACACCGATATTATGGACGTCCATATCAGCGGACACTGCAATGCTTTTGACATCAAAGATATTTTGAAGCAGATCCAGCCGGACATTTTTCTGCCGGTCTATGCTAATCACTATATGTTGAAAGAATCTGCCAAATTAGCCATAGAGGTCGGCATGTCAAAAAACAATATCTTCGTCTTGGATAACGGTTCAGTTTTTGAAATTGAAAAAGATCACGCTGAAGTGCTGAAAGTTAAAGCTGACACCAGCTATGTCATGGTGGATGGCCTCGGCGTCGGCGACGTCGGCCAAGTCGTTTTGCGCGATCGTCAGGTGCTCAGTGAAGATGGCATGTTTGTCATCACAGTTCTCATCGACTCAAAAACAAAAGTTCCAGTCGGCAACATTCAAATCACTTCCCGCGGTTTCATCTATGTCAAAGATAATTTTGATCTGGTCAATGAAACTAAGCGTAAAGTTTTGAAAGCCATTAAAGACACCACTTCCAAAAACACTTCTGTGCAAAGAAAATTCATCGAAGACAACATTCGCGAAGTGGTCGGCCAATATCTCTTCCAAAAAACTCAGCGTCGCCCAATGGTGCTACCCGTGATTATTGAGGTGTAAATGTAGAGACGCGATTTATCGCGTCTTACAACCATGCCCTTAGGCTACAAAAAGACACGCAATTAACGTGTCTTTTTGTGTATTTGACAAAGTTTTGGGAAGATATATACTAGAGCCATGAGAAACATCTGGAACAATTTGAACAATAACAATAATCGCCAACGGCGGTCTTGTTTCTAGTTCCTAATTGTTTTGGAAAAAGAAGCTGGTCGCCCATCAAAAAGGCGATTTTTTTGTTTTTTGACAAAAGGAGATTCGGTTATGAGAACAGAAGGGGAAAAACCGCAGAGAAGTATAGAAAGAATAGCCATATTTAAAAATCCACAGTCCATTTGCGCTGTCTGCGAATTATCCACTACGGCTTGCGAAAAATGTGGATTCAATCATCCGCCAAACCGCAAAGAAGTGAAACAGATCGAGATGCTTCCCCAAAAATCTTCCGACTGGTACCAAGATTTCGCAGGGATAGCAAAAGAAGGAGGCTTATAAATTATAGCCTCACAACCAGACCAAGAGCTCCGCCAAGCGGAGCCTCGGGTCTTTTTTTATCCCAACAAAAAAGCGGGTACATTTCCCGCTTTCATGCATATTACATGATGCTTTATACACTTATTGAATCTTCTTGAATGTAATCTTGTACACTGGTTCATAACTGTTGTCATATTCGTCTTTCAATGCAATGGTTTTGCCGGCCATGAGTTCGGTCATGGCGATGTCAGTGAGCATAGTCGCCAACTCGTCCGCCTTGGCTTTCAGTCGTTCCAGTTCGTCCCAACGCGCGCCCAAACGGCCTTGTGTGATGGTTTCAATTTGCTTTTTCTTTTCTCTAAGTTCTTTCAATTTATCCACCGTCTCTTCATACTCATTGGCACTCAAAAGTGCATCACGGTATTCACGTTTAATATCTTTTTGGCCTTTCTTAGTCTCCAAAAGTTCATTGTACACCTCTTGAATGTCTCGCATAGAAATTTATTTAGAAAATTAAATATAGCCAAATTGGCTACCCAATGATTCTAACATATATCACCTGTCTTGCCAAAAATGTTCCTGCCATAGTATAATCACAGTAAGATAAACTCTGGACATATGGAGGATGAGCTATGCAGTGGTTAAAAAAGTTTTTTCTCAAAATCGGCGATCTCATCGCCAAGGCAGAGGCCAATTTCGATAAGGATTGTCGCGAATTGGAAGAAGCAGGTTT
>JAHFOP010000060.1 GCA_023261605.1 Candidatus Moraniibacteriota bacterium
CACATCTTTCATTATACTACCCACCAGATGTCCATAGTGAGGAGTTCCCGTCGCAAATGGCGGTCCGTCATAGAAAGAATATTCTTTGGCATCTTTTCTATTCTCTAAGGATTTTTGAAAAATCTGATTTTCTTCCCAAAACTCAATGACCTCTTTTTCCATCTCGGGAAATTTTTGATTGGATTCTACTTTTTTAAACATAAATTTATAATAAAAAATTATTTATACAACACAATTAGCATAACGCCGGCCAACATTATAACAGCTCCCCATATCTTTTCCTTAGCATTTTTTTCTTTAAAAACAATTATA
This sequence comes from Candidatus Moraniibacteriota bacterium, assembly GCA_023261605.1. Taxonomy (GTDB): domain Bacteria; phylum Patescibacteriota; class Minisyncoccia; order Moranbacterales; family UBA2206; genus CAIKZD01. The sequence continues at coordinate 313 of JAHFOP010000060.1, forward strand.
CCAATCAAAACGCTAAATAGGATACTGATGTTTTTTATAGAAATAACATAGGGAACTATTTGAATCAACATGGCAGTGTTTATAGCAACCATTGATAGCGCTGAAATTGCCCCCACTAATAAAAACTTATTTATATTTTCTCTAAACTTGATTCTAACTTCATTCTTTTTCAGAATGGCAACAAACGCAAATAGCAATCCCAATAAAAGAGCTACCATCGCTGAACCGAAAACTGGGTCTGAATTTTTAACCGCGAGCTTGTCGAAATTTGAGGAAATACTGTAAAGAAAAGCCACGGCTAACATATACCATACGCCCCTACTGTTAAAACTTTTTACTGTTATTTTTTCATATTTATTATTAGTATTTTTCTTTAGGCTCAATATGTAATATCCAAAAACTATCAAAAATATCCCTCCCATTCCGACTAATGAAGGGACTTCTCCCAGCATCAAAAAAGAGGTAATAATCAAAAAAATTGGAGTAAATGAAGTTAGTGGTGTAGCAATAGACAAATCGATTATCTTTAGTGCTTTATAATATAGCGTGGTGGAAAAAAAATTAAGCACAGCCGAACCAATCATGGCGTAGTAGAATCCGTTTTTTATTTCCGGCAGTCCCTGTAACATCGCTATAATCATTAAGAAAAAAGCCGCGCTCAAAGAAATCCCCGCCGCCAAAACAAAGACATTGATCTTTTTCAGAAAATGCTTAATCAAAGCAAATTGAATTGCTACGAAAAATGCTGAAAAAATTGCCAAGAGAAACCACATAAAAAAATTGATTTTTAAAATAAAAAAACACCCAAAAACTTACGTTTAAGGGCGACGTGAATCGCGGTACCACCTTAATTCTCCTGCCAGTATAAAACCAACAAGACTTCGTTCGCAGCTGTCACGGGCCGGACCCGCCAAAGTCTACTCTCCTTTCGGATTTCTTTTCGGAAGCATCGGGATGGATAGTCCCTCAGGCGCTTTTAATATTTATTGAAAATTCGCAAAACCATTGTCAAGTTCATACACTTCAGAAAAACCGAGTTGCTGCATGATTTCCAGAGCACCTTTTGAACGGCTGCCACTTCTGCAATATATCAGATAACTGCCAGATTTGTCCAACTTGTTCAGTTCCGCCAAAAAACTCGGTTCATAGTAATCAATGTTTTTGGCACCAGGCAACGCGCCAAGCTGAAACTCGCCAGGTGTCCGCACGTCCAAGATGAAAAATTTTGCGTCATCCTTTTTCTCTGCGATCAATTTTTTAGCTTCTTCGTTCGAAACGGATTTAAACATAAACAATTCTATTTTAGTGATTCATAGACTTCCAAAGTTTCCTTCGCACATTTCTCCCAATTGAATTTCTCCACTTGTTTTCTTCCTTTGGCACGCAGCTCGTTTTTGAGATTTTCATCAACGGCCAAACTTTTCATGGCCTCAGCAATATCTTCGGTCTTCAATGGGTTGACCAAAATGGCCGCGTCTCCAGCCACTTCCGGAATAGAAGAAACGTTGCTCACTATGGCCGGCGTGCCGGTGGCAAATGCTTCGAGCACTGTCATGCCAAAACCTTCATAGAGTGACGGCATCACAAAGAAATCAGCATTTTTGAAGAGCGGCACCAACTCATCCCCAATAACATAGCCAGTGAAAATGACATCTTTGCCAATACCTAAGTCTTTGGCGATCTGGCGATACTCCTGAGCCAACCAGCCATTCTTGCCGGACATGATGAGTTTGTGGTCGCATTTACCATGTTCGCGGGTGCTGTCTTCTTTGAATTTTTTGAAAGCTTCAAACAGTCGCGTGATGTTTTTGATCGGTTCAATAGTGCCAAGAAACAAGATATATTTTTCATCCTTATTGATGCCATATTTCTCCAACACACTTTCTCGCGACATTTTTGACTCTTCAAAAAGTCGCTGATCAAAACCGCTATGGATGACTTTGATGTCTTCATCTTTAGTTTCGAAAATTTCCATAATATCATTTTTGGTCGAATTTGAAACTGCAATGATTTTGTCGGCGTGGCTGACCATAAGACTGGTAGTCGTTTTGATCTTGGTGCGCTTGAGTTGCGGAAAAACATCCGGCACTTTGTAGGCCGCTAGATTATGCACCGTCACAACAGTCTTACCGCGATAGCTCACCGGAATGCGACTCATCGGCGACGTAGTGTGCACCACATCCAAATGCTCACCGACCAAGGTGGCCATGCCCAAAATTTCATTATACGCTCCTGGCAGATATTTTTTGTAATCGGAAAATGGATAGAATTTGATCTTCACATTCGGCTGCGTAAATTTTTTGATATCTTTTTCTCGGACACGGAAATCGAAAAAAATCGTATACTCGTTCTCTTTGTCGAGAGCCAACAAATGACGAATTAATTGATAGGTGTAGTGTCCCACGCCAATCGCATCGCCCTGTTCCGGATTCAAAATCGTTCGCGCATCAATTCCAATTTTCATATTTTTTTTGCTAATTATTACATCCTGTCCGGCGCCGAAACGCCAATGAGCCTTAGGGTTTCTCTTAATACTATTTTTGTCGCTTCAATCAACTTCAGCCTGGCCACACTAAGCTCCAGACTATCTGCATCGATGACCTTAAGGTCATTATAGAACGAATGGAACTTATCCGCCAAGCGAATGGCATAATAGGGCAATTTATGCACCTCATATGTTTCAGCCGTTTCCGCCACTAAAGCTGGGAATTTATCCAACTCCCGCATCAGCATCAGTTCTTTTTCGTGGATAAGCTTAGTCAAATCAGCGTTTTTTGCGTCCATGCCCAGATCTGCCGCCTTCTGTAAGATACTACAGATGCGAGCATGCGCATATTGCACATGAAAAACTGGATTTTTTTCCGAACGTTCCTCTGCTAGGCCTAAATCGAAGTTCATATGCGTATCCGGCGAATACATCAGAAAGAAAAATCTGGTCACATCATGTCCAACTTTTTCAATCAATTCATCAATTGACACCACGTTCCCTGCTCGCTTGCTCATTCTGACTTCCTTGCCATCCTTCACCAATTTCACTAGTTGAACAATAATAAATTTAACTTGTTTTTTCTGAAATCCCAGCGCCTCCGCCGCCGCTCGAAATCTATTTACATAGCCATGATGATCCGCCCCCCAAATCTCAATGATTTTATCAAAACCCCTTTCTTTTTTACTTAATAAATATCCGCAATCAGAAGCAAAATATGTTTTTTGGGAGTCAGTCTTAACTAGCACTCTATCCTTATCATCGCCAAACTCGGTAGTTTTCAACCACATTGCTCCTTCATTTTCATAAATAAATTTTTTATCTTTTAAGATTTCAATCGCCTCACCAATTTTTCCATCTTTATTTTCAGTTGGAACATGCAAATCTTTTTCTGAAAAATAATTATCCATCTCGATTTTCATTTTGTCCTTAACTGTAATTTTTATGATATTTTCCAAAACACGCAAGGCAGCGGCAGCGGACAGCTCTTTCACATCATTAAATTTTCCAACAAACTCTTCATTGAGTTTGTCGATATATTCTCCGCTATAAACTGCCTCCGTATCTTTCAAAACGCTATGCCCCAATTTGAGAATCTGCTCACCTGCATCATTGACATAATATTCTTTAACAACTTCAAAACCAACTTTTTTTAGAACTTGCGATATTGAATCACCATAAAATCCGCCTCTTCCATTTCCCAGATGCAACGGCCCCGTCGGGTTAGCAGAAATAAATTCATTGTTTATTTTCATTCCCCTACCTACTTCAGAATCACCAAATTTTTCTTTTTGTTTATTTATCTGGGCGACTTTGTCCTGTAGATATTTGGCTGAAAAATGAAAATTGATATACCCCGGCACAACAACCTCCACTTTCTCAAAAATATTTTTTATCGATGACTTTTGACTGATGACCGCTGACAATTTTTCCGCTATTTCCAACGGATTTTTTTTGGCTAGACGACCGAGACTCATCGCCACATTGGTTGTGAAATCTCCAAAAGCTTCGTTTTTCGGGTAATCCACCTCTATGATCGACATCTCAAAATCAGGCCAATTTTCTTGGTTTTTGAGCTCAATAGTAGACTGGCTGATGATTTTTTCGATTACCTCTTTCATATACTTATCTTAGCTTATTTACGGCTTAAAATCAATACTTACACTAATTACTGATGTTTGATCTATACATATCAAACACATCCCTGACTGGCCGGAAGCTTCTGCGATGAATTTCACACGGGCCGAATTTTTTGAGCGCCTCCATATGAATCTTGGTGCCATAACCTTTGTGTTGCAAAAAATTATATTGCGGATATTTTTCATGAGCAGCGACCATCATCCGATCCCGCGTGACTTTAGCAATGATTGAAGCCGCCGAAATCGATTTCACAAAACCATCTCCGCCTATGATGGTTTTTTGTTCTATAGAA
>JAHFOP010000024.1 GCA_023261605.1 Candidatus Moraniibacteriota bacterium
TCGGCGCAGTAATGGAGAATATAGAAATCAAACCTTCGCCGGAATGGATGCAAGCCAGATTGAAATCTTGCGGTATCAAAGCGATCAATAATGTGGTGGATGCTACGAATTATATAATGTTGGAACTGGGGCAACCGATGCATGCGTTTGATGCAGAACGAATCTATAATCCTAAAAATAAAAAAGCAGAAATCATCGTAAGGCGAGCAAAAAATAAGGAAAAATTAATTTTGTTGGATGACAGCGAAATAATTTTGGATGATACTGATTTGCTTATCACCAATGGCGAAACACCGCTGGCACTGGCTGGAATTATGGGTGGGAAAAACTCGGGCATCAATGAAAATACGAAAACGATTGTTTTGGAAGCGGCCAATTTTCATGCGACGAGTATACGGCGTACCAGAGCGCGAGTTAATATTAAAACTGAATCGTCCGACCGGTTTGAAAAAAATATTGATCCAAACCTAGCGGAGAAAGCCATGACGAGAATTATCGAAATTTTGGAGCATACTGCTGATGCAAAATTGGAGGGAATTGTGGATGTGTATCCGAATAAGATCAAACCTTGGAAAATAAAATTAGATTTGGAATATGTCAGCAGTCTTTTGGGTGAAACAGTTTTGCCAAAAGAGATATTTAAAATATTAAATAGTATCGGGATTAATACTGCTATTCAATCAAAAAGGTTGGTGTGTGAAATCCCGACTTTTCGAGTGGATTTGAAAAACCAAGAAGAGCTGATAGAAGAAATCGGTCGGTTGCGCGGCTATGAAAAAATCCAGCCGCAAGCATTGCTCGAGCCGGTGGAACCGTCGAAAAAGAATGAACAAGTGTTTTTTGAGCGTCGCTTGAAAAATATGTTGGCCAATTTTGGATTTGATGAAATGTACAACTATTCTTTCTATGCGAAGCGCGATGCAGAAATTTGCGGTCTGAATAATATCAAACACTATGAAATTGCCAATCCGATGAATCCGGATCAGGAATTGGTGCGCGCCAGTCTCATCCCGAATATTTTGAAGAATGTCCGTGAAAATCTTAAGCATTTTGAAGGTTTCAATTTATTTGAAATTGGACGAGTCTATTATCCGAACAATGACCGAGTGGAAGAAAAAAGAATGTTAATAGCAACAACTGTTTTGGAAAAAGACAAGGACGCGGAAACTTTTTATGAAATGAAAGGCGTGATTGAAAATATGTTGGAAAGTCTGGGAGTCAAAGGTGAGACAGTCTCTTTCCTTGAAACCAAATCTCAAGTGGCGCATCCAGGACGTGTGGCGGAAGTGAAAATATATAATCATAGCATTGGGGTGATCGGTGAAGTGAATTCGATGATTCTCATAAAATATAAAATTGCTAAACGGGTGGCGATGGCGGAATTCGATCTAGAAAAACTTTTGGCGACCGTGCCGAAAACCAAAAAATATCACACCATCAACAAATTACCGTCCGTCACGCGCGACATCTCGATGATCGTGCCGGAAACGGTGACTTATTCTGCCATTGAAAAACTGACAAAAAAAGTCGGTGGCCAATTGATTGATAGCGTGGCACTTTTTGACTTCTTCAAAGCCAAACAAAGTCTGGCTATCAGGATTACTCTCGCTGCCAAAGACAAAACTTTGGAAAGCGCCGAAGTGGACAAGGTGATGGAGAAAATAATAACGAGTTTGGAAAAAGAATTGAAGGTGGAAGTGAGGAAATAATTATGCCAGAAATTCCAAAAACATACGAGCCTGCTAAGTACGAGGACAAAATATATAAACGCTGGGAAGAAAGCGGGTTTTTCAATCCGGATAATTTAGATTTGCCGAAAAATGCTAAGCCATACACCATTGTGTTACCACCACCCAACATCACCGACAAATTACATCTTGGTCATTCTTCCATGTTGGCCATTCAAGATTTGCTTATCCGCTTTCATCGCATGAAAGGCTATCGAGCGTTGTGGTTGCCTGGCACTGATCATGCGTCCATTGCCACGCAAAATGTGGTGGAGAAAAAACTGTTGAAAGAAATGGGGAAGACTCGGCATGATTTGGGCAAAGTTAAATTTTTGCAAGAGGTCTGGAAATTTTTGCGCGTAACGCAAAAAACTATACTTGGTCAAACCCGCAAGATGGGGGCATCGCTTGATTGGTCGCGCGAAGCTTTCACTCTGGATGAGGAAAGAAAAAAAGCGGTCAAGAAAATGTTTGTAGAGATGTACAATGAAGGCGCAATTTATCGCGGAGAGCGGATTGTGAATTGGTGTCCGAGGTGCAAGTCCACTTTGGCGGATGATGAATTGGAATATGAAAACCAAAAAACGAAACTGTATACTTTCAAATATAGTAAAGACTTTCCGATTGCTATCGCGACTACAAGACCGGAAACCAAACTTGGCGACACGGCTGTGGCAGTCAACCCGAAAGACTTGCGGTACAAAAAATTGATCGGCCAAACTGGGACTGTATATTTTTGTGGTGTGCCACTGAAAATAAAAATTATCGCTGACCGCAATGTGGAAATGGATTTCGGCACTGGTGCACTCGGCGTCACCCCAGCCCATTCAATGGTGGATTGGAAAATGGCAGAGGACAATGATTTGGAAATTGTGAAAGTCATCGACGAGGACGGTAAAATCAGAAATGATTTCAGTAATTTTTCCGGTCACACTGCGCTAGAAGCTAGGGAGATGGTGGTAGCTGAACTGAAAAAGGCGGGACTTCTGGAAAAAGAAGAAGAAATGGAAAACAATCTGTCGACTTGCTATCGTTGTGGTACGGCGGTAGAACCATTGCCGAGCAAACAGTGGTTCATTGCCGTGGATAAAAAATTGAAACGCCTGGGTGGAAAATCTTTGAAAGAAAAGGCCTTGGAAGTGGCGAAAAATAAAAAAATTCAATTCATTCCAGTTCGTTTCACCAATCGCTACATTGACTGGATTTCCAATCTGCATGACTGGTGCATTTCGAGACAGATTTGGTTCGGGCATGAGATTCCAGTGTGGTATAAAGGCGAAGAAATTTTTGTTGGAGAAAAAGCACCGAAAGGAAAAAATTGGATTCAAGATCCAGACACACTTGATACTTGGTTCTCTTCTGGCATGTGGACCTTTTCCACATTAGGTTGGTCACAAAATTTCAAGAACGGGAAAAAATCAGGTGATCTCAAAAAATTCCATCCGACCCAAGTTTTGGAAACTGGGTATGAAATCATCACCCTTTGGGTTTCACGCATGATTATGATGTCACTTTTTGCGGTTGGCGAAATTCCTTTTGAAAATGTCTATCTGCATGGCATGGTTTTGGATAAGTTCGGCAAAAAAATGTCCAAGTCGAAAGGTAATGGCATTGACCCATTGGATGTGATTAACCAATTCGGGACTGATGCGGTGCGTTTGGCACTGCTTGTTGGTTCCACTCCCGGCAATGATGTGCGGATTTCGGAAGAAAAAATTGAAAGCTTTCGTAATTTTGTGACCAAACTCTGGAACATCTATCGTTATTCGGCCACAACTTATCCGGATATGAAACTGATTGAAAAAATAAATTTCAGAGATGTCAAAACCTTGGCTGACAAATGGATTGTCAGCAAATTAAATGTTTTGATTAGTGAGGTTACGACTGACTTAGACGGATACAAATTCTCTTTGGCAGGGGAGAAGTTGCAATCTTTCATCTGGAACGACCTGGCAGATTGGTATTTGGAGATTTCTAAGATTGAAAAAAATGAAAAAGTGTTGGGCTATGTTTTGGACAAAATCCTAAAATTAGCTCATCCGTTTGCGCCCTTTGTGACAGAAAAAATTTGGCAGGATTCTTTTTCCGGAAGTAAAATATTAATGATAGAAAAATGGCCGGTAACTGACAAAAAGTTAATCGACAAAAAAGCTGAACGTGAATTTCAAAAACTGCAAGAAATAATCGGTCAGGTTAGAAATATTCGTTCCAGTTACAAAATTGATCCTGTGCGTGTCATCACGGCTTACAGCTTGAAAATTACCAATCAGGAAATCATTGAGAAATTAGCGCGGGTGAAAATTGTCAATAGTAAACCGACGACCAAGACTATAAAAATCGCTAACTTGAATCTGGACATTGCAGAGCTCATTGACACAGAAAAAGAAAAGGCGCGGTTGCAAAAAGAGATTGAGAATCTGGAAAAATTGGTGACCAACACTGAAAAACTTCTCTCGAACAAAAAATTCATTTCTAGCGCACCGAAAGAAATCAGCGAGCGAACCAAGGGCAATCTTAAGGAGTATCAAGAAAAACTGGAAAATCAGAAAGAGTTGTTGAAGAATTTGGGTTAATGTGGTAGTATGGAACAGTAGAACTCAGATAAAAAAGCTTTATTAGAGGGGAAATGGGGGAATCTTAATTGACAAAAGATCAAAACGGGTGTATAATTGAATATCGTACCCAGTGATGTGTTTTTTAGTTATTTATCAAGGTAAATCGAATAGTTGCCCTGACAGCAATGTTGGGGAGGAAAGTCCGGACATCTACCCGTCACTCACGAGTGACAGGTAAATTGGTAGCGGGTAACGCCCGTCTGGAGTGATCCACGAGGTGCGAGCAGAGACGCTTTGAATAGAAATGTTCAAAGGTTCCATGCAAATGGAATAATCTTCGATATAAGCTTAGGGTTTACCCTGAGCGAAGTTGAAGGGTGAAACGGCTAAATCCTTACCTAGATGCAAGGTCGTGTTCTGTGTTTTACGTAAATACAGAAAGTGCCGCTCGAGGCTATTAGTAATAATAGTCCCAGATAAATAACTATTTCTGTCTGCCGATGAGGCAGGCTCGACAGAATCCGGCTTATAGATTTACCTTGATAAATATTTAAAATATGAAGAAATCAGAATTATTTTTCAGCGCCATCCAAGTCCCGATTGATTTTTTAATGTTGGTCTTGGCGGCAGTTTCAGCCTATTCTATCCGAAATGTGCCGGAAATTTTGGCGCTGAAGCCGAAACTATATACCTTTCCTTTTCATAGCTATATCAAAATCATTTTGATGGTCGCGCCGGTTTTTATCATTATCTATGCTATTGAAGGATTATATGACATTCGTTCGACGCGGAAATTTTGGAAAGAAGCGCTGAAGATTTTTTCCGCCACTTCGATTGGTCTCGTCATTATTATTGTAGCTATATTTTTGAAACGCGAATGGTTTTCTTCGCGTTTTGTCATTCTGGCTGCTTGGATGATCGGCACTTTCTATATCGTCATGGCGCGCTATCTGATTCAGCTCATTCAAAAATGGCTGCTGCGAACGCGTGGTATTGGTGTGCATAAGCTTTTGCTTATTGGCAAAAATGGTAAGATGGATACGATTTTCAAAATCATCAGTCAAAGTCCAAATATGGGCTACGAAGTTATTGATCAAATTGAAACGGCCAGTCCACATGTGATAAAAGGAATTCAAAAAGAAAAAGGGATTGATGAAATAATCTTGTGTGACCCGATGATTACGGATGCCGAGCAGGAAAAGTTAATCGACTTCTCAGCTATCAATAATATCGAATTCAAATATATTCCGACCACCCTGCAAACTTCCAAATTCACTTTGGGAGTTTTGAGTGGAGAACCAATCATCGAAGTGCGCAACACTCCGCTTGAAGGCTGGGGGAAAATATTGAAGCGTATTTTTGACATCATTGCTTCAACGTGTGGCATCATCATCGCTTCTCCTATTATGCTTGTGACCGCCCTGGCCGTGCATTTGGACAGCGAGGGGCCAATCATCTACAAAAATGAGCGTATTGGCGATAATGGCAAGAAATTTTTTGTGTATAAATTCCGCTATATGAAATGGGATTGTTGCGTGACTAAGGAAAATGAGAATTTGGAAAAAGCATTTGACTTGGAACAGGAATTGATTGAAAAACAAAGCGTGCGGAAAGGTCCGCTCTACAAAATCAAAGATGATCCGCGAAAGACGCGGGTAGGGCGTTTTATCGAAAAATATTCCATTGACGAGTTGCCACAATTGTTCAATGTTCTTTTCGGTTCGATGAGTCTGGTTGGACCGCGCCCTCATCAAAAAAGGGAAGTGGAAAAATATATGGAATACCATCGACGTTTGCTCACCATCAAGCCCGGCGTGACTGGCATGGCACAGATTTCCGGTCGCTCAGATTTGGATTTTGAAAATGAATATCGCTTGGATCTATACTATATTGAAAATTGGTCATTGTGGCTTGACATCCAAATCTGTCTCAAGACAGTCGGAGTGTTGTTTAACAAGAGAAGAAATTTTTAAAAACAAGTATGTTTATGAAAGCAGTCAAGAATGTGTTGAGAAGGTTTGCCAAAAAAACGAGCTATATTGTCGCAGGACTTTTATTTGTGCTGATCCTTGCGGGTTGCACTAAACAAACTGCTGCGCCAGCGTCAGAACAAGCACCTATCTCTAGCCCGGCGCAAAGTGTTTCTAGCGAGAATGCTCCAATCGTACGAGATGCAAATGGTTGTCTGACGAGCGTCGGAGACATTTGGTGTGACGTATTGCAGAAATGCTACCGTCCAGGGGTAGAACCGTGCGAATTGAAAGATGATCACGGGTGCTTGACTAGTGACGGATTATTTTGGTGTGAAAAACAGCAGAAATGTTATGATCCGAAAATAGATTTTTGTGATACGACAAAAATTTTCTGTTCGGATGCTCAACGCAAAGCCACCTCATGCGGTCGATTCAGCTCTCCGATTTGCGCATGGTTGGTGGATGATGGAAAATGTCAAAATGCTTTGTGTATAGTTTCTTTTTCTAATGTATGTAGCGCTTGTATGAATCCTGCAGTCAAATATTATACTCTAGGTTCCTGTCCGGCACAAAAATTACAGCAGTAATAATGGGTTAATGTGTCACTGCCCAGCTTTATTTTTGAAAAATCGCCTTTTAGGCGGTTTTTTGGTATAATGGGGTTATATGAAAATTGCCCTAGTTCATGACTATTTGGTGCAGAATGGTGGCGCGGAAAAAGTGTTGGAAGCTTTTTGCGAGCTTTTTCCGGACGCGCCGATTTACACCTTGATCTACAGTGAGAAATTGATGCACGGCAGTTTCAAGGGGAAAGAAATAAAAACTTCTTTTCTGCAAAAAATTCCATTTGCGATTATACGCCATCGGGTTTTTCCGCAGTTTATGCCTTTTGCCATTGAGCAGTTTGATTTTTCCGATTATGACTTGGTGCTGAGCGATTCTTCCAGTTTTGCCAAGGGCATCATCACCGGACCGGAAACTTTGCATATTTGCTATATGCACACACCTATGCGGTTTGCCTGGGATGATTGCCAAAAATATACTCGTGATTTTTCTTTTCCGGCTTGCATCAAAAAACTGGTGCCGTTTGCGATGAATTATGTCCGTTTATGGGATCGTGTCAGTGCCGACCGACCGGATAAACTCATTGCTAACTCGCGTTTTATCGCGCGGCGTATCAAAAAATATTACAAAAGAGAAAGCTTAGTGATCAATCCGCCAGTGGATGTGGAAAATTTCAAAATTAGTCACAAAAAAGAAAAATATTTTTTGGCTGCTGGTCGCCTAATGGCTTACAAACGTTTTGATATCGTCGTCGAAGCTTTTAATCAATTAGGGTGGCCACTAAAAATCATCTCACGCGGACCGGAATTCAAGCGTCTCAAGAAAATGGCTAAGTCCAACATTGAATTTCTGGGACGAGTGGATGACGCCGAATTACGTCGTCACTTTTCGCAGTGTCAGGCTTTGATTTTCCCGCAAGAAGAGGATTTTGGCATTACGGCCATCGAAGCCATGGCAGCCGGTACGCCACTCATTGCGTATCGTGGGGGAGATATCCCGGAACATGTGGAAGAAGGCAAAACGGGAATTTTTTTCAACGAGCAAACGCCCGAGAGCATCATGGTGGCGGTCAAAAAATTTGAGGCGATGAGTTATAATCCGGAATATATCAGGAGTACGGTCATGAAATTTGACAAAAACGAGTTTAAGATTAAAATTAAAGACTATATAGAAAGAGAGTATGAAGAGTTCAAAAATGGTCTAAGTGTATAAATCCTCAATGTTCAATGGTTAATTTACAATGAATTGAAAATTTATGGAACTCAAAGAGTATCTCAATATTATTAAAAAACATCAGCAGCTTTTCTTTGGCACAATCATTATTATTGCACTGGTCGTTCTTGGTTATTTCTACCTCCTGCCAGTGCGTTATGATGCGTCTCTCACGCTCAATGTTACGCGCGCCGGATCACAAGAAACAACTGATTACAAGTACGATGATTATTACCGTTTGCAAGCGGACGAAAGATTCGTGGATACAATTGTGGAATGGCTCAAAAGTCCACGCGTAGTGAGTGATATCTATGCGGCCGCGAACATGGAAAGCGATTCTTCTGCTGCAGGAAAATTGTCCAAAAACATCACAGCTGAAAAAAGGTCTTCGCAAATTGTAGCAGTATCTTTTTCCGCCAGCACCGCTAGTGACGCGCAGAAAATTTCTGCCGGCATAGCTAAGGTGGTTATCGAAAATACAAATTTATTGAACAATGACCAAAAAGAAAACACTTGGTTTGAAATTGTAAGCGCTGCGCCAGTGATCGCAAAATATCAACCGAATTATAAAATTATTCTATTGGCGTCTTTATTGCTAGGGATATTTTTAGGCTTCTGGGGAGTGTTGATTAAACATTATTTGGAATAGAAAATTATCAATTGAAAAATTGAAAGACGATATTAAAAAAATTTAAATTTAAATATAATATTTGTTTAGAAACTAATTTAGAGTGTCATGAAAATAGCAGTTGATGTGCGGTGTCTCATGGATGGCCGGCGAACCGGAGTGGAGGAGTATACACTGGGACTTTTGGAAAATCTATTCAAATTGGACAATAAGAATGAATATGTCCTTTTTTTGAACTCTTGGAAAGAACCAAATTTTGATTTTGGTTTTTTTTCGCAATTTAAGAATGTTAAGATAAAAAGATTTAAGATCCCCAATAAAATTCTCAACTTATTTTTTTGGTATCTGGCTTGGCCGAAGATTGATATTTTGTGTGGTGGAGCGCAAGTTGTTTTTATGCCCAATATCATTTTTGGCTCTGTGAGCAAGGCCGCCAAATTAGTGCTGACTGTGCATGATCTTTCTTTCGAGCGTCACAGTGAATATTTTTCTGTTAAAAGAAGATGGTGGCACATGTTCATCAATACTCGGACAATTTGTCGTGCAGCGGACAAGGTTATCGCTGTTTCACATTCTACGAAAAATGACTTGATTGATTTGTATAACATAAAAAAAGAAAAAATTGAAACTATTTACAGCTCGGTTAATAATGATTTTCGCATCATCGGCAGGAACGATGCCGGAATGATCAAGGCCAAAGAGAGATATAGTTTGCCATACAAATTTATCCTGACTTTGGGCACCATTGAGCCGAGAAAAAATATCATCGGCACCGTGAGAGCCTACAATGCTTTGCAGGAATATGCCGCGATTCGGGCACGGCCGGATATTTTGAAATATGAATTGGTGATTGTGGGTGAATCCGGTTGGAATGCTGAAGCAATCTTCGCTGAAATAAAAAATTCGCCGTTTAGGAACAAGATCAAGATAATCCATTCAATTCCCAACGAGGACAAGCCGTATCTATATAATCTGGCGTCTCTTTTCGCCTATCCGTCTTTTTTTGAAGGCTTTGGTTTTCCACCGCTGGAAGCGATGAGCTGTGGCGTGCCGGTCATCACTGCCAACAATTCTTCTTTGCCGGAAATAGTTGGTGGGGCAGCTGTTATGATCGATCCGGACAAGCCAGGTGAACTTTTTCATGCTATGTGGGAAATTTTGACGGATGATGGCTTGCGAGAGAACTTGGCGCAAAAGGGACTGGAAAAATCCAAGCAGTTCAATTGGATGGTCACTGCCAGAAAAACTTTGCGAGTGTTGAATGCTTTGTAATTTTTTGTAATATGAATCAGGCCGCAAGAGACGTCACACTGGGAACGTCTTTGCTGGATCTAGAGTGTTTTTTAGTTATGTTGTTCCGGCTATCCAGCAGTCGGTATTTTTGGTATAATTGAAGCGGTGATAATTGACAAATATATATTCATGAGGATTGGAATTGACGCCCGCTTCTATGGTCCAATCGGTAAGGGGCTGGGGCGCTATACACAAAAACTTATCGAAAATTTGGAAAAAATTGATGAGGGGAATCAGTATTTTGTTTTTTTGAAAAAAGAAAATTTTGCAGAATATGTACCGCAGAATAAAAACTTCCAAAAAGTTTTAGCGGATTTTAGATGGTATGGTTTTGCTGAGCAGCTAAAATTTCCGCGTCTCTTGAAAAAATATCAGTTGGATCTGATGCACTTCCCTCATTTCAACGTGCCAATATTCTATTTCGGTCGTTTCATTGTGACGATCCATGATTTGATATTGCTCAACTACCCAACGATTAGAAGCTCTACACTGTCTCCCGCGTTATATTGGCTGAAGTTCACCGCTTATAAATTGGTTATCAGTTCGGCCGTGCACCGTTCGAATCGCATCATTGCTGTTTCGCGTTTTACCAAAAAAGATATTTTGAAGAATTATCTGAGAATTCCTGAAGAGAAAGTCGTGGTGACTTATGAAGCTTGCGACGATTATTGTCTTTTTAATTTTAGAAAAGACGATGATATTTTGCCACGCTATGGCATATCTAAACCTTTCTTTTTGTATGTCGGTAATGTTTATCCGCACAAAAATCCGGAACGGCTGGTGTTGGCGATGAAAAAAATAGAAAAGGAAAATGTGGATGCGGAACTGGTTTTTGTGGGAAGTGAAGATTATTTTTACAAGAGATTGGAAACTTTGGTCACGGAAAATGGAATAAAAAATATTGTGTTTGCCGGTTTTGTACCGGATTATGATTTGGATGCGCTTTTCCGAAACGCCTTGGCCTATGTTCGACCGTCGCTGCATGAAGGTTTCGAATTACCGGGGTTGGAAGCAATGTCGCGGGGCACCCCGGTTTTGGCGGCTGATTATCCGTGTTCGCGAGAAATTTTGGGTGATAGCGCTTATTATTTTGACGGAAAAGACGTGGAAGATATCGCGAAAGCTTTGCAAGATATTTATAGCAGCGAAGCGTTGCGGCAAGATTTGGCGAAGAAGGGTTACGCGCAAGCGAAAAAATACAGCTGGAAAAAAATGTCGCGCCAAACACTCGAGCTGTATGAAAAAATAAAAAGTAGATGAAAGAACGTAAAAAAATATTGCCGCAGATGTTTGATGTTAGGCCGGTCAATGAAGCGGGCGATTTGGATTTGGAAAAAATCGAAAAGATGAAAAAAGTGGTGGCGTTGTCTTTTGGGAAGGATAGCGAGAGTGAGAAAGTTGAGAATGAGTCAAAAGAAGAAATTGTGGAACAGCCAAAGGAAGAAAAAACTAGTGGCTGGGGCGGTTTTGGTTCTGCTGAATATTTGCGGGAGGAAAGTGAGGAAGAAAAGATTTTTCGAGAAAAAACATTGCATGATGAAAGAGAAAATATTTGGTCGTCTGGAATTGGAAAAAATAGACAAAAACGAGAAACTGAAAAAACACCCATTGAGAAAATGTCGCGAATGTTGACTTTTTTGAAGGCGGGCGTGGCTTTCCTTATTATGATAGTGTTTTTTAATTTCATTATCCGCGGATTTGAAATCAGAAAGAATGGCTTGGAGAACGCGACGGTAGCCATGACGGAAATTCTAGCCGCTAAAGAAAGTTTCAAAAAGGGCGATTTTGAAGCGGCGTATAATCAATTCAATAATGCGCATGAAAAATTGGCGGGAATAGATGCGCAACTCAATGGCATGGGGCGCATATTGGTCAATGCGACCAAATACGCGCCTTATTTTTCCAAACTTTCTTCGGGCAGTCATATGATTTCGGCCGGGAATGATTTGAGCAAGGTTGGAATCTTAAGCTCGAATGTTCTGAAAAATGTTGATGCTCTCCGGGCTGGCGGAGATCAGGGGAACCCCATTTCTTATTTGAGTCTTTTTCGTGACAATGAAAAAGACATTCGACAGATGGCCGATCTTCTTTTGAATGCGGAGAAGGAACTGGACAGTGTCAATGTGGATGATGTGCCGGCTTCGGAGCGGAGCCAATTCATGGAAGTGAAGCAAGCTTTGCCGGAAGTTAATAATGCTATGGCGGTTTTTTTGGGACAAGAAAATATTTTTAACGATATTTTAGGGGGCAATAGTCCGCGGAAATATCTTTTTCTTTTCCAGAATAATCAAGAGGCGCGCGCGACTGGTGGGTTCATCGGGAGCTATGGTCTGCTGGATATTTTCAATGGACGCGTGCGAAAATTTTTTATCGACGGCATCTTCAATCCGGATGGCCAATTGCGCACCAGGATCGTTCCTCCCGCGCCGATCCAAAAAATCAGTGCTAATTGGAGTTTGCATGATTCTAATTGGTTTCCAAATTTCCCGACTTCTGCTGAAAAAGCTGCTTGGTTTTATGAAAAAGCCGGTGGACCGACCGTGGACGGTGTGATCACAATGACGCCGACGGTTATGCAGAAACTTCTGGCAGTGACCGGACCAATCGATATGCCGGAATATGGCATTGTCGTCGATAAAGATAACTTTATTCAGGAAGTCCAATACCAGGTGGAAGTTGATTATGATAAGGAGCTCAATAACCCGAAAAAAATTCTGGGTGATTTGGCACCCAAAATTTTGGATAAAATTATCAATATGAAAAGTTTTCCTGAGATGTCGAAAGCTTTGAATGTGTTGATAGAGAGTTTGAATGAAAAACAGATTTTGATCTATTCTAAAAATGAAGATATCGAAAAAGTTTTGTCGATCAATGGTTGGTCGGGTGAAATATTGAACACGCCCAAAGATTATCTGAGCGTTATCAATACCAATATCAATGGTTTCAAAACCGATGGAGTGATTGATGAAAAAATTTCTCATCAGGCAGAGATTCAAGCGGACGGCAGTATCATTGACACCGTGACGATTGTTCGTCATCATAATGGAGGAGACACGCCATATGAATGGTGGAACAAGGTCAATGCGGATTATATGCGTGTGTACGTGCCAAAAGGTGCAACTCTGCTCAGTGCTGAAGGTCAGACGCGCGAAATTGATGTAGCACCGCTGGACTATGGCACGCTGGGATATGTTCGTGACCCGCAAGTTCAAGCAGAAGAAGATAGTGCCAAAATTGATCCGGAGAGCGGGACGAAAATTTATATCGATGGCGAGAAGACGGTTTTTGCCAATTGGGTTTATGTCAGTCCGAAAGAAACAGTAACCGTCAAATATAGCTATTTGTTGCCGTGGAAAATTGATATGGATGTCTTACATCCGACGGATACATATTCACTTTTGGCACAAAAACAATCCGGTAGCTTGGGAAGTAGTCTTTCGACTTCAGTGGACTATCCAGTGGCTTACAAAATTTTAT
>JAHFOP010000061.1:0-3323 GCA_023261605.1 Candidatus Moraniibacteriota bacterium
ACACTCACACCTACACCTACGCCTGAACCAGTGCCAACGCCTAAACCTAAACCTACACCTACACCTGAACCAGTGCCAACGCCTAAACCTAAACCTACACCTACACCTGAACCAGTGCCAACGCCTGAACCAAAACCAAAACCTGAACCAAGCCCCGAGCCACCGCCAATACCAAAACCTAAACTAAAACCAGCGAGCGCAGAAACGCTGGACAACAGATTGGAAGAACTGCGCGCTGCAGTGGCGAAGGCGCGGATGAATTATTCCAGAAAGAATTATGAAGTGACGAATGTTTTTTCAAAATTGAAACAATTCTTTGGGGTGAATTTGACTTCAACTCATAAAAATGTTTCTGAGGAGAAACAACTTTTTGATGAATACAAAACAGCGCTCAACAATCTTTCGATGTATGAAGTGGAAAAATTGAGAGGGGAGGCTTTGCCGGAGGCGGAACTGAAAACTGAAATGGAAAGACTGACCAAATATTTCAATCAAGATGAAAAAATAAATCTATACGAATCACGAACAGAAGCTCGCGCGCAAGTCTTGGAAGCCAAATGGGGCAAGGCGGGGCGGGCGGCGGGATGGCTCATGAAGGGTGCTAAGAAATTTTTCCATTGGTACAGTAAAAGCGAAGGTAGCGGAATTTCCGGCGCTTCAATGTGGCTTTGGTGGGCGCCGGCATTGCCGTTGCCGGAGTGACAGGTTTTGGTGCGGCCGGTGCGGTCGGTCTTTATGCTAGAAAAGTTTTGGGTGGAACAACGGCTGGCGTGGGTTATTCGAGACTGTTGGAAAAAAATTATCGCAATAAGGAAGAGGCCAGACTGGCAAAGGAAAGAAAAGAAGTTTTGGGCGATATCGAAAAAGAAAGCGACCAAGAAAAGAAAATGGCCAAGCTCATGGCCTATATGCAAAAATTGCCCAATGGTTATCGGGAAGATTTACGGCGAGAATTGAAAAATGCCACCATCAGAAAAGGCTCTGGCATGGCTTTGGGCGCGCTTTCGGCCGCGGTCATTCCTGACGCTTTGAGACGCTTGGGTCATCACATGAATTTGGGACAACATATCAATTTCAAATTACCCGTTGTTGTACCAGCCTGGTTCGAAGAGTGGAAAGCAAGTCATCCATTCGGAACTCAGCATGGCGGTAGTGGATCATGGGGAGTCTTGCCTGAGCAACATCCTGCGGCAGCTGTTCCACCACAAGAAATATCAAAAGCAATCAGCGGCAACATGGCCGATCATTTATCCACAAAAAATGGCGACTATGCTCCTAATCTTGAAATTCCCAAAACAACAATCACAGAAATGACTTCCGTGCCGGAGGCGCATGTACCGGTCGAGGCAGTCGGTGGGGTAGTGGAGAACAGTGGAGTTTCGCACACTCTTCTTAGCGGCGTGGAGGTGGCTAACAGGACTAATAATAGCATTTGGAAAATGATTGGCAGTCATCTGTCACACAGTAGTGAGTTTTCCAACTTAGGTCCAGAGCAGCAGGCTAATGTTATAGATACACTAAAGAACAGAGTGGCTGAAAACCACAATACTTTTGGTTTTAAAAATATTAATAGAATCAAAATTGGAGATAGGCTGGATTTTTCTAAGTTAATTTATGGGAAAGCAGATCTCGATTCAATAATCAATCATGCCAAAAATTTAACAGCGGATCAGATTGAAAATATCAAACACAATAGTGAGCCTATCGTTCATTGGGCTGATGGTCATTATGGTCAAGTGTTGACTTCTCCGAAAGCGGAAGATATTTTATCGCACGCGCACGCAGGAATGGCGCAAGATGCGGCTCAAAATGTGTCTGAACACGCTACTGGCCTAAGCGGAGCTGAAAAAGAGGCGATACTGGAAAAAATCCAAAAAAATAATGCGAGCATTTTGCGTGGGGAAGAGCAAATGGGTCAGCCCATTAACCATATTGCGTCACCAGTTCAGGATGCCGTTAAGGTCGAAGATCTAGTTGAGCAGAAAGCGTCTGGTGTAGAAGCGGTGGGGAAATATACCAATATTGTGCCAGGTGAAAAAATATTCGGTGTTGATGCGGACAAGTTGCAAGATAATATAATGAAGGTGTCAGCCGGAGCGCTGGCGGCCGCGGGAGGGCTAAAGCTGGTCAAGGAGCTCAAAAATCGGCCGAACGCCATGGAAAAGTCAGCTTTAGCGTCTATGAAAAGTTTCGAAAAACTAGCCAAAGAATACAAGCTTGTCTCAGGAGAAAGTGATTATGATCGAGCTCAGAAATTAATGAGAGGCGTGGCGATTAATAGCAATGAGATTTGGAGTCTTATGAAAGGGGCGAAGTTCCCCGAGTGGAAGAAGGGCGCGGCATTGGAACTTGTCACAGATCCGAAAAAGAAACTTACTGTCAAATTGACCAAAAATATTGAAAAACTCGTGAATGACATGCTTAAATATGCGGGCGAAAAAGCCAAGCCTAAAAAAGATGAAACTATTTTCTCATGGGTGGTCAGAGTGGCGAAAATTTCTGCGGAGAAGGAAAAAATAGAAGATTTGCAAATAGCTGCTTAAAAAATTGCATTTTAAATAAATTAACTCTAAAAAATATGACTGATCAAATTCAAAAAACATTAATTGACGACTTAGGCCTTTCTGATTTATCAGAGGACAAAAAGGATCAACTGCTCATGAAAATGACCGAAGTGGTTCTGAAGCGAATATTTTTGGAAACGATGGAAAAATTGACAGATCGTGATCAGGACGAATATTCCAGAATGATTGATGAGAATGTTGAACCGGCGCGGCTGGAAACTTTTTTGCAAGAAAAAATTGCCGGTTATGAAGATATGGTGGCGCATATTGTAGCTGATTTTGTGGAAGAAATGAAAACCGTCGAATAGTCTTCGTTTGAAATATAATTAAACTTTAATAATAACTAATATGGTTGATGAAATAAAATCCAACTTGGAACCGCTCGACGAAAGCGATCTTGATTTGAAAGAAAAATTTTTAGGCGGTGCATCAGTTGAAGGCGCGAGTTCTGGGATAGAGACAGAAACTGTTCATGCAATCGAAGGTACAGTGGAGAGAAAAGAGGGTGCGGCGGAAAAGGAGTCGGCCTATGCCAGAATTCTGGCTAAGATGAGTTTGCAAAAACCCGTCACGCCGACCACCGACCAAGACATTGCCACTGACGCTTCGGCGGCCAATGTCGGAATGGACGCCGAGAGCAAAATCGCTAATCTGGTGCAGTTGGCCGAAACGAAAGGCATCGTACACGCAGTAAAAGTGGCGCGTCATTTGGAAGATAATTATGCATTGGATGAATTTCATGACCGCTTGCTTGGCGAA
>JAHFOP010000061.1:3333-4631 GCA_023261605.1 Candidatus Moraniibacteriota bacterium
ATGATAAAAGAAATGTAAAATATGCTTGATTTAAATGCCTTGCTAATCTATCTAATCTATATTTCCGCCTTGGCTTCTATCGTGAGTGGAGCCATGTTGGTGGTGCGCAGCTATTTCGGTTTCAGAGCCCATATCAATCAATCGATGAATTTGGATCTGGAAATCATTCGTGTTTCCAAAACGGAAAAGAAAGATGGATCAGACGGGCGCGCTTCCAATGAAATGTGGAAAGAAGAGATTGGCTCGATGGAACAACTTTTGACAGCTTTGGCTTCATTCAAAGATACGCGCAATATATTCGCGCGAATTCTGTATGGCACTCCCGGCATAACTTTTGAAATTGCCAATTCGGCCAAGAGCGAAGAGATCGTTTTCTACATCTCCATTCCGAAAAAATTCCGCGAATCGGTTGAAAAACAGATTCACAGTTTTTTCCCGAATGCGGTTTTGGAAAAAGCGGAGGATTATAATATTTTCTTTCCGGGCAGTTTCACGGAAAGTTCTATTGTGAAATTGAAAAAAAGATTCACTTTACCGGTCAAAACTTATGAAGCGATGGAAGTCGATCCCTTAAATGCCATAACCAACGCCCTTTCCAGATTGGAGACGGTCAATGAAGGAGCGGCCATCCAGCTGGTTTTGCGACCGGCCGGCATAAAGTGGCGCACGCATGGTCGTCGAATCGCACATGAGATGCAACAAGGCAAACGGTTGGCGGATGTGGAGCAGTCAATAGCACTCAAGATGGGCTTGGGCGTTATGAATGCGGCGTCAAGCGCGCTATCCTCCAATAAAAAAAATGAGGATCCGTTTAAAAATGAACCTAAAACAGTGCAACTCACTCCGGAAGAGCAAGAGTTGGTGAAGAGTATTGAGAATAAAGCTTCCAAGACTGGCTACTATGCTAATATTCGCCTAGTGGCATCTGCCGCGACGCGTGAGCGCGCGCAGATGATTTTAGCGCAGATGGAAAACGCCTTTTCGCAATATGAAAATGGAGACACTAATAGTTTCCAAGTCAAAAGAATTAATAAAAAAGACATTGCTTACAATTTCATTTTCCGCAATTTTATCCAAGAGGAATCAGTTATCCTCAATAATGAAGAGATTGCCAGCATCTTTCATTTGCCGATTTCCACCACGGAAACACCTAAAATAAAATGGTTGAAATCCAACGCCGCTGCGCCGCCGCTGGACATTCCGACTGTTGAATCGGACAGCATTTTGCTCGGATACAACACTTATCGCGGTGCTAAAACCGATATTCGAATTTCAGAGAAAGACCGGCGCCGTCATCT
>JAHFOP010000062.1 GCA_023261605.1 Candidatus Moraniibacteriota bacterium
GCTTAATCACCATCCCGGCGATTGGCGAATATAAGGTAGTGTCGTTAATATTCGTCTGAATCTGATTTACCGTTTCTTCAGCCTTCTGAATTGCCTCTCTTTGGGCTTCTTTTTGAAAATGATTATAAACATCGCTTCGTCTCTCCATATTGATAAGCGTCTGCTTTTGCGCATCCACTTCGCGATTCGCCGCCGCTAACTGGGAAAGGAGCACGCCTTTATCGATAGTCGCAATTTTTTGACCCACCTCCACTTTGTCTCCAATATTGACCAACATGCTTTCAACCTGGCCACTCAATTTGAATGATAAATCTGCTTGCACAGGAGCAACAACCGCGCCTGTCACAGAAACCGTGCGAAGCAAATTGCCCTTTTCGGCTTTCTGGGTCGTATAAGTGACCACTGCTTTTTTAGATTTGAAATAATAACCGCCAGCGATGATAGCTATAACTAAAATTAAGATAATATAGGTCTTTTTCTTTTTGAACATAAACTTTTTTAAAATTTTACAACAGACTGCCTTGCTTCTCCCGCGCATCCAACGCTTCATTCACCAAACTATCCGCGATCTTGTTTTGCTCTCTCGGTATATGCTTAAATATAACACTTTTGAACTCAATCATCAAATTCCAAATTTCAATAAAATTCTTTTGAATATATTCTTCTTTGATTTTGTATTCGTGATTGAGCTGTTTGACCGCCAATTCACTGTCCAAATAACATTCAATTGCAAATTGCCTAGTTTTACCCTTGCCCAAAAGTTGTTTCAGTTTTTTCAGGCCATAAATGAGCGCCGCGTATTCCGCCACATTATTCGTCGCCTCACCGATACATTCTCCATACTTCTTGTCCAGAGTCTCAATCCATACGCCGATACCGGCCGGTCCAGGATTGCCCCGTGATCCGCCGTCAGTATACATTTTTATCACAGTTTCCATGGATTATATTTCCTTAATTAAACTAGCCAATTTTTCCGATCTTTCGATCAGATAATTAGGCGCGTATTTCTCCAATATTTTCTTAGTGGTAAAGCCCCAGCTAACAGAGACGATTTTTACCCCAGCTTTTTTAGCCGCTTCGATGTCACGTGTTTCATCTCCAATGAAAATCACTTCTTCAGCTGAAAATTTACGCGCCTCTAAAACTTCCTTCAGTTTTTTTTCTTTTCTCAAAAAAACACTGCTGGAATAGACAAAATCAAAATAATCAAGCTCATTGTCAACTAAAAATTTTCTAATACTGCTGGAATAGTTGGAACTTATAATGCCCAAGGTATAATTTTCCTCTTTCAATTTTTTTAGCTCTTCTCTAATTCCAACTATCGGTCTGATATCTTTCATCATTCCAATCATTGCAATTCTGACACCAATGACCAAAATAAACAATTTCCATTTGGGCATTCTAAAAAATAACTCCTCCGACGAAAGACCCCTGAAATATTCATCCTCTCTCTGACTCAACTCTCGATCTTTTTTATTCAAAGAAAAAACAGCCAGTTTTTTCATGATTGTCACAATTTCTTTGAAAGAATCGGCAATCACACCATCAAAATCAAATATAATAATTTTTTTTTCACTTTGCATTGGCGTCTTCCTTAAAAAAATCAAGAAGCACACCCCCCGATGGCACAACTGGATACAACCAACCTACGTTGTTATTTTCAAATCAATGAGTTTGATCTGAATCTTTTTATTAGCATTCCATTCGTCTTCTTCCAAGTTGAATACTATGTCTATTCTATCATCTTTTTTGATATTTGGGAATTTTTCCGCCAGTGAAAATCCGATAGCGTCAAAAATTTTCGAACTGTCAAGCCCGCCTCGCACGGCCAACTTCAAATGCTTTTGTCCATTGCCCACCACCTTCACTTCGCAGATGACGAAATTTTTCGCGCAAAAAACCGGTTCTCGATTTCCTTCGCCAAATGGTTCCATTTTTTTCAGCTCGTCAACCAATTCCCAACCAATATCCGCGACAGAAATTTCGCAATCTATTTCGATTGATGGTGAAATTTCCTTGCCTTTCAGTTCCTTGTCTATTTCCAACGTCATTTTGTCGCAAAATTTTTCGATATTTTCATCCAAAACACTCACACCCGCCGCTTGAGAATGCCCACCGAATCTCTCCACTAAAGTTGAACAACGTGTGATCACTTCCATAAGATTAACTTCCGGCACACTGCGCAGCGATCCGGCATAAAGTCCATCTTTCCGCTGCAACACCATGGCCGGTTTCCCAAATTCTCCGGTAATCTTCCCCGCTACCAATCCCAAAATTCCCATCGGCCAATGCTCATTTGAGGCAAAAATGAAATTTTTGTCTTTGAAAGAATTGTTGGCCAAAATCTGCACTTCACGAAAAATTTCAGCCGTAATTTTTTGTCTTTTTTGATTCTTATCTTCCAATTCGAGTGCTAAAACACGCGCCACCACCGGATCTTTCCCGACCAACACCTCATACGAAGCACTGGCATGATCAATTCGTCCCGCAGCATTGATGCGCGGTGCAATTTGGAAAGCCACCGTATGCGTGTCTGGCACTTTGTCCTCTGAAACATTGATTCTCCCGACTTGGAACAATTCCAAAAGTCCGGCACGGCGAGTCTTAGAAAGAACAACTAATCCATACTTTACCAGAGTTCTATTCTCGCCTAAAAGTGACACGCAATCAGCAATTGTTCCGATTGCCACCAGATCCAACGCCCATTTGAGCTGATCCTTCTTTTCAGGCGCCAATCTTTCGTATAAAGCGGCGGCCAATTTGAAAGCCACGCCGACTCCGGCCAATTTTTTGAAATCAAATCCGCTTTCCGGCAAATTAGGATTAATGAGCGCTACCGCGCGCGGCAATTGAAGAGGTGCGTGATGATGATCTGTGATGATGATTTCCATGCCCAATTGATTGGCTTTTTCCACTTCCGCCACATTAGTTATGCCGCAATCGACGGTGATTATCAGTTTAGCCCCTTGCTCCTTCAGATATTTCAAAGCCTTTTCGTTTAAGCCATAGCCTTCCGTCTGACGATCAGGAAAATAGCAAATGACACTGGGAAATCCAACGTCCGCGAGTGCTTCTTTCAAAACAGCTGTCGCTGTCACGCCGTCCGCGTCATAATCTCCGTAGATTGCCACCTGTTCTTTCTTTTTAAGAGCCTCCTCAATGCGCACCACCGCCATTTCCAGCCCAGAAATTTTGGAAAGATCTTTGAAAACCTGCTCATAATCAAAGCTGAAATATTTCTCAATGTCTTCTTCTTCAATTATCCCACGACCGTACAAAAGACCCAAGATGATTGGGCTATATTTTTCCAGTAAGTCTCCAGAAAAATCTTTCTTTGTTTCCTTCACTTTCCAATCCATTTTTTTATAAAGTAAAACTACAAAAGCAGGTTCCGCCTGCTCTATATATTCACAATTTGCAAGTGGGTTATTTACAATCTGGACAGATAAATTGCGCTCTAAATTCTTTCTTGTTAACATCGGATATTTCCAACTCCATCATTTTTTGTTGATAACATTTAGCGCAGACGAATTCATCCAAATGAAAATCCGCTGACAATTTTGGCGCATCCAGTGCAGCCGCGTCGAATTTTAAATGATATTTTTTTGTATTAAACAGTGCTCGAATATTTTCAATCACTTTCCTTGGTGTCACCATGCCCGCTACAAAAAATTCTTTCACGCCCATTTCTATTGCTTTTTTGCGATCTTCTTCGCGTCCCATGTGCGACGACATCAAAACTGGAATATTGACCGTAGACACATTCTTAGCCAGCGCATCTTTCATAGCAAAGCCGTCCATTTTCGGCATAATAATTCCAGTGAAAATCACATCCGGCATTTCTGTCATGGCCTTATTCAATCCCTCAATGCCATCCACAGCCTCAACCACTTCAAAACCTTCTGATCTGAAGACATCCGCATAAGTAGTCCGGATTGTAGCATCATCATCAACCAATAAAACTTTTATCTTTTCTTTGTTATTATTTGTATCCATATTTGTATCTAAAATTATAAAATAAATATTACGTTCGCAGATTGGCTAAATAACAATCTTCACATCCACCGCCAGCGCTTTCCTAGAGTCATTATAAACAAGAATGGGATTTATATCAAATTCGCGGATTTCCGGAATTTCCAAGGACATCAGCATGATACCTTGCAAAACGCGTGCCAATTCTTCCACGTCATATTCCCTTTGGCCACGCGCACCAGCAAACAAAAATCCCAACTTACCGTTCCCGAGGGAACTTTCAATTTGAGGCAAAGAGAGTGGCGGCACCAGATAATCCACGCGATGCAAAATTTCCGTATAAATTCCGCCCAGACCATACACCAGCACTGGTCCGAAATTTGGATCTCTTTTAATTCCCACAATCAATTCTGTCCCGCGCGCCGCCATCGGTTGAATAATCAGTCGCGCGCCAGTGAAATTAAGTTGCACTTTTTTGATGGCAGCGCGCAATTCTTTTTCATTTTCAATTCCCAAAATCAAACCTTGCTTATCCGTCTTGTGCAAAACTTGGTCACTATCCACTTTTCGGACGACTGGAAATTTCATGTCACCCTTGAATTTGA
>JAHFOP010000025.1 GCA_023261605.1 Candidatus Moraniibacteriota bacterium
CCTATTTTTTTTTCGTCATCGATGGGACACTGGCATATATATAACATAGAACCTCTTGTTTTGTCAAGGAATTTGTCTTGACTTTTCCCTCGAAATGCGCTATACTTATTATATTGAGAACGGGTGCCAAGCCCGTTTTTATTATTTTTTAAGCTAATAATTAATTTAAAATGTCGGACTTTTTGCGCTAATAAGGTGCAAAAAGTAAAATACGACAAAACAAAAACAAAATGGAGAATGGAAAAACCATGCAGGAGGATGATTGCCAATGTCCCGAATGTGCTAGACGGGCAGAGGAACATGTGGAATCAGAAACCTTCGGGTTGGCAGTGTTGATTGCGCTTATGCCAATCATGACATTGACCCTTTTCGGCCACATCGGTCTTTTATAATCCGAGCCGTCGAAAAGCACAATTTAATACAAAAACAAAAAGGGGATCCGCAAGGGGTCTCTTTTTATTTTTGAAGAATTGGTGATTTGTGATAATATAGATTATATGGTCAGAAAAAAATATACTAAAAAAAGAAACAAGAAAGAGATTGAAGAAGACGAAATAGAAGAGGCGGTTGAAAAAAAACCGAGAAGGAGCTTGGCTGGGGATGTGAAGCGGAGCATCGTGGCGGTTGTTCTTTTTGCATTGGCAGTCATTTTGACACTCAGCTTTTTTGGCAGCGCCGGTAGTTTTGGGAAATCGCTGAATGCAGACGCAGGGCGTTTGGTGGGTTTGGTAAAATTCATCGCGCCGATTTTTTTGGCGGGTTTTGGGATAATTCTTTTGTTTCGCAAGGAAACATTTTTTTACGTCACAAAAGTTACGGGACTTTTTTTTACGCTGGTAAGTTTCGCCGGATTTTTCCATTGGTTTTTTGATGTGTCGCGCATGCTGAAAGCGGCTGAGGCTGGACAAGGTGGAGGTTATCTCGGTTATGCACTGGATTATATTTTGATAAAATATTTAGGTAGCGCAGGCAGCTTGGTAGTGATTTTAGCTGTCTTGTTTTTGGGCATAATTCTGATGTTTGATTTTTCTATCGCACATTTCTTTATCAAATTGAAAGAAAAAAGAAATCAGAATAAGGAAGAAAAAGAGGAAGCGATAAACGGTGAGGAAGAGGTGAATGAGACAGGGGACGCTGTGCAAATGGCGCCGATAGAAAATGATCTCTTGAAGAGAGAATTTTTAGCGGAGGACAAAAAAACGGCTGAAGAAATCAAGGCCGATGAAAACATCGCGCATATTGAATTTGTTGAAGGGCGTGATCATTTTGTGGAGCCGGAGATCATTGCCGAATCGGAATTGGCAGCGGAGGAAGCGGCGAAAAAAATGAAAAAAGGAAAATCTTTGGATATTGAAAATGCTTTAGTAGGGATGAAGCAGGCTAAGCCGTCAAAAAATTTACGTTGGGTTTTTCCGCCAGCCGATCTCTTGGAAAAAAGTTTTGGCGTAGCGCAGGGCGGAGACATTGAAAAGAATTTTGCTGTTATTGAAAAGACGCTTAAAGATTTTGGGATTCAGGTGGAGAGAGGCACGGCTAAGACTGGGCCGTCTGTCACTCAATACAGTTTTCGACCGGCAGTGGGCGTGAAAATTTCTAAAATACTTTCCTTGCAAAATGATTTGGCTTTGGCTTTGGCGGCTCACCCGATCAGAATTGAGGCACCGATTCCTGGGCAGTCGCTCATCGGAATCGAAATTCCCAATAAGGATTCAATGGTAGTGCGCCTGCGCGATATGGTGGAAGACCCGCTTTTCAAAAGAAGGGGGACAAATCTCACTTTGGCACTCGGGGAAGATGTCAGTGGAGAAAGCATTCTGGCTGATTTGTCCAAGATGCCACATTTAATGATTGCGGGAGCGACTGGCACGGGAAAATCGGTCTGTATCAATACCATTATCACTACGCTACTCTATCAGAATTCGCCGGAAGATCTCAAATTTATTATGGTTGATCCGAAGCGCGTGGAACTTTCTTTGTATAACGGCATTCCACATCTTTTGACGGACGTGATCGTGGAAAATTCCAAAGTTATTAACACGCTTAGGTGGGCGGTCAGTGAAATGGAGCGACGTTATCGATTGCTTCAGGACACCGGTTCGCGCGATATTGGATCATATCGGGATAAGATGAAGGCAGGTGAAACAATCAAAAGAAAAGATCCAGAAACAAATGAAATATCTGAAGAAGAATTGAAAAATTTGCCGTACATTGTGATTGTGATTGATGAGTTGGCGGATCTCATGGGTACACACGGCAAAGAAGTGGAAGGCGCGATTGTGAGGCTGGCTCAGATGGCGCGCGCGATTGGCATTCATCTGATTGTCTCGACACAGCGGCCATCAGTGGAAGTGATTACGGGACTTATCAAGGCTAACATTACGACGCGTATTGCTTTTCAGGTGGCCACGCAGATTGATTCGCGCACTATTTTGGATATGGGTGGCGCGGAAAAATTGCTTGGCAAAGGCGATTTGCTTTATCTTTCTTCCAGTTCACCCAAGCCTAGGCGCATCCAAGGTGTGTTCATCGGCGAATCGGAGGTTAAACGCGTTGTGAAATTTGTCAGTGATCAAAAAAAGAAGGACGAAGAAGCGGACGAGGCTGGAATGAAGATAACCGAGGAAACAAAAAAGGAAATTTTAGAATTCAAAGATAGCTCTGGCGATGAGGGTGACGATGCTTTAGTGGCGGCGGCTAAAGAAGAAATCAAAAAGATGCAAAAGGCCTCGGCTTCATTTTTGCAAAGAAGACTACGTATTGGTTATGCGCGCGCAGCGCGACTGCTGGATATTTTGGAAGAGCAAGGCGTGGTTGGTCCGGCTGATGGAGCCAAGCCGCGGGAAATTTATATGAATGACGAAAAACACGAAGTGAATTATGCGGATAAGATAGATGATCAAGGGAAAAGAGATAAGTGGGAGATATAATGTAAGAATTTCATGAATGGTTTTACCAAAAAAAGGGTTGGTACGCTGACGTTGGGAGAAAAATTGAAAAAACTGCGTGGCGATAAAAGAATTTCGCTGGGGGAAGCTTCCAAATTCACGAAAATTCAAGCAGTATATCTGGAACACTTGGAAGAGGGGGCATATGATTTTTTGCCGGCCGATGTTTATGTTAGGGGATTTTTGCGGAGTTACGCTGATTTTTTGGGTGTGGATGACCGGATTCTTATCAGGCTTTATGAAAAAGAAAAAGGCATCAAGAAAAATTTGGATAAGGAAAAAAAATCCAATTTGAAGGAAAGGAAGCCAATCGATATTTCTTCTTTTGTTTTTACTCCGCAAAAAATCGTTGTGGCGGTGGTTATTGCGGTAGTCCTTATGGGGCTCTTTCTCTTGTATCGGGAGGTGGATTCTTTTGCTAGTGCGCCAAGTCTTGTGATTTTGAGCCCGGATGATAATAGCGAAGTGCAAGACAATTCGATTTATGTGAAAGGAGTGACGGAAAAAGACGCCGCACTTTTTATTAATGATCAACCAATCTTAGTGGGAGATGACGGAAGATTTGGCGAGAATCTGACTTTGCAATCCGGTCTGAATAATATTACTGTGAAATCTGTCAATAAATTTAAAAAAGAAGCGATAAAAAATATTGTGGTGAGATCGGATTATGTCGCCACTACTGACAATGGTTCCCATGGTAATCAAAGTAGCTCGGCGGGGAATGTCTCAGTTAATCCTGCTTCTTCCGGTGGAGATGGCACGGCCACAGCACAAGGCGTGCAGATAGATTTAAGGGTTGATCCTGGGCCGGTCTGGCTTAGCGTAGAAACGGATGGCGCATTGGCATTCAGCGGAACGATGCTGAGAGGGAGTGTGCAATCGTTCAAAGCGACTGACAAAATAGTGATCAGTTCAGGCTCAGGCAAGGCGACGTTCGTGAAGCTGAACGGCCGGGATATGGGGGCTTTGAGTGCGGATGCCGGAGCAGTAAGAGGGGTAACTTTCACTAAAAATACTACGCCAGATACGGCCGCGACCAGTGACGCTGCCGCTAGTGTGTCTTCGACCAAAGATGTTAAACCGACTAAGAAAAAGTAGATTTTAAATATTCGCCCAAGGAGAACTTGCGTAGATTTTAAATGAATGATAAAATATCACTAGTGGAAACATGCGAGCATATGAGTACGTTAACATCTTAACAAAAAATAAATTTAATGACAAAAATATGAAAGAAGAAAAAAAGGGGATTACGGATGTCGTGGAACAAATAAGAGAAAAGTTCGGTGAGGGAGTGATCATGAAATTGGGGGATATCAAAAGAGTGGATGTGGAATCCATTCCGACCGGATCGGTTTCACTTGACATTGCGCTCGGTATCGGTGGCATTCCGCGCGGACGAGTGGTGGAAATTTATGGACCGGAATCTTCTGGCAAGACTACGTTGACTTTGCACATCATTGCCAATTCACAAAAATTGGGCGGCACAGCCGCTTTCATCGACGCAGAACATGCGCTGGATCCAGAATATGCCAAGCGCATCGGGGTGAATATCAATGATCTTCTGATCTCGCAACCAGACAATGGCGAACAAGCGCTGGACATTGTGGAAACCTTGGTCAATTCCGGCGAAATCAGTATTATTGTAATTGATTCGGTGGCAGCCTTGGTGCCGAAAGCTGAAATTGAAGGTGAAATGGGGGATTCGCACATGGGGCGTCAAGCGCGACTGATGTCACAGGCTCTCCGCAAACTCACAGCCATCATTGCTCGCTCCAACTGCACTGTAATTTTCATCAACCAGATCAGAATGAAAATTGGCGTGGTGTTTGGCAATCCAGAAACAACTACGGGAGGCAACGCGCTCAAATTTTATGCATCTGTGCGAATTGAAGTGCGAAGAAGTGCCCAAATCAAAAAAGGTGAAGACATTGTGGGTAATCGCACAAAAGTCAAAATTGTGAAAAACAAAGTGGCACCACCGTTCAAAACCTGCGAGTTTGACATTATGTATAACGAAGGTATCAGCGCCTCCGGCGACACCTTGGACGCGGGTGTGAAATATGAAGTGATTGACAAAAAAGGCAATTCTTATTCCTTCGGGGAGATAAAATTGGGTGTTGGTCGTGAAGTGGCCAAAGCCTTCTTGAAAACCGACGCGAAGCTCATGAAGGAAATTTCCAAGGAGATTTACAAAAAAATCAGGGAGAAAGAAAAAGAAGAAGAATAATAATAAGTGATTTATTTTTGCCGCAGAAAACACAAAAAAATCTCGCTAGTATAAAATCTACGCGGGATTTTTTTAGTAAGTTTATCATTGACGAAATGAGATTGGGAAACGTTTTTAAAACTTGCGCCAGTTTGTTTTTGGGAGTATAATTTTTTCATATGACCTTGCCAAAGGTTTTTAATTAAATTAAAAAAGAAAGAATCTATGGAGAAGAAACATCATTCAAAGGAACGGACGCTGGTCGTTGTGAAGCCGGACGGCCTGCAAAGGACGTTGGTTGGAGAAATAATCAAGCGCTATGAAAGATTAGGTTTAAAACTTATTGCGATGAAGATGTTGGTGACGGATGCGGATTTTGTGGAGAAACACTATACACTTGATCCGGAGTGGCGTCGCATTACCGGAGAAAAAACTATCGAAAGCTATGTCAAAAAAGGACTGACTCCACCATCGGATGATCCATTAGTGATTACTGCTAAGATCTTGGCCAATCTCAAAAAATATATGACTAGCGGGCCCGTCATCGCCATGGTTTGGCAAGGCGCGCACGCTGTGAAAATTATCCGCAAAATTACTGGCGGTACTGAGCCCTTGACGAGTGAGCCGGGGACGATTCGTGGTGATTATGTTTTAGATTCCTATCAAATGTCAGACGAAGACAATCGCAGTGTGCGAAACTTAATCCATGCTTCCGGTTCAGTCGAGGAAGCGGAGATGGAAATCAAACACTGGTTCGCTCCGGAAGAAATTTTCAACTATCGCTTAGTGCAAGATGAGATTTTGTATGATGTGAATCTGGATGGAATCATGGAATAATCTTTTTCGTAAAATTAGTTTTAAAAAATCCCTGTAATGTGCGGGGATTTTTTTGTTGACACGCTGCAATTTTTGTGGTAGGTTGGAGGGTATGTTTTGGAGGAATGATAGCTCTTTTCACAACAACAAAAGTCTGGAGAATATAATATGATAGAGAGGAGAAAGTGTATTATAACCGCTGCTAAAAATAGTGAGCTGGTATTATTGTGGGATATCATAAAAAAATTTAAGGATATTATTGAAGAAGACACCAAGAATATCTTTGAAGATGTGAAGCAAGCTCTTGATGCTGATTCTGACGAGAAACTTAATTGCTTGCTGAATAATAAGTTCGTTAATAACGAGGGTGTTTCTTCCTTAAAAAATAGGTGTTGTGAAGAATTGGGGATAGGCGGGGTTGCCGCAAATTCATTTTTTAGAAGAGCCGCTATTCTATCAATATATTTGAATAGAAATATGCTTTCCTTGCGCGAAGCTTTAATCGTGTATCT
Organism: Candidatus Moraniibacteriota bacterium; assembly: GCA_023261605.1. Classification (GTDB taxonomy): domain Bacteria; phylum Patescibacteriota; class Minisyncoccia; order Moranbacterales; family UBA2206; genus CAIKZD01. The sequence goes on from JAHFOP010000025.1 coordinate 6,480, forward strand.
CTGATCTTCAACCTACAAAAAAAGCGAGTCCCGGAGGACTCGCTTTAATTTTTTTTCATCTCAACTATTTCGACATGGTCTTGATGCATTTGGTGCAAACTTTTTTGCTCACACCATCGACTTTCTTAGCTTGAAGATTGATTTGAAATTTTCGAAGGGTTTTGACCTGGGAATGACTAACTTGGTTTCCTACTTGGGATCCGCGTCCGCAGACATCACATACTCGTGCCATAGTTTTGCTGTTGATTTATTACAGAATATAAGTTAGCATAAGAAAGTAATAAAAGCAAGAGTTTATATTTATGCTTAATGAAATCGTGCTCATTGCCTTCTATATAGTCATCCTGCTATATACCGTTATCATCCACGAAGTTTCACATGGTGTCATGGCGCTATGGTTGGGGGATGCGACGGCTAAGTATGCTGAGAGGCTGAACTTAAATCCCTTGAAGCATTTGGATTTTTGGGGATCGTTTGTGGTGCCGCTGGTGATGTTTCTTTCGGTCGGATTTGCTTTTGGTTGGGCCAAGCCAGTGCCATACAACCCGTACAATCTGCGCAATCAAAAATGGGGTCCAGCCTTGGTCGCCTTGGCTGGTCCATTGTCCAATATCATCATTGCTTTGGTTTCTGCTATTATTGCCGGTTTTGTTTTTATTCCGCTGGCGGTGAAAAAAGAGATAATTTATAACGCCCTGAATCCTTCCAGCGCCGCGTCACTTATTGCTGGTAGTGGGGGTTCAATTTTGTTCGAACTCTTGGTCGTGATTATTATTATCAATGTGATTTTGGCCTTTTTCAACCTTATCCCAATCCCGCCACTCGATGGCTCAAAAATTCTTTTTTTCATTTTTGACATCAAAACGGAGACTGTTATTATGCTTGAGCAATTTGGCTTCTTTTTGCTTTTGTTTTTCATTTTTTTCTTCTCAGCGCCATTAGGAACGTTTTTGAATTCCATGCTCAATTTATTTTTAGGGATGACATTATAGAACAGGAGTTGACAGCTTATAATATATCCTATATGATTATTTTGCTAGGCGACTGGCTTATTTTTATTTAAAGAAAATTCTCATTATGCCAACAATCAATCAACTCAAAAGAAAACCTCGAACCAGCGGAAGCAATAAATCAAAAACTCCGGCTTTTAAACACGTCTTCAATACTTTGCAAAATAAACCAATCAGCACTGCCAGTCCATTCAAACGTGGCGTGTGCCTGAAGGTTTCGACAACAACTCCGAAAAAACCGAATTCCGCTTTGCGAAAAATTGCGCGCGTGAGGCTCACGAATGGTATGGAAGTCACGGCGTACATCCCGGGCATTGGACATAATTTGCAGGAGCATTCCATTGTGACGATTCGTGGTGGCCGAGTGAAGGACTTGCCGGGTGTGAGATATCACATTGTGCGGGGAGTTTTGGATACAGCTGGAGCAGCGAACAGAAAACAAGGCCGATCAAAATATGGAGCGAAGAAAGAAAAAGCGAAAGAATAAATAAGTTTATAAAGTTTTAAAGTTATGCCAAGACGAAAAAGAATTTACAAAAAAAATACTAAGCCTGATTCCAAATACGGCAATCTTTTGGTGGGAAAATTCATGGCCAATATCATGAAGGATGGCAAAAGAACGATGGCGGAAGTCATTATGTATGACGCTTTCGATATCATTCATGAACAGACCAAAAAGGGTGGCCTCAATATTTTTGAACAAGCGTTGAAAAATGTTTCTCCTCTAGTTGAACTTAAAAGTCGTCGCGTGGGTGGTGCCAACTATCAGGTGCCAGTGCCGGTTTCTGGCGACCGACGGACTACTCTAGCTATTCGCTGGATCAAAAATGCTTGCGCAGCCAAAAAAGGCAAGAAAATGGATTTGAAATTGGCAGAAGAATTGATTGATGCTTCAAATAAGACCGGTGCAGCCATGAAAAAACGAGAAGACGTGCATCGCATGGCCGATGCTAATAAGGCCTTTGCTCACTTCGCGTAATTTACGAACTACGAAATTAATACGAATTACGAAAGGACGAAATAGTGGAATTACGACAAGCTCTTTTTAGCTTTTCGTATTTCGTAAATTTCGTATTTCGTAAAATAAAATAAATTTTATGGCTAGACAGACTCCTATTGAAAGATATCGTAATATTGGGATTATCGCGCATATTGATGGTGGGAAAACAACCACTACGGAGCGCATCTTGTTCTATACCGGAATTACTCATAAGATCGGCGAGGTTCATGAAGGGGAAGCGACGATGGACTGGATGGAGCAAGAAAGAGAGCGTGGCATCACAATTACTTCAGCTGCCACGACTTGTTATTGGAAAGACCATCAAATTAATATTATTGATACTCCGGGACACGTGGACTTTACAGTTGAGGTGGAACGATCACTTCGCGTTCTTGATGGAGCAGTGGTGATTTTTGACGGCAAAGAAGGTGTAGAGCCTCAATCGGAAACTGTTTGGAGACAGGCTGATAAATATAGTGTTCCAAGAATGTGTTTTGTCAATAAAATCGACAAGGAGGGCGCCGATTTCTACTATGTTCTTAAGACGATTTGGGATCGCTTGACTCCAAATGCAATAGCTCTTCAGATTCCGATTGGAGAAAGAAGTGAATTTTCCGGCGTAGTAGATCTTGTTAAAATGAAAGCTTACTCTTTTGCCGGCAAAATGGGAGAAATTGTGGAAGAAAAAGAAATTCCGGCGGAACTTTTGGACAAAGCTAAGGAATGGCGAGAAAAAATGGTGGAAAAAATTTCTGAAACTGATGAGACTCTCACTGAAAAATATTTGAATGGAGAAGAAATAACTGATGCCGAGTTGAAAAACGCTCTTCGTCGTGCGGTTATCTCGAACGCTCTTATCCCGGTTTTTACCGGCACAGCATTAAGGAATAAGGGGGTGCAATTGATGCTAGATGCAGTAGTGGATTATCTGCCATCTCCAATTGATGTGCCGAATATCAAAGGCATGGATGTCAATGATCATGAAAAAGAAGTAGAAGTGAAATTTGACGACGCGGCGCCATTTGCCGCCTTGGCTTTCAAAGTGGCGACTGATCCATTCGTGGGACAAGTGACATTTTTTCGTGTCTATTCCGGCAAACTGAAAGCCGGTTCATATATTTTGAATTCTTCCAAGGGTGAAAAGGAACGCGTGAGTCGAATTTTGCAGATGCATTCCAATCACCGCGAAGAAATCGATGAAATTTATGCGGGTGGCATTGGAGCGTTGGTTGGTATGAAAGCCACCACGACCGGTGACACTTTGTGTGATATTGAACATCCAGTGCTGCTCGAGTCGATCACTTTTCCAGAACCGGTCATTTCGATTGCGGTAGAACCGAAAACCAAAGCCGATCAGGAAAAAATGGGTATGGCTCTGCGCAAATTGGCGGAAGAAGATCCAACTTTCAAAGTCAGGAGTGATGAAGAAACTGGGCAAACCATCATTTCCGGTATGGGTGAATTGCATCTGGATATTATTGTGGACAGAATGAAACGAGAATTCCACGTAGAAGCTAATGTTGGCGCGCCACAAGTGGCTTATCGTGAAACGATTAAAGGTAGCGCGCAAGCCGAAGGTAAATACATTAAGCAATCCGGTGGACGCGGACAGTATGGCCATTGTTGGGTCAAAGTTGAGGCGCAAGAAGCCGGTGCTGGTTTTGAATTCGTGAATGAAATCAAAGGTGGTGTCATTCCACAAGAATACATCGCGCCAATTGGCAAAGGAATCAAAGATGCGATGGACAGTGGAGTTTTGGCTGGTTACCCGATGGTGGACATCAAAGCGACAGTGTACGACGGATCCTTTCATGAAGTTGACTCCAATGAAGCTGCTTTCAGAATCGCCGGTTCAATGGCTTTCAAAGAAGCCTGCCGTCGTTCCACCCCAATCATTATGGAGCCAATCATGAAAGTGGTGGCCACAACGCCGGAAAACTTCATGGGGGACGTTGTGGGCGATTTGAATTCTAAACGAGGCATCATTAAAGAAATGAACGACCGCGGCGAAGGCAATGCTATGGTCAAAGAAATCGATGCTGAAGTTCCCCTGTCTTCAATGTTCGGCTATGCTACGCAACTGCGTTCGATGACCCAAGGTCGCGCGTCCTACACGATGGAATTCGATCATTATGCCGAAGTGCCGAAGAACGTGGCGGAGACGATTCAGGGGACGAAGAAATAATAGTTAGCCATTAGCCATTAGCTTTTGGAATTTAGGAATACGGATACTTTTGGATACAAAAAGCAACTCTTGCGAGAGAGTTGCTTTTTGGTTGATGGCAGCATCCAATTGCGCAATTGGATGCTGACATCATGCTGGTTTACTTTCCGCCACATTTATGGAACAATTCAAAATATGGAAAAGAAATCAATCATTGTAGTTTTGGGTATCATTGAAAATGAGCAGGGCGAAGTGTTGCTGTCTCTTCGTAATGATCCGAAATTTCCCGGGGCGCATCTCAAATGGGATCTGATTGGCGGTAAAAATGAAATGGGTGAATCGCTGGAAGAAACACTTATTCGTGAAGTCGATGAAGAAACGGGGTTTAAAATTAAGATCGAGAAAATGTTGCCATATAGTATCTGCAAGAATTGGGAATTGCTGGAACTTTTCCAGCACACTTTGCTTTTTTGCTATGTCTGTCGTGTTGTGTCGGGCGAACTGCAAAATCGAGAGGATAAGATTAGAGAGTTGCGCTGGGTCACGCAAGAAGAAGCACTGAAACTTGACTTACTTTTCAGTGCGCGAGAATATTTGGAGATGTTATAAAATTATGTCAAAAATAAATTTAGGCAAAAAATTTGATGTTGTTGTCATCGGCGGGGGACCGGCGGGGATGATGGCGGCGGGAACGGCGGGAAGAAACGGCTCGAGCGTTCTTTTGCTGGAAAAAAACAATACGCTGGGCAAAAAGCTGTTGCTAACGGGGAATGGCAGATGCAATCTGACGCACGCCGAGTTTGATAATAAGGAATTTATCAAAAGCCTAGGTAAAAAAGGCAAGTTTCTTTTTTCGTCGCTCAATGTTTTTGGACCCGAGGAGGTGATGGAATTTTTTGCGAATTTGGGAGTGCCGATCAAGATTGAAGCCGGCGGCAAAGTTTTCCCGGCTTCTAATAAAGCTGATGATGTTTTGCGAGCTCTCGAAAAATATTTGAAAAATAATAAAGTAGAAGTGATGATGCGGGCAGACGTTTTGGGATTTGAAATAGAAGAAAAGAACGGTCAGAAAAAAATCACGGGCGTGCACTTGAAAAGAGGTGTGATTTATGCTGACAAATTTATTCTGACGACGGGCGGTGCGTCCTATCCACTGACCGGTTCGACGGGGAGTGGTTATGCTTGGGCGCGTGCATGTGGACATACAATTGTCACGCCAATACCAACTCTTGTGCCGCTAAAAACTGAGGAAAATTGGGTCAAAGAAGCTCAGGGCGTGAGCTTGAAAGATGCGCGCATCAGTTTAGTGCAAAATAATAAAAAAACATTTTCGCAACAAGGAGATTTGATTTTCACGCACTTTGGCCTCAGCGGTCCGACTATTTTGAACTTAAGCCGAAAAATGACAGAGCTCGAAAATCAAAAAGAAAATATTTTCATCTCAATAGATCTGAAACCTGCGATGGACAAAAAAGCGCTGGATATTTTTTTGCAAAAAGATTTCATCAAACACGCGAACAAAAACGTCATTAATTATTTGGCAGAAACTGTGCCAGCAAAATTAGCCAAGGCGCTATTGCGGTTGGCGAATATTCCGGCGGAGAAGAAAAACAATGTCATTACTAGAGAAGAGCGCGGGAAAATTGTAAACTTATTGAAAGATTTGCGCCTCACTGTCGTCGGCGACACTGGGTTCGACCAAGCTATGGTGACTCGCGGAGGGGTAGAATTGAAAGAAGTCGACCCAAAAACTATGCAATCCAAAATCGTGCCCAATCTGTATCTGGCCGGTGAAGTGTTGGACCTGGATGGCCCGACCGGTGGGTATAATTTGCAGATCTGTTGGAGTACGGGGCATGCGGCTGGGACATATTGTACAAAAAACAAAAATGAAAAGAAAAATAAATGTCAAAAATATTGAGATTGTTCTATATAAGTATGGTAAAGAAGATTATATCTCGCTGACCGATATGGCTAAGTTTAGGTCTTATGATAGCGGGGTTGTTATCGCGAATTGGCTGACGACGAAATATACGATTCAGTTTATGGGAATTTGGGAGCAAATGAATAACCCAAATTTTAATCTTATGGAATTCCATAAGATTAAAAATGAAGTAGGCACCAACGGGTTTATCGTTTCCTCTTCTATGTGGATCAAAAAGACATGGCGCAAAAACAAAGACTACAAATTCTCAATGAAACGGCCATCGATCAAATGCAAACGCTTGTGGGGAATCAGGGAATCAAGAGATTGAAATGATGCAGTTGGGGATAATTTTCTATAAAATTTAATTTTGTAAAATCTCAAAAACAAGCTATAATATAAACATCGAAAATTAAATTTTAACTAAGGTGCGGGAAAACTAATATGCCTAATTTCAAAACCAATGTGGAAAACTCAAGAGAGAGTTAATGGAACAAAAAATTTAAAAAATCTGTCCAAGATTCTTTTGATCTCCTTGTTTGCGATGGGAGGTTTTTTGTTTTTGGGGACGAGGCAGGCGAGTGCCTATGCTTGTGTGTCCGCAGGCTCAGGAAATTGGTCGTCAGCTTCAAATTGGTCATCATGCAATGGAGCCATTC
>JAHFOP010000026.1:0-5092 GCA_023261605.1 Candidatus Moraniibacteriota bacterium
CCAGGTTCGAGTCCCGGTGGGCGCACACAAAAAATTAAAAATATTTTGAAGTCTACAGAGGGGCGGCTATCGTCTATCGGTTAAGACACCGGTTTGTGGTACCGGGAAGTTGGGTTCGACTCCCAGTAGCCGCCCCCCTGTATGCTTCACGATTCATACAAACGCGCCCGTAGCTCAATGGATAGAGCACTTGTCTTCGGAACAAGGGGTTGTAGGTTCGACTCCTGCCGGGCGCACAAAACAAAAACAAGCATCATGGCTTGTTTTTTATTTGTTTCAACTTGGCGCGAACGATCACTCTTTCGCTTGTGGCTCGGGCGCGTCAAGTATTTTTTTGACTTCAGCAACCATTTCACTCGGCGTGAAAGCGGACTTGGCCAAAAAACCATTAGCCCCTAACTTGATAACGTTCTCCAGACTATCGACCAGATTGCTCAAAATGACAATTTTTATCTTTGGATCATATCCTCCACCACGCAAAGTTTTCACCAATTCAAAACCGCCCATTTCCGGCATAATGAGATCAGAAAGCACGACATCGACACTTTTCATTTTAATGGTTTCTAGTGCCTGTTTGCCATTTTCCGCCAACGACACTTCGAACCCAGCTTCGGAAAACTTTTTCTCATAAATCTCGGAGATCATTGGATCGTCTTCAACTATCAATATTTTTGACATAATTTTTTATTATTTCTTAACTACAATATGTTCTGGCTGCTTAGTCGGAATTTCAATGATGAACCGAGAACCCTTACCCTCGCCTTCGGACTCCGCCCAGGTCCGGCCGCCATGTGCTTCAATCATCAGCTTCACGACATAAAGTCCCAGTCCCGTGCCTTCAATATTAGCATTGGCTGTATCCTTCCGAGAAAACTTGGCGAAAAGTTCAGCAATGTTTTCCTCTGAGATCCCCGCTCCGGTATCGGAAACTGTGCAACGAATGACCGCACCCTTCAATTGACCTTTTTGATTATCATCTTTTTCACGCAATCTGTATTGGGATTTTGAATCAAGCTCCACTCTCATATCAACCTTGCCCTTGCTGGTATATTTTATCGCATTATCAACAAAATTGAAAATGGCTTCAAAAATCTTGCCCTTATCCAAAATTAGCTCAGGTAATTTTTGATTAGGCTGCTTGTATGCAAGCTCAAGCCCTTTTTCTTCCGCCGCCGGCAATAGATTGTCATACACTTCCTGGCAGATGTTCGCCAATTGCTTGCTTTCGAAATTCAGCTTGAATCTTCCTGATTCCAAGCGCGCCACATTGAGCAAATCATCAACCAGACTTATCTGCCGGTCATTGGCGGAATTGATATTCTCTAAAACCCGCCGCTGTTCTTTGGTAAGCTTGCCGTAATCACCTTCCAAAAGCAACGAGAGATAACCCTTGATTGGTGTCGGCACTTTATGCAACTGATGTGAAGCAATGTTGATGAAGTCGGTTTTAGTAGCATCAATTTTTTCAAGCTTAACGTTGACTACTCGGAGCTTATCATTAGACACCGCCAGAGAATCAGCTAATTTTTGCAGCTGCTCTTTCCTTTTCACTTCCAACTTGACCGACTTCACCAACCAAACGCCCAATATCCACGCCACCAAAACCGTCACACTTATCAGAATCATATTCGTAACGTTGGTAAGAGGCGTAAAGAAATATTGCGCCCCCACCAGAACCACAATAGTAGTTACCAGCGCTTGCGCCGCCAGCATCTTAATCCTAAAAGCTTTGAATTTAACAATTAAATATGCTAAAAATCCCATAAAAACAGTCATGCCGAACAACCCATAAAACTCGAGCCGCGAATCTGGCAATATGCCCATATCAGTAAGATATGCCGCTAAAAATGTTTCTATAAAGAAGGAAAAGAGAAATAATTCCATTCCTAACCCCATAAGCAATATCTGTTTTCTAAAATCAGCTTCTGCTTTGCGGTATTTACGAACAAGTAGAACAAATATCCAAGCCATTGCCAATACTCCAAAAAAGATACGGGAAAACTGGAACAATAATCCTTCGAACATATACGCATCACAACCTGTTATGTTGAACCCTCTCAGATTTATATGGGTCGGAGATAAAATAATAACAGGAGTTACAAGTATTAAAAAAACACTCTTAAGCAGGAGAGGCACATCTTTTTTCTCCAGAAAAACATAAATAAAATATATACTAAGAATGGATATAAGAGAGGACAATACCCGAAGAAAAGACCAGGCAAACAGCATAAGATCACTATGAATATTTGTCCATAAGATAAGGTTCGAAATCACCCAAAGAGAAAAACAAGCAGAAATAGCAAATAACAACCGGTTGATTAGAATTTGTTTACCTTTCCAAAAAACAAAAAAACCAATTAGCATTGCAACTATGACTGTTGGTATGTGTGAATAATATAGAAGCGCCGGCACATCCGATGAAAATATAAAATATAAAGGATTTGAGAATGAATAACAGATCATAAAGTATATTATTTTATTTATTCATTATTTTGTAAAGACTCTTCCTTAGTATCATTTTGAGTATTTGTCTCCGTTGCACAAGTATCTCCCTTAACTTCAGGATTGCAATATATCATAGAACACTCGCGATTATCCGGAAGACATGACTTAGCTGATTCACAATTAGTTATATCTTCGCCACATTCTTTGTATAAATCTGGTGCATATTTCACCATCTTTAAATAGTAATACTTTTCGGTACAAGCGTCATCATCACAACCTTCGAAGCATTTGTTTGTATTTACAGCAAGATCGCATACGCTTTCATATCCAACTAGATAGTCTTGCTTGATTATAAAACGACGATAAGAAAAAACACTGACTACAAAAATAAGAGCTACAAGGATATATAAAAAAAAGTGATTGCAAAAATTTTGTTTAATATTCATAGTCGATTTACTATATTAATATTATACATAAATAAGGCTGCTTATGCAATAAGATTAATGACTTGCATCTACTTCTTGGTACTCCCCTCATGCAACTCTTGCAAATCATGCTCATTGACATAATTAAACGAAACTGTATATCTTTTGAGAAAAGCAACTGGACAATAACTCAATTTTGCTTCTTTCAAATTTTTAATATTTAAATCTTGTTGCCAATTCCATGATGCGATATCAAGAGTTGTCAAATATTGAGCTAATTCCCTATTGAAAAACTCGTATATGCCCTTAAAAGAATTATCGGCTTTAATGAAATGGGATACCGCACTTCGATTAGGCAATATTTCGTCAATGCCGAAGCAGAGCATTGTACCCTGCAAAAAAACGCAAGATAAGATCAACTTGTGATCCTTGACATTTTCCAATAAACGACAAAGTGCTTTTTCTTCAAACTTCAGGTCGCATGTTTTATTTTGCATTTTTTTTCGATGTTCCCATTGTCGCAATGTAAGATGTATTTTATTTTGTACTGATAAATCACCCAGGTCTTTCAATCGAAAAACTGCATCCGGATACTCTTTTGAGAATTTTTTAGCAAGACGCCTAATATCTTTAAACTTAGCACCCTGGAGTTCGGCCAGTTTAGACGGGGAAAACAAATAATCAGAATTATTGCGATCCTCTTCCACAAGCAAATTGGCAGATTGCAAATGTTTGATTGATTCTTCTGTTATAAAGCGGAGTTTTGGATATATCTTTGAATTACTAGCAAAAGACAAAAGTGTAAATACAGTATCTTCACATTTATTAGTGCCTAAAAAAGAAAGGAATGGCTCCTTTGTTTCATAATCCGTAAAGCGTACGACTAAATTTCCATTTAGTTTCGCTACTTCACGATCAGATCTTATATCCCACGCCCATAAATTAGTAAAATTAAAAGCTGAATATGGTGGAAATTTTGAAGTGAATTTTTCAATCTCTTCCTTGTCTAACAACTCAAGTTTTTTGAAATTCGGAAATTCGGATATCATAATAAGTAAACTTATTTATAAAAAAGTAAAAGATAAGTACCAACCCCCGTCACACTAATTGCAATAATTTTTTGCCAGATATGCTTTGCTTCTATTTTCTCAGCTATCACCTTCGGAAGGAAGATGGTCAAAATTACACCGATAATTAAAACAAAAATTGGCTGAAATGAATTCATAAGCAATACAAGTCCAACAGGAGCAAGCATATATGCATAGGCAACGACCACATTTCCTGATATGTATATAGATTCATTTAAAACATTGAGCGATAAAATATTTTTAGAGTTATTTTTAAACGCCGATATAAAATTTTCACGATAAGAGCGTACAAAAATAAATATACAAATACCTACTAATACGAACATTAGGTTTTCCCAAAACAATGATCTCCATAAATTCTCTTCGAGCGCCACAAATTTAAAAATGGTTCCACCTAACGCCCAGAAAAGAGAAGCTCCTAACATTGGTATGATTGTGCTCTTTTTTCGGAGCTTAAAATGATTTTCTAAATCTATCTCAAAAGCAATGATTGTCGTACCGAGAATAATAATTGCCATGGCGATTAACTGCATACGAGTTAAAACTTCGTGAAGTATAAAATAACCCAATATACTTGCAAGCACAGGAACAAGCTGGTAGAACACTATAACTACGGAAGTTTCCTCATCCCTAAGAGCTATTAAATAACACCACAACACACCCACGCCCAATATTCCTTTAATTGCGAGAATAAAAACATTTACCAAACTAACATCTAATACTGTCCTATCCATCAATAAGAAAAAAGGCAGTGCAAATACGGAACTCAGAGAAGAAAAAAGCAGAACAGTGCCAATCCCGCTGCTTCTAAAGTATTTCTCCAAAAGAATTTTATCTATGTAATTTGTTAGAGCATATAGAAACGGCCCAATAAGTGCAATAAAAAACCAGTTCATAAAAATTTTTCTATTCTATCTTTAAATAGTATCATCCTAACCACAAATAAGCAAATTTACTAGCTTTTTCTTATCTTTCCTATTTTTCCGATACGCTTGGCGCAGACAGTATGCCCGAAGAAGAATTACTCTTGACTGGAACGTTCGGTGCAACAGGCGCAGTGACCAATGGGACGATTGGTGCAACTGCTGTTTTCAAACGAAAAATATCAACCAGTGTTCCAAAATCTTTTTGACT
>JAHFOP010000026.1:5102-13100 GCA_023261605.1 Candidatus Moraniibacteriota bacterium
GCCGTCCCCTGGCCTTTACTCTGGGTGTAGACATTTTTTTGTTCATCACTCCATTGCGGTCGATAAATAGTACCGTACCATATATTAATACAAAAACCAACCAAGATAATCGCAAATAGAAAAATACCGACTCGCGCATAGTTGGCGAAAAAACGTAAACCCAACCCAAATAAATAGCTTGGCTTAAAGAATTTTTTTATTTTTTCCGATAAAATCATTGTTTTTGGATATAAACTATGGCCGTTATATCGGTTTTAATTGAACCTTGATTGATATCTGCGCCCGTTGAATTTGTCGCGGAAGAATCTGTGGGCATAAATGGATTTTGATTACCGCCATTTTCAACACTGTTTTTCACGGAGGAAATTGAAATTATGTTAACATAAAAACCGCCGTTTTCCAAAAGATGGATAAATTTGACCAATCCAGCATAATCACCCGTCAAGCCGATCTTGACCAAAAAATAATCCGGATAAGTCACTGCTTTTAATATTTCATTCCCTTTCAAGTCCAGAGATGGTCCTTTAGCATTATCCGCGATCTTCAATTCTATCTTATTTCCCGAAGTTTGCGCCATCGACTCAATATTCTCAATGAAACTGACCTGATCCTGTTGACCTAAAATGACATTCAGCAAACCATTGCGACTTTCATAATCAGCCCATTCCTTTTTTATTTCCGGTAATTTATCTATTCGGGCTTTTTCTATCTCGCGATCGATGGCCTTCGCTTGGATTTGATAGGACAGCGACTTAATGTTTTTCACAAGCGGAATGACCAAAAAATATGTCGCAACAGCCACTAGCAGAATATAGCCGCCAATTATTATTGATAATTTATATTTCAACCAGATTTTTTTCACACTATTTAAATTTTAAATTATTTTTTCAGACAATCACCATTAATATTTAGAGTAATGCCAAACTCAACATCGTTTTTTTCGACTAAATTAGAGAGAGGCAGGTCGATATTGGAAAAACATCTATCATTTACTAATTTGCTTTTAAATTCAATCAGATTATCCCTAGTATCGGACAAGCCTGTTATATTTATACTGTAGTTATTGGTCGTAAGTGATTTAATCTCTATCCCGTCAGGAATCAGACCACTAATTTTCTCGAAGACATTCGACCAATGCAGTTGAGTCTGGTCAATTGAAGCGATTTGTTTTATTTTTTCATTCGCCTGTTTGAATTGATTGTCATAGCCCTTAATTTTTTCAAATTGATCAGCCGTCTCAATTTCAACATTTAAAGCCGCTTCACTGGATAAGCTAATATTCAAAATATATTTGAAACTCACCAGTACGGCAAAAAAAACTACTACTATGATAGTCAGCGCTACTTCTGCCTTAATCGCCATTTTAACTCTTTTATTTCTGCTAATTTCCTCTTTCTTGCCTGGCGGGATTAGATTAAGTTTTATCTCCATAGCTCATTCCTCGCATAGCCAGGCCAATGGCCGTAGTGTAGCGAATAGAATCACTTCTGCTTATTATCGGCAAATTTTTACCTAAATTTAAATTTATCCACGGATTCCCCAGCACAACTTCGTAGGCAAGCTTGGTTGCCAAATATGCAGCTAACCCCTTAAGATTGGCGCTCCCGCCGGAAATGATCACTTTTTTTATCTCGGCACCATTGTCTGGAAAGGTGCGATAAAAATCAATCGTTCGCTCTATCTCAGTAGACAAATTTTCCAACAACGGCCGCAGTAATGCTACAACTGGGTTAGTCTTGCCAGCCGAAGAATGTTCAATGCCTTGTGATATTTTTATCTTATCAGCTTCTTCATGGCTAATCCCAATATGGCTAGCGATTAGATCAGTTATGCCCTGAGAAGAGAAAGGGATACTGGAGGTAAAACAAGGAACGCCTTTTTGGATTATTATGAAACTAGTCTTTAATGCTCCAATGTCCACAACCAAATAGGCATCTTCTTCCCCTGAATTATCAGGAATAATACTTCTAGCCGTCGCAACTGACTCCATCTCCATGCCACAAACCGAAAGGCCACAAGATTCCAGAACTGTTACCAAATTGTCCACTACCTCTCTGGAAACAGCCACTGTGAGGACACGTTGCTTCCCGTCCTTTTGCTCCAAAAATTGCCAATCAAAATATACTTTGTCTATTTCCAAAGGAATCCCCGCTTCAATTTCCCATTTAATTGCTTCAGCTGCTTCTGTTTCTTCAATTATTGGAATATCGATCGTGCGCAAAAAGACTTTCGACTCAGGGATAGAACAGATGACTTTTTTCGTGTTTATTTTTTTTGGCCCAGCCGAACTGATTGTTTCGCAAATAGCTTTACTCAATTTTTCCGCTTCGATTATTTGTCCGTTTTCAATGTAGCCTGCCCCTATTTCTCTAACACTGAAACTTCTGATTCTATCAATATCCCCATCTTTTTCCAATTGAAAAACTTTAACAGAAGATTCGCCTAAATCCAATCCAAAATAACTGTCTTCAAAACTTATTATTTTTTTATTCCAAAAATTCATATACACATAATAACACACAAAATTACAGAATGACACAAAAATTTTCTATTATTTACAATTCCTGCCAAAGATCGATGGCATACTCCGTCCCTGTCGGGAAATATGGCGGCGGATAATAGAGTAGATTATTATCAAAATTCAAATTACGCGTATCATAGCCCCAATCTGAATATCCATTTGTCCAAGCAAATCCATAACGCTGATTGGTCGCCATAGAGCCATTTAGTGTTATGGAGTTTTTGTGATCGCTCGTTCCATAATCAGCCCGACCCACTCGTCCATCTTTAGCGATAAAACCGCCATCAATGATTAGATTATCTTGGCTATTCTTTATGACTTCCACGTCATTTTGCGCAATAACACCAAGAATATCCGTTCCATCTAAGTTAGTATACAAAATATTATTGTTTCCAATAAAAATATTAGATTCTAGGCCTCCAATAAGGTTGGCTGCGACAACCGTGACTTTTTTCGTGTTTATAGTTCCCTCCAGCCAAATATTATCTTCTACGAAAATAACGCTGTTATTGGGAATGGTGTATGTTGAGCTTTTGCAATAGCACGTTGATCCGTTTGTCTTATTCTTGCACTGAGTATTCGGTCCATCTGACGTGGTGGGCGCGGTACAAGCCGTACCGGTACCATTGGAATTTTTTGTGCCGGCATACCCAGTAATAAAGTTTGAGGAAACATCATAAGAATTGACGGTATAGACATCGTAGTCTCCATTGGCTTTTAGGATAATTTGCCTTCCCTCGGCAGTATTATCAAAATATTTTCCACCACCTGATTGTGCTTGTGTTTTCATAAAAGACAAATCCGAAACCACTCCCGTGAAGCTCACTTCCGGCACCGGGAATTGTCGACCGGCCATAAAAACATCTGTGCGACTGGACATGACGCTTGGAGGTGCTTCCGCCGCGCGAAAAGTGTCATTCACTCCGCTGGCAGGTGGCGCATTTACATGCGTATGCACTCCAAACTCAGAATTTCCCCCATGATCAGGATCATCATAAGTAGAAACCAGACTTGAAATGACATTATGCGCTACGCCATCAAATCGAATCCCCTTATTAGAATGTATCTTGCCATAAACATTCGTGCCTTCGCCAAAACGCACAAAGTTATTGGCCAAAACCGCATATTCGCTCCAAGATGGTCGGCGGAATCTAACCTGCACAACGCGTTTAATTCCTGGTTCTTTATATGTCCATCCAGTTGATTTAACAGTCACAATCGTCGACCCCGTACTGGGAGCTGTCACTTCTATTTTGTATCTGCCCAAATCTTCGTAGTCGACTTCGTAGGCGGCGCCCACCCCCAGTGGATTGCCACTAGTCCAAAATGTTTGAATCTGCTGGGCAGTCTTGCCTGATGTTTGATGAGCCAAATACCAGCGATAATAATAGACTCCGGCTTCAGCCACCTGAAAGGCTTCCTCTTTCTCCGCTCGATTATAGCTAAATTTCAATTGAGAAGTTATATAACTCAGCATTGACATTAGGATTACGGACACGGCAAACATAATTATCAGGCCATACGCCAGAACAGATCCTCTTTTATTTTTTCTGAAACCGACTGCTGACATATTTTTTATTTCAAATGGTCATAATCATTCAAGTTGCGCATCTCCACGAAATTTTGCATCTTAACATTATCTGGAGCATGAGCCGGATTAAGGTTTATTTCCAAATATATCTTCACTAATCGAACAACGGGAATATTCACTGAACCGGCCAAGGGATTGTTGATAGTATCCTGTGGATAATCTTTATTGTAGTAATAAAATATAGGCGTACTGCTATTATTCACTATACGGCTGGCGATGGTTATGACTGATTGATCTCCGACCGGATAAGTTTTCGGCATCGTAGCGCTCGGACTCGTTATTCCCATCATGACATCCGTGCCATTTTTGTAAAAATGTAATCTTTCCGTTATAGTATCCTTATTATAATCGCAAAAAATAGTTAGCTCATTATTGCTGGCCAATTGAATCGGGTAAGCCCCATCATCTCCTTGGCGCACGCGCCGGATATAATCCACCATCATATTCATGCCTTGAGACACTGCCATAGAAGATTGCCCCAGTTCAATAGTATAGGCATTTGATTGCCAAGTTTTGATGAACAAAAGTGAAAAACCTCCAATACCAATAGAAAAAATTGCCACGGCCATCAGAGTCTCAATAAGCGTTATGCCTATTCTATTTTGTAGCTTATTTTTTTTCATTATTCTTCAGTCATTGATACATTTTTATTAGTTAAACTTCCGGCATTGATTGTGACTGACTCATTGTCATTTTGAAACCCGCTTGCGGTAACTGACAAATCATATGTTCCGGCTTGAAAAATTGCATTCGAATCAGGAAAAAATACCATGCCGTCACTTCCAGTCGTTATCGTTTCATCATAAGCCAAGCCGACATTTTTTAGCTCTACCGTGGCTCCTACTAAAGGAGAACTATCCGTAGTCTTAACCACCCGCACCGATATTCCAGTCATAGTTTTATCAGCTACCTTTAATTTTATATCCGTCGAACTTTCTGACACCGCAGAAAAAGGAGATATGGGATCGCTACCAATAAGTTCACGCGTAGTTTCACTGCTCGCCAATCCAAAGGCATACTGCCCAGGACTAATAGAATCAAATGTCTTTTCTCCGCTGGAGTTAGTACTGCCGTTAAAATCTAAATTATAAGTTGGGGCAAACGGAGACGATATCCCAGTTCCAAGTTTTCTTCCCCCATTAAGCACAATTCCGACATTGCCCACGGGGTTACCCAAATAATCTATGGTTGATATTTTTATATTGGCCACTTTATTTTCGACGATATTGGTCGTATTAAATGTTCCTCCGATGACAGACGCATGAGTATCCACTGGGTTATAAGTGGTTGCCGGATAAGGCGGAAGAGTACTAACTGTTTCATATCCGCTCTTAGAGACGGTTATTTGATATTTCTGCAAAGATTCTTTGGCACCCAGAAGCATCACGCTTCCCGAGGCATCAGTTTGAACAACTTCGTCTATGCTTACGTCTGGATTAAATACATGAACACTAGCTCCGGCTACGCCAGCACCACCAGATTGATCACTAAAAACATTAATAGCGAGGATACCATCTCCCACCGTAGCCACTTCCAATCCAGGTGGCACGAATCTGGAGGATACCTTTACGCTTCCATGATCTGATCCGCCATTATCCCAAGAAACAGTGATATCTAATTGCTTATAATCATGATAGGCCACGTCATTGGGCGATCCACCGAGTGTCCCATCAAATGGATCATCCACAAAGGTGGCGTATGTGTGAACTTGATACTTTTTTCCGTTTTCAGTTACGTCCTCATCTTGAGGAATCGTTCCGCTACAAACACCGGAAATAACTCCCACATTATCATATTTGAGATTACGGGCGATTTCCATTTTTTCGTTAGCCAGTGCCACCGCCCCCAAGCGATTTTTGGAAGATATGATTGCTCTAGTCCCAATACTTATGACGTTATAAAATGTCACGGTAATAAGCGCCAAAATAAAAACCATGATTAGCCCCTCAATTAAGGTAAATCCTAAATTGTATTTTTTTATTTTTGTTTTTACGAACATACTGAAAATTATTTTATCGAATCCATAATACTATACATGGGCTGCAACATTGACACAGCGAAAAATCCTACCGCTGAACCGATAAAAATCATCAAGACTGGCTCGATAATGGAAGACATATTCTTGGACAATTGATCAACTTCTGCTTCGTAAAATTCTGCCAATTTCAAAAGCACCATCTCTGTTTTTCCGGTCTCCTCGCCCACTTGAAGCATCTGAATAGTCAGAATAGGAAAGATTTTCGGATATTTAGCGATAATTTCACTAAGCGGAATCCCTTTTTGGATTTGAACCACTCCATCTTCAATGGCTTGGCGATAGTAATAGTTTGTCAGTGTCCTAGCGATAATTTTCAAAGCTTCCACAGATGAAACACCGCTTTTCAGAAGAGAACTATAGATTCTGGCAAAGCGCGAACAATTAACTTTTATAATTATGTTTTTTATGATTGGTAAATGGATAGTCAAAAAACCCATTATTTTTTTGCCGGACGCAGTCATAACGAATAATCTTATGGCCACAATAGAGATAACTCCAATAGTGGCCACCAAAAATCCATGATGCCGTAAAGAATCGCTCAAAAATATCATGAATTTAGTAGAAGCCGGCAATTCGACGTTCATATCGGTAAAAACACTCATCATTTTTGGCAAAATATACGTTAACATCAAAACGGCAATCCCAAACATGGCCACTATGATAACTGCTGGATAAGTCATAGCGCCTTTAACTTTACTCATCAACTCATGCTCCTTTTCCAATTGAATGGCCAAGATATCTAAAACCTCTTCTAGGCCTCCACTCGTCTCTCCCACGCGAACCATATTCACGAAAAGTTCATTAAAAATTCCAGGATATTTAGCTAGTCCGTCAGCAAATGTTCCTCCGGCCTGAATGCCTTCATATATCTGGTTCAAGGTAGAGGCAAACTTTTTCTTTTTAGTCTGCACTGCAATATTCTTAATAGCCTTAGACAGAGGCAGCCCAGAAGAAATCATAACGCTTAAGTTGCGGGTAAACATCAACTTATCAGTCAAAGAAATACTGACAAAACGATTGATCAGTTTAACCTTCATTTTCACATCATCCGCTGGTTTCAATTCTTCGAAAGAAGTCATCACATAGCCTTCTGCGCGTAATTGAGCAGCTAGTTCGCGCTCATTTTTAACATCGATTTCTTCAGTCTTAACTTTACCTTCAAAATTTTTTGCAGTATAAAATACACGCATAATATTTCTTTCTGTTTATCTTACTCCTTAGTTACTCTTAATATTTCCTCTACAGAAGTAATGCCCATGATAGCCTTGGCAAATCCATCCTCAATCATAGTAAGCATCCCATCTTTTTTAGCTTGTTTTTCGATGTCCGTCGCATCGGCTTTTTGCGAGATCATTTTTTTCACGATTTCAGTCACCTCTAAAATTTCAAAAATTCCATTACGACCATGATATCCCTCCTGATTGCAATGCTCACAACCGACTGCTTTATAGAAAGTTATATTCTCCCATTTATCCGTCTCTTTTATTTTTCCCTGCATGCCCGCGCTCTTTTTGAGCACTACCAAAATTTCTTCCATATCATAATTTTCTTGCAAAGTTTTGAACTCCTCATCCTCTAGCTTTTGTTCTTTCCGGCAATCAACACAGAGTTTTCTGACAAGACGCTGGGCAATAATCACATTGACTGTGGATGCCACCAGAAAAGGTTCTGCTCCCATATCAATGAGTCGTGGCAATGTCCCAGCGGCGCTGTTAGTATGCAAAGTAGACAAAACTAAGTGACCTGTCATAGCGGCCTGCACTGCCATTTCCATTGTTTCGTTATCTCGAATTTCTCCTACCATTATAATATCGGGATCCTGACGGAGGAGCGACCTAAGTCCGGCAG
>JAHFOP010000063.1 GCA_023261605.1 Candidatus Moraniibacteriota bacterium
AAAAGGAAGACGGTCAAAATGCTTAAGAGGTTGATGAGGAGGAGGAAAACCACTGGGAAGGCACTGAAAAAACTCAGGCCATTTATCATGGCCATCTCTCCGAGGGTGATATGTTCACCAATGATAAAGTCCGGCATACCATCGTAGGTAGGCAGTTGCCCTGTTTCGACTAGGGTTTTTATCCAGTAGGTATGGTGACCCATATCGGTAGCGGTAGGCGTGACAGTACCGGACAAAAAGGCAACTTTGATGAAGATGGTAAAAAATAACAAAAGAAAAATAAGAATAGATTGGTTTTCGGAAAAAGAAAAAAGTGACTGCATTGGAAGTTCGTCTCTCTTTTTGGGAGTTGAATTCCCTCTAGTTGTATATTTGTAAATTCCATAACACACTGCGCAAAAAATCACACTATCCAAAATAGAAGTGGTGGCGGTGATTGGAATATGCGCTTTGGAAAAAGCGAAAGCGATGAAATCAGTGACAATCAATCCCAAACCAAAAGAAAAAACAAAGCGCTCAAAAAGACTAATTTGATCTTCATTTTTGCCAAAAATTGCGAGCAACAAAAACCAACCCGGGAGAAATAGGATGAGGGCGATGGAAAAGTATAATAAGAATTGATTTTGGATTGAAACAATCATAATTTTATTTTATTGTCTTTTCAATCTCTTCCAAATATCTCTTGGAAATTTTTTCCCAAGTCAAGTTGTCGAGAATGTAACGCCTAGCTTGTTGTCCGAAATTCTGGCGATAAGCATCATCACTCAGTAGCTCGTTGATTTTTTTGACATAGCCTTCAATATCCCCAGTTTCAACTAGAAAGCCATTTCGATTGTCCTTGATGGCGTCTTTCAGGCCTTCCAGATTGGCGGCAATAACAGGAATGCCGGCGTAAACCGCTTCAATGACGGAAATGCCAAATCCTTCCATATCACCTGGAATTTTGATGTTGGGTTGGACAAAAATGTCGCAAGTATGGAAAAGCATATCGCGAACTTCGTTGCTTTTTTTGCCGATAAAACGAATTCTATTCTTTGAATCGCTCTCCTTGATGGCGTCAGTTACATTTTTTTTGTCTGGTCCATCTCCCAGGACGATATAGATTACATTTTCAGGCAAACGCGGTAGCACATTGCGAATGAACCAAGCTACGCCTTTTCTTCGCGCCAAACGTCCTGAAGTCATGAGGATTTTAAAGTCTTGCAGATCTTCTCCAAGAAATTTTTCCAGATCAGCACGGGTAAAATTCTCTTGATATTTCCCCGGGTCAACTCCATTAGGAACAAAAACTATTTTTTCTGCCGGGATGTTAGCCTCTCGAAGAACGCGCACTGTTTCATTGCCGACTGCGATGAAACGGTCGATGCTCGGCAGAAAAATTTTGACCCACAATTTTTGATAGAGGATAATTAGAAATTTTTCATACCACACGCCGAGAGAAGATGAATTGTAGTTCACGTCGAGCCCGTGGACGACTGACAGAATGGGTTTACGCGAAAAAATCTTGATAGACCAAGCAATGAAAGATAGCACGCCGTCTCCCAAAAGAATTGCATCAAACTTTCTTAGATTCCAAATTGCATAGAAAAGCGCGTAAGGCGCAAAAAGTGGCAAAAATTTGCGGCCATGTTTGTTAGCCACTATTTTGACTTCAGCGATACGCCCCAACCAAATCGACAAATCAAAGTTTTGATTTTCAATTCCGCCGACAGTTGGTGGATAAGCACGGGAAATAAAAAGAATTTTAAGTTTTTTTTCGCTCATCAGTTATCAATAGAGAAATTATAAATTCTTCTTCTCATATTTATCTTTTTTCCACTGATATAATAATTCTTCCGTCAATTGGCGGCTGGATTTGACCATATCAGCTAAGAGCGCAAAGATGATAAGTTGGATGCCTAGGAGCAAAGAGATGGAAGAAAAAACGATATAATTTAAGTACGGCGTAACTTTCAAGTCTTGCAGGTAGTGGAAGAAGAAATCTCCAAACCCAATGAGTCCAATCGCCAGAAGAAACATGCCTGGCCAACCAAAAAATTTTAGAGGGCGAACGTCGCGGATAGCTTTCAGGATAATCTTGGTAGAATTATTGACAAATTTGAAAATTGACTTAGTTATTTTGGCTTCGCGGTTGTCAAAATAGGTGACTGGCACAGGAATCCATTCTAGCTTTAGATTTTTGCCAATAGCGTCAATGATGGTTTCTTGCGTGTAGGTGAAATTTACGTTAGTCAGGTTTAACCGCAAAAGTGTTTCGCGATTGTGGGCGCGGAAACCGCAAGTCAGATCGTTAGTTTTGTAATTCAGAAAAAAACCAATGACATTGGCAGCGAGCTTGTTCAGCGTCTCTTGGATGAAAGGAATGTTTTTGGCTTTAGTTTTGCCGAAACGGTTGGCAATGACCATGTCGGAGCGACCAGCCAGAATTGGCTCTAGGAGTTTTGGGATGTCATAGGGGTCGAATTGCAAATCAGCATCGATATTGACCATGATATCAGCGCCATTTCTCAAGGAACTTTCCACGGCCTGTTTGAAGGAATAGGCCAAGCGGCGATTGGGCTTGTAGGAAATGATAATGTCGACACCTTCTTGCTTGGCAATTTCCACTGACCGATCAGTGGAGCCATCATCTACAATTTGAATAAGTTTTTCCGTGATGACGCCGCCCATCTTGGAATAGAAATCTTCCTTAAAACTTTTTCGAATGACGCGAATAGTTTCACCCAGTCCAGTTTCTTCATTGTAGACGGGGATGTTAACGATTAATTTCATATGATTTATTTTTTCTTGATTATTAGTTTAGGATCGACACATTGAAAATTGCATTCAGCGTTGTCGATGCCTTTATGGAAAACGTTATCCGTACATTCCTTCATCTTGCCTTGACATTGCTCCTTGGAGTAGGAAAAATAATTGCGGTTGAATTCATAACCAAAGAAACCTAGAACGAAATAGGCGACAACGATCGTGCCAGCAATCCAAATGATTAGTTTTATAAGGCTGATCATATTTTATGGCTAATTATTAAGGTTTTTAACCTAGTCTAATCATAGCCTAAAATTGGCATTTGGTAAAGACTGACTATAGGGGCTGTTGTCAGGTTTTTCGAGTGAGAACTTAAGAACTAGTGTCCGATGCCTTTGTAAAGGATGCCTAGTTTTTTGATGGCATTTTTATCCAAACAATTTTTACCATCAATGATCACTTTGATTTTATTAGTTTTGAATGTTTGCGGACTTATCTTCAAAAATTCCGCGTGATTGGTGACGAGAATTAGGGCTTCTGATTTTTTGAGAAGTTGCGCTAAATTTTTTTCGGTGGATTTTTCCAAAATGTATGGATCGTAAGTCAAAACATTGACTTGGTGACGCTTGAGTAGTTCAATGATTTTGATAGCAGGAGATTCTCGCACATCATCGATATTGGCTTTGTAGGCGATGCCTAGAACTCCCACAACTGTGCCTTTCATCGGTTTTTTGATTTCATTAAGCGCGGTCTGTAAAAGATTCACCGTATATTCTGGCATAGAATTGTTGATCTCTCTGGCAGTGCGCAAAAATTTATGATCGAAACCGGAAGCCTTGGCGCGTTCGATGAGGTAGTAGGGATCAACGGGGATGCAATGTCCACCAACTCCGCAGCCGGGGAAATGGGGCATGAAGGAAAATTTGGTTGAAGCACCTTCAATGACATCTTTGATGTCAATGTCCAACTTGTCAAAAGATTTGGCCAGTTCATTGACAAAGGCAATGTTGATATCGCGGAAAGAATTTTCCACGATTTTGACCGCCTCCGCCTCGCGTATGGATCTCATTGGTCGGACTTCTCCCGTAGTGATATTTTTATAAAATTCCACCGCCATTGCCAGCCCTTTCTGGTCGAATGATCCGACGACGCGTGGCAGATTGGTTACGTTCCAAGTCTTATTGCCTGGGTCGATACGCTCCGGACAGTGAGCGATGAAAACATCTTTCCCGATTTTGAAGCCAGCTTTTTCAAAAATCGGCGCGACAATTTCTTCTGAAACTCCAGGGTTGACTGTTGATTCCAAAACCACCAAGGCGCCTTTCTTCAGATTGCGCACTACCGTTTCAGTCGCGCCAATGACTGGGCCGAGATCCGGATAGTAATTTTTGTCAACCGGCGTCGGGACGCAGATTAGGACAATGTCAGCTTCTTTGATGATTTTTTCATCTGTCGAAGCAATAATTGGAAACTTGGGCAAGTTATGCTCGAGAAATTCTTCTTTGATTGGACTTTTTTGTTTGTTGATCAACGCCACTTTTTTGGCGTCCCTCTCAAGACCATAAGTTGGATAACCCATTTCTTTGGCTCGCACTGCGAGTGGCAATCCGACATAACCAAGGCCGATCACACAGACAGTTTTCTTCTCTTGTTTTTTCATTGCTTTATTTTAGAACATTTAGATTATGTACCATTGAATTCTAAAAGAATCCGAAAAAAAG
>JAHFOP010000027.1 GCA_023261605.1 Candidatus Moraniibacteriota bacterium
ATCAGGTAAATCACAGCCAGAGTAACACAACAGCAGGTCGGGAGCTATGTATATTTCGCATAGCTCCCCTATTTTATTTATTTCCCCAACTTGAAACTTAAGCCTTATTGCTCTATACTAAATACCAGATACAACCTACTAAATACTATTTCTATGAAACAACGCATTTTTTCCGGCATCCAACCATCCGGCAATCTCCATCTCGGCAACTACCTCGGCGCCATTCGCAATTGGGTCAAATTGCAAGACGAATATGACTCGATTTTTTGCGTGGTTGACCTGCACGCCATCACTGTCCCCCAAGACCCAAAAGAATTACGGAGACGCACTTTAGAAGTGGCTAAAATTTATTTGGCCGCCGGCATTGATCCAAAAAAATGTTCATTGTTTATACAATCGCACGTATCAGAACACGCAGAGTTGTGTTGGATTTTAAATACGATTGCTAAAATATCAGAACTCGAGAGAATGACTCAATTTAAAGGTAAAACTGGAACATTGAAAGGTAAGGATATAATTGAGATTGCTGAAAAATATGGACAGGAAAATCTTAAAAGTAAAATCAAAGAACTGTATGGAATAGAATGGAACGATTCAGATAAAATAGATAAGATATCCTCGTCTGACCCATCCAGCAAAATCGATGCTGGATTATTAGATTACCCCGTCCTCATGGCCGCCGACATTTTGCTTTATGATACAGAACTCGTCCCAGTCGGCAAGGATCAAAAACAGCATGTGGAACTGACCCGCACTCTTGGAGAAAGATTCAACAAAAAGTTTGGCGAAACTTTTGTTATTCCCAAAGCCTACACCACGGAAGTCAGTGAGAATATTATGGGGCTGGATGACCCGTCAAAGAAAATGAGTAAATCCGCCAAGAGCGAATACAATTATATTTCCTTGACTGACGATGCCGAAACAGTGCGACGCAAAATCAAAAAAGCTGTGACCGATTCCGGGAGCGAAATCGTCTATCGTGACGACAAACCGGCGCTCAAAAATTTGATTAATATTTATTCCCTACTCTCCAACAAATCTCCCAAAGAAATTGAGAAGATGTATGTTGGTAAAGGCTATTCTGATTTTAAGAAAGATTTAGCCGAAGTCATCATCGCTTTCCTCGAACCATTCCAAAAGAAGATGGCCGCACTGACCGATGAAAAAGTCTTGGAAATCCTGCGCGCCGGCGCCGAAACTGTACGACCGATTGCTAAGAAAAAGTTAGATGAAGTAAAGAAAAAGGTTGGGTTTATCCTCTAAAAAAATTTATATTCCATCGAAAGCAGGTGCGCAGCCTGCTTTTTGGTTGCCGCCAAAATCATTGACAAAATGAAGGAAGTGCGCTATAAGATATACACGGAGAAGGAAAGAGGATAATCACATAAAAACATCCTATGTAAGGAGAGTCAGAATGTCGTTCCCTTTAAACAGATTTGCATTGGCAAAAGTACCTACAAGAAACATCAAGCAAGTATGCTTGGGAGTGCCATCACCGGAACAAGCAGGTGATAACAATCTTCTGGAAAACACTGTTTTTTTAGCTCCTGTGCGTAAAACAGGCAAGGTGAAAAAAATTCCTGAAGCGATTTTGCAACGAAGACCTGAATTCAAATCAATATCAGAAGCCACGGTAACCATCCTAGGAGAGGATGAAGCCGGAAAACTTCTGATTGAAACACCCGGGGAGTTGCTGTATAAAATTCCCGTAGGTTTTATGGACTTTATGTATATATAAAATTCACAATCGTTAGGAGCATTGAGGTGTTCCCACCCTGGCCAGGGATCCTCTAAATGCTTGTGGATTATTTCACACTCCTCTCCTCCTCCACCTCAACCCTTCGCCCGAAATTCGGCGAGGGCGCAAAAGAGGGAGATATGTTGTCCGACGACAACCACTATCTCCCTCTATTTTTTTCTCTAAAATTCCAGCAACATATAATAATTAGTAACTATGTACATACCAAAAAAACAGACCTCGCGGCCTATTTTTAAATACTTAAAATAATTATGTCATCCTGAGCGGAATGACGACGCGCTAGCGGAGGAATGAAGTCGAAGGATCTGCTCTGCCTCACCTCAAGGCTTTATGATTTATAGCGAAACCAACAATTACACCAAGTAGATTCTTCGACTGCGCCCGAGTACGGGCTTCGCTCAGAATGACAGAATTTTTCACAACTCATCATATAAATCCCGCCAGTCTGGATTTTCTTTTTCGATCAGCGCTATTTTCTTTTTTCTCGCCCAACCCTTCAATTGTTTTTCTCTTTCCAAAGCGCTCCACACATCCTCCGTCTGATCAAAATATATCAGCTTATCAATATTATATTTTTTCGTAAACCCTTCAACTGCTTTGCCTTTGTGTTCTTGGACTCTCCTTATTAGATTAGAAGTCACGCCGATATACAATGTTCCCGAATTATTCGTCATTATATAAACACAACATTGTTTCATTACGCTTTTCTAGTTTCTAATCAGAGATAGCACCTCATCCCGCTTTTCTTCCATCAACTCTTGCGTGTTAGCTTCCAGATTCAAACGCAATTTCGGTTCAGTATTACTTGCTCTGACATTAAACCACCAGTCTGGAAAATCAATGCGGATGCCGTCCAATGTGTCCAGTTTTCCATCGGCATATTTCTCTTTTAATTTTACTAAGACGGCGTCCTTGTTCACTACTTCGGAATTAATCTCACCGCTTTGGAAATATCTTTTCAACTCCGCCGCCAATTCAGAAATATTCTTTCCACTTTTGTTCAAAAGATTAATGAGTGTGAGTGCCGCCAAAGTCGCCATTTCCGCATTGGAATTTTCCATCCAATAATAATGCCCAGATAATTCTCCGGCAAAAATTGCATTCTCTTTTCTCATCTGGGCTTTGATAAGCGAATGCCCGACACGCGAGCGATGTGCCACCGCGCCAGCTGCCTCCATCACTTCTTTGACCGCATTAGAACTGCGCAAATCATACAGCACTGTGCCCCCCGGATGATTTTTTAAAACTTCTTTGGCCAAAAGTGCGGTCACAAAATCCATTGGAATTATTTCACCCTTTTCTGAAACAAAACCCACTCGATCAGCATCGCCGTCATAGGAAATGCCAAGATCAGCTTTTTCGGCCAACACTCTTTTTTGCAAAGCTTCCAGCGTTTCAAGTTTCAAAGGATTAGCTTCATGATTGGGAAAGTTTCCGTCATAGCTATCATACATATAGACTGTTTCAATTTCATCCGCTACATTTTCATATACTTCCTTTTCAGCAATTCCCATCCCATTGGCGAAATCAATAACTACTTTTTTCTTGCCCAAACCTTTTTTGAAAAAACTGGTCACGTATTCGATATATTCTTTTTTCAATTCATTATCCTGCTCAACTTGGCCTTTTTCTCCGTCATAGGAAAAATCTCCCGCCACAGCCAAGTCGCGGATTTCTTCCATGCCAGTGCCTTCTCCAATCGGCACGGCACCTTTTAAACAAAATTTCATCCCATTATATTCCGCAGGATTATGTGAAGCTGTCACTACGACCGCCGCATCCACTTCGAGTTTCCAAGAAGCGAAATAGACCATCGGCGTTGAACTCAAACCCAGTTTGACAATATCCGCTCCCTGATCAGTAATGCCCTCTACGAGCGCCGCTTCCAAAACCGGTGATGATTCGCGCATATCAATGCCAACTGCAATTTTTTTTGCACCAGTATAGGTCACTAAGGCTCGACCGATGTTATACGCCACGTCTTCATTTATCTCTTCGCCATAAAGTCCCCGAATATCATAGGCCTTAAAAATTGCCGGATTGATTGATTTTTCCATAAGTATGCTTTATAAATTATGTCTATACTATAGCAAATTAGAGCCCTAAGTTCAAATGTTTGATAAAACTGTCTTATTATACTATCATTCGTATATTCATATCTAATTTGTAACTCATAATTCATGAAAATCGCTATCGTCGGCCTGCCGAATGTCGGCAAATCCACTCTTTTCAAGGCTTTGACCAAAACCCCGGTCGACATCAACAATTATCCTTTTTGCACCATTGAGCCCAATGTCGGCATCGTCAAAGTGCCTGATACTCGCCTTTCGCAATTGGCTGAAATGTCGCATTCCAAAAAAATTGTGCCAACCGTCATCGAATTTGTCGACGTGGCGGGACTGGTGAAAGGCGCCTCAATCGGCGAAGGTCTAGGCAACAAATTTTTGGCCAACATCAGGGAAACTGACGCTATCGTGCAGGTGGTGCGCGTATTTCAAAACGATAAGATTATTCATGTGCATAACAAAATTGAGCCAGAGAGCGATGTAGAGATTATTAATACTGAATTAATTTTAGCTGATTTGGAAACGGTCAAAAAAGTGCGCGTACGCATCGAAAAGGAACTGCGCGGCAAGAAAAAAGGTGCCGACGTCCAATTGGCAACTATCGAAAAAATCCAGAAAAACCTAGAGGACGGCAATCTTGCCAATGAGACCGAATTAGATTTGGCCGAAGAAAATACTAGGATAATTGTGCGCGAACTCTCTCTCCTCACCATGAAACCTTTTTTGTATGTCTTTAATGTTTCCGATGTCAAGAAAAAATTATCTGATGATTTAGAAAAGCGCGACCATGTCAAACTCGATATCAAAATTGAGGAAGAATTGATTGAAATGACCATTGAAGAAGCGGCTGAATTGGAACTGAAATCTAATTTAGATAATTTAATTTTAAAGGCCTACGAAATTCTGGGTCTCATCACTTTCCTCACTACTGGAGAGGACGAATCACGGGCTTGGACGATTAAACGTGGCTGGACGGCGCCCTTGGCCGGCACCGCCATTCACAACGATTTCAAAGATAAATTTATTCGCGCCGAAGTCGTCCAGTGGGACAAACTGCTTGAAGCCGGCAGTTGGGGTCACGCTCGCGAACTCGGGACTCTGCGCACGGAAGGCAAAGATTATGTCGTGCAGGATGGGGATGTGATTGAGTTTAAGATATAACTCGAAAACTTGACTTTTCTCCTGCCCTCCCCTATACTTAAACCAATCTAGAAAGTCCAATAGTTTTCTCGCTTTACCCTGAGTTTCATTAAAGGGTTAGAAGATAAGAAAACTGACACCCGTCATAAGGACTTTCTTTGGACGGATTTTATTAATTAAAAATAACCATTAAGCGAAAAGAATATGCAATACGAATTGTTCTATCTGGTCGGAACCTCTAAGGAGGCGGCGTTACCAGAAATCAAAAAGGAGGTAGAAGGCATCGTCATCACGGCCGGCGGAAAATTCTTGGGAAAAGAAACATTGGAAAAAAGACGCTTGTCTTATGAGATTAAGCGCGAGAATCACGGCGTGTATCTTTGTCGAAGATTTGAACTCGAAGAAGTGGAAAATTTGCCGGAAATCATCAAGAATCTCAATCTCAACACTCAACTGCTGCGATTTTTGATCAGTAAAGCCGCGGAATTGCCGGAACTCAAATCTAAAGAAGAAAGAATGGCCGATGCCGCTAAGCGTGACAGTCGCAAAGAACAAAAAGAAATCAAACCGGAAGCCCGTAAAATGACCGGCACCAGACCGACTGAAAAAGTTGAATCAAAATCAGTTGCTAAGACAGCAGAAAAAGCGCAAGAAAAAGCCGAAGAAACCGAAAAAAACGCTGATATCGACAAAAAATTAGAAGAAATATTAAATATTTAATCATAATACAAATATGAATCTAAACAAAGTCATGCTCGTCGGACGCCTGACCAAGGACGTCGAGACAAGGAACACCCCAACCGGTCAAACTGTCGCCACCATTTCCATGGCCACTAATCGGTTTTGGAAAGACAAGAATGGCCAGCGCCAAGATCAAACCGAATTCCACAATGTCGTTTTGTGGGGACGCTTGGCAGAAATCGCCGGACAATATCTATCCAAAGGGCAAGAAGCCTACATCGAAGGCCGGATGCAGACTCGCAAGTATACCGCGAAAGATGGCAGTGAAAGAAGAGTGACTGAAATTATCGCGGAAAATATGCAACTTGGTTCTCGCCCGCAAGGCAGCGCAGCTTCATCTTCCTATGGAAGCGCAGCCTCTGCTGCCCCCAGCGCCCCTCGACCTTCCGCGCCAGTGCAAGAATCCCCCGCCGAACATATTCCAACCATCAATTTGGACGAAGAGGAAGAAGAAATAAAAATTGAAGATGTACCCTTTTAACTAGGAGTAAACAACCATTAACCCAATTATCAACTAACTTATGAATGAAGTTATCGAAAAGAAACAGTGCTATTTCTGCCAAAACAAAATGGACAAAATAGATTTCAAAGATGCCTATCTCCTGCGACGTTTCATGAACTCGCAAGGCAAAATCTACCCGACCAAGCGCCACGGCACTTGCACGCGTCACCAAAGAACCTTAGCCAACGCCATTAAAAAATCCCGCATCATGGCCTTGGTGCCCTTTGTGGCCAGATAAAAAAATTATACTATGATCGGAATTTCAGAAATAAAATCAGGTAAAAATATTATTCTGAACGGCGTGCCGTTTGCAGTCCTCTACCATGAGCACTCCAAAACCGGTCGCGCCGGATCGGTGCTGCGCACTCGCCTCAAAAATCTGGCTACGGGTGCTGTTTTGGAAAAAACCTTCCAAGGTTCAGAAACAGTTTCCGAAGCAGACATTAACAAATCCAAAGCGCAATACACTTACAAAGAAAACGACACCTACAATTTCATGGACAATGAAAGTTACGAACAATTTTCCATTTCCGAAGAAGCCCTCGGTGATAATATAAACTATCTAAAAGAGGGCACTGACGTGACCTTGCTCAATTTCAATGGAAATCCGATCAATGTCGAGCTGCCCGTCAAAGTAAAACTGAAGGTTACCCAAGCCCCTCCGGGAATAAAAGGCAACACCGTTTCGACCGGCGGCAAAGTAGTGACTTTGGAAACCGGCCTCCAAATTTCTGCTCCTCTTTTCGTGAAAGTGGACGACGAGATCATCGTCAACACCGAAAAAGGAGAATATGTCTCTCGCGCCTAATATGCTTTTTGAAAAAAGCCGGAGATACCTCTCGGGCTTTTTTATTTCCCAAAGCGATGCTAAACTAAGACTATGACTACCTTTGCTACAAATAAACGCGCCCATTTTGATTATACAATCCTGGAAAATTACGAGGCCGGCCTTGAACTGCTTGGCAGCGAAGTCAAGTCCATCAAAACCAAGCATGTCAGCCTCAAAGAAGCCTTCGTTACCATCCATGACAGCGAGCTTTATCTCACCAATGCCCACATTCCCCTTTATATTCATGCCGGTAAAGTGCCGGCCTATTCGCCTACGCGACCGAGAAAGCTCCTAGTCAAGAAATCAGAGATCAAACGCTTGATTGGCTCAATTCGCGCTAAAGGCTTGACATTAGTGCCCATTAAATTGTATACTAAGAGACGACTCATCAAGTTATCCTTTGGCCTAGGTAAAGGCAAAAAGGAGATTGATAAGCGCGAGAAAATCAAGAAAAGAGAAGACGAAAGAGGCATACGAAGAATGCTAAAAAGTTCATAGATTGGGGATGTTTTGTTTCGACAGGTCGTACATTTAAAATATGCAAGCCGAGAATGATACTACTCTCGCAAATCATGTATCAAAGTTATAAGTGCAAACTTCATAACCAAAGCAAAAAATGTGATGGCGCAAGCTTTCACTTCAAATTTTGCGACTGTCCTAGCTTAAACCGCTGGGGCCATCAAACCGTCGACGCCTGATGGACGGAGCTTGGTGTTATATATCAGGCTAGCAACTTTTGCCTTTTCCTTGTAGAAGAAGTGAAGCTAAAATGGAAATAGATTCAAGATAATTTTGTTCGCTTTATATTCTTGGTCGAAACACTAAACGGACTACGCTTGTAGATTGTTTTAAATAAACGGTTCTGGACATGGGTTCAATTCCCATCATCTCCACCCATAATAATTAATATCAACAGCCATTAGAAGAACGTACAAAAAACATTTTCCGAAAAAAAAAGAGTTGCGCACCCGAATCAATGAATATATTTTTGCGCGCGAAATTCGCGTCATCGCCGATAATGGAGACCAGCTTGGGGTCATGAACACAGATGACGCTTTGCAAATGGCTAAAGAGCAGCTGCTCGATTTGGTGGAAATCTCTCCCAAAGCCGTGCCGCCAGTCTGCAAGATTATGGATTTCGGGAAATATCAATATCAAAAATCCCGGGAAGATCGCCAAAATAAGTCTAAACAGAAGAAATCAGATATCAAAGGCATTCGACTCTCAGTCCGAACAGATGATCATGATTTGGAGTTCAAAAAAAATCAAGCTGAAAAATTTCTGACCAAAGGCAGCAAAGTCAAAATTGAAATCATGTTGAAAGGCCGAGAAAAAGCTCATCAAGATCTGGCCAGAAAAAATTTGGAAGAATTCATAAAAATGATTTCTTTCCCCAATAAGCTTGAGCAAGAAATCAAAAGATACCCAGGAGGATTCAATGTCATCCTCGCGCCTGAATAATCAATAATTAAAAGCAAAGCAAATATGCCAAAATTAAAAAGCCATAAGGCACTAGTAAAAAGAGTGAAAGTGACCAAAAACAAGAAGGTTACGCGGAGAAAGACCGGCCAGAACCATTACAACTCCAAAGAAACCGGCCAAGAGGGACGAGCAAAAAAAGGTGATGTGAGATTGTTCCGCGCCGATGAAAAAAATGTTTTGAAAGCCTTGTCCGTATAAATAATCGAATAATTGTTACATAAAATACCATGACTAGAGTAAAACGCGGAGTAGCCGCCTCAAAAAGAAGAAAGAACCTCTTGGAAGACGCCAAGGGTTATCGCTGGAGAAGAAGCAAGGTCTATGCCGCCGCCAAACAAGCAGTGACCAAAGCCGGCGTGTATGCTTTCCGAGACCGCAGAACCAAGAAACGCACCGCCAGACGTCTCTGGATCACCCGCCTCGGCATTGCCCTGCGCGAAATCGGCTTGAAATACAGCACCTTCATCAAGACTTTGTCGGACAAAAAGATCGAGGTGGACAGAAAAGTGATGTCCCAAATGGCTGTCGAAAACCCAGAAGTCTTCAAAAAATTCACCGAAAGTGTAAATACGAAATAGAACCATCTTCTACAATGAAAAAATAAAAACCACTCCGTTGCAAAGCGGGGTGGTTTTTTATTTCAGTGTAAGCAAAATTAATCAGCGTTAATAAGCGCTTCTACTTCTGCCCCAAAATCACCTCCTTGATCAGTCTTTGCAAAGCGTAGAATGGCAACCAGATCCAGAGCAGTTTTTTCGTCCACGTATTTAAAAATCTATTGGCAACATTTTTCGGCGTGGAAAGAAGATCGAATAAAACATACGCTAAAAAAAGTAGGATGAAAATAATTGTTCCAACTATCAAATAGAAATTGATCATATATTTTTAAGATATTTTATTGAATAAATTTAACACAACCAGTGACTTCATAGATGACGTCCTTCTTTTCCACCACAATCCGCCAGCCGTTCTTCTCTGCGATGGTTTTTAGATTCAGATTTGGATTGAAAGCAATGGGGTTTTCCACCACTTCCAAAAATTTGGCGTCCGATTCTGTATCGCCCACCCCATACGATTCTTCTAGTGTCAATCCCTTTTCAATGGCATATTGTTTCACTACATGCCCCTTGTGCAACGTCGGCTCAAAAACCGCCTCACCTGTATAAATTCCGTTCTTATTTATTTCATACACTGAACCAAAAACCGCGTCGAATTTCAAATATTTATTGTATTCTTCCACAATTTCTGAAGGTGAACCACTCACCGCAATCAAATGATATTTTTTCTTTCGGAGTTCAGTAATCAAATTATTAGCAAAGACATAAGTTCTATCCTTGAAAAATGGCACCACAATGCGCGCCGCACGAACAACATCTTCCCTCTTGCAACCTTTCAAATTGGCAAAATAAAGTCTGACCAATGCTTGGCGATATTCTTCATATGTCCCCTTGTGCTCTAGCCAGCGAGTATACAAATTGGCCAATTCATCTCGCACACTCTTGGGAAAAACTTTCAACCAAGCTAACTCGTTGATGAGTTCAAAGGCTAAATTTTTGCGAAAAATTGTACCATCAATATCAAAAACAGCAATTTTTTGAGGAGCCATAATTTTATTTTAAAACCTGAGATACTTATCCCAATATTCATACAACCCTTTTGTCGTATGGAGATCGCGGACGCAATACTGCGCAATTTCTTTGAACTTTCCCTCTTTATACATATTGCCCACCATTGAACCATCCACGCCTTCCTCCTTGGAACTTTTAATTCCGAAAGATTTGGCATAAAAATCCAAATTAAATTTGCGCACTGCTCCATAATATGTCAGCTGCTCGAGCAAATCACAATGCGTCTTAAAATCATAACGATAGCCCATGAAATTGCGACTGGGACGAACTTTGTGCACGGCACTGCGGAGCATCAGGTATGGCATATCAAATCCTCGGCCATTAAACGTGACGGCTTGCTGATAGTTACCGACGAAATTCCAAAATTTTTCCAAAATTTCTCTTTCGGTGCCTGATTCAAAAATGACACCGCTTTCTTCAAATTTTTCCGGCACGCCATGATTGTTCTGAAACAAAGCATAGCCTTTATCCGTTTCCGGGTTCAACATCCCAATCGTCACAATCTCCCCTGTCAAGGGATAGAGCGCCAGTCTTTTTTTGATTTCTTCTTTTTCTTCTTCTGTTTCTCCATATTTCAAAAGATACTCTT
Organism: Candidatus Moraniibacteriota bacterium; assembly: GCA_023261605.1. Classification (GTDB taxonomy): domain Bacteria; phylum Patescibacteriota; class Minisyncoccia; order Moranbacterales; family UBA2206; genus CAIKZD01. The sequence continues at coordinate 10,737 of JAHFOP010000027.1, forward strand.
GTGCTTTCGCATCAAAAGACTCAAAATCAAAACCAATTGTTTCGATGTCAATTATTATTTTCGCCATATTTTTTTATTCTGTCGCTTAAATTGCTAGGCTGTTTTCATTTTCAGATAGACCGCGTAAATCGCGAGCACAATTGCAATTAGTATCCATTGCGTTCCCGCCAAACCGAGAACATCGGTGTGTGCCAAGAAGTCATAACCCGCGATAACTGCAGCAATCACTGAAAGCCACATCAGAGTATTGTCATGTTTTTTGTACATATTTGACACCTCCTATCTAGTTTTCTTTATTATATCATAAATAAAGCAATTTTTTAAACTTTCTCACCAAAGAGCTCTCTGGCTGTATCCCAGACTTGCGGATAATCTTTTTGAACTTTCAGCCAATACCACCATTCTACGCCCCAAAGATAAATTTCAGGGAACCCAACTTGACGAGCATAATCAACATTCGCCTTAAGTTTATCCGGAGTCATAGACTTAAATTGTTCTTCTAGCGGCGCATTAGTGGTGTAACCGGCAATCCAGGGCTCGGCTTGCAATTCCATCACCACCGCATTTTGCTGGTGAGCAAAGAGATTGATGAGGCCATATTTGAAACGGAAAAATCTCGGCCCAATCGGATAAGTATAATATCCCACGCCGGCTTTGTAGACATTGCGATACATTGTCGTGCCAAAAATGTCCGCGCGTGAGGCCGCTTGAATCCACAAACTGAGCTCTCCGCTGTCAGTGACAATAATCTTGCGACTAGAGTCAAGCCTGCGTACCAGCGCAATCTCGCTGTCAAGCAAGTTTGGGTTTGGGGCAGGACAAACTCCAAAAAGCAAAAATGGTTCATTTTCCACCTGCCAGTATTTTATTTCCGAATTATTTTTATAGCGATTTATAACTACCTCAATGAAACTACGCAAAGAGTCTTGTCGTTTTTGATCGCTACTGCTCGCCCAATCTGGGATAGCACATTCCGGCCAACGTGGCACTTTTTGTCCGACCACCAAAACAATTTCAGCATTTCTTTTTTTAGCCTGCTCAAGTTCCCAATCAATATCCGAAAAATCATATTGGCCTTCCGTTTTTTCTACCAAATCCCAATAAACCGGCAGCCTGATTTTTTTGACACCCAAATCATCCAGTGTGGCCAAATACGTCGCACGCCAATCTAACCCGATATCACTGGCGTAGCGGGAAGAAAAAGTCACGCCGAGCTGCGCCTTGTCATTTTTTTGACTGACCGGCAGATTAAAATAGATAAAGAATGCGACTATCACAGCCAAAGCGATTGCAATTATCCAAACCAACATTTTTAATATTTTTTTTAATATTATCATCTTTGTTTTATTAGGTTTTAGAAACTAAAACTATGCCCGCTGTGATAATCAGAATAGCCGAAATTTTTTGCAAAGAATGTTTCCAGTCCATCTTTTCTTGAAAAACTTGCGGCATCCAAAATGTCAGGCTGATGCCGAGCATGAAAATGAAGGCGTATTCCAATGCGACCAAAGCGTTCACAACTGTGATATTGCCGAGCGACATAGAACGATTGAGAAGCACCGATCCGACTCCGCCCAAAATCTTGTTAAACACGAAGAGCGTGCCCGAACTTTGTTGAGCGTGAGTAGGCTTTTTGAAATTAGACAGTGAAGAAAGAATGGCTCTTCTCCAAGGCGCGTACAGAATAAAACTGAACGCACCAACACATAGTCCGAGACGCGTCCAAATAAAGACATCCAAGAAATTATCTTTAGCGTAGAACAATTTGAAAAAAGTATAAGCGGCTGCCAGAAGAATGCCCGATAGAATAGTTTTATAAAACCCATCAAAAAAACCATGTCCTTCACCCTTCTTCTCCGGCCGGATCCAAGAGATGAAAAGGCCTCCGATAATCAGTATCGAAGCACCCAACAGTTTGGCACCGGACAACTTATCATGCAAAAGCAAGATGGAGAAAAAATAGGTGGCGATTGGAATAACTGCTCCCACCACCGGAATGACCCGACTAGCTTCACTCTTTTGGATAGCGGCAAATAGCAGAAACACTCCATAAATAAAAACTGTTCCGGCTAAAATGTATTTCAGAAACAAAACCACACCAATCGCGTGAAAACCGAAAGGGAAAAGAATGAGTGTGAAAAAGCTCATCGCGCCGGAATAGAAAGCATAGACCACTGGATGATTGACTCTTTTGGAGGACAGTAAAAATTTATCCAGCATGGTTTGGAGAGCAATAAGA
>JAHFOP010000064.1 GCA_023261605.1 Candidatus Moraniibacteriota bacterium
TTGGGCGTGATGGAATATTTTTTGCAAAAACTTTATGCCAAATTTGACCGCAATAAAGTAGAGGATAAGAAAAAAATCGCGGAGGAATGTTTGGACATCATTGCCAGTTTTGAAAATGATGTTGAGAAAAGCCACTGGATCAAAAAATTGGCCGAAGGTTTGGACATCGCGGAAGCGGCATTGACGGATAGTCTGAAAAAGATTAGTCTTAGAAGTAAGGTTGGGCGGGATGATGACACAAAACCGGAAGCTGCAATTCCCATTGCAAAGACCAAAGTAGAAATTCTTAACGAAGAGCTTGTCGGCCTCATGCTAGTGTCGCAAGATGTTTGGAGGGAAGCCAAAAAGAGAGAAGGAGAGATTCTTTCTTTTGCAAAAGATAGCCTTCTGAATATGATGCTCGCGCAGGCTGAAGAGTTGCTTTTTAGCTTCGATAAACTAATGGCGGCTCTCACTGATGAGAAAGAAAAGGAACGTGCCAGACAGATTTTTTTCCAAAAAAAATATCGCATCGATTTGAATAATAATACTGAAGAAGTTGTTTTGGCAGACCCAATAGGCGAGATGGAAGGGTGCATGAGAGAACTGAAAAAAGAGAAAAGAAAGAATGATCTTGGGCGCCTTTCGAATGATTTGAAAATGGCAGAGGAAAAAAAGGATCAAGAGGCAGTCATATTTTTGCGCCAAGAATTTAACCGAATTTCTCAGGAAACTTCAGAACCGGTGGGAGAAAAAAAAGAAGACTAATCTAACTCTTCCGCTTCCAAGGTGGAAAGTTTATAATTTACTCGGTTTATATCAGCCCGAGTAGATTTTTATAAAATTATTATGGTAAAGAATAAAAAATTAAAAAACAAGAAGAAGTCTGCCCCGAAAAAGATTGGCAGTGCGAAGAAAAATAAAAAAATGAAAAAACCAATGGTTTCCAAGCCTAGCAAATCTAAGTCGAAACGCGTCGCCAAAAGAAAGAACAAAACAGTTAAGAAGCCGGCCGCCAAGAAGGCATTGAAAGTTATTAAAAAAACTCCAGCCAAAAAAGTTTCTTCAATCAAAAAAATATCCATGCGGCGCGAAGCTGCCAATCAAAGAAAGTCTGATCAATTGAGCGACTTGGTTTACCGCGGCAAGCAACGTGGTTTTGTGACGGAAGATGAAATTTTGCATATCATTCCGGACGCGGAAAAGGATATTGATAAACTGGAAGAGCTTTATGAGCGTTTGGAAAAACAAAACATTCGCGTAGCCTCATCGGATGAAATGATTAAGATGGAGACTGACAGAATAGGCGATGATTTGGAAAAAGAAAAAAACGCTAAGAAGAAAGCACCCAAGAAAGAATATGGCGCTATGACTTCTTCCGAGGACGCGTCGTCGGATTTGGTGCAAATGTATTTGCGCGAGATTGGGCGAGTCAATCTGCTCACGACTGAAGAAGAAGTGAACTTGGCTAAAAGAATTGAGAAAGGAGATCTGCCAGCCAAGCAAAGACTGACTGAAGCTAACTTGCGCTTGGTGGTTTCGATTGCCAAAAAATATGTCGGACGTTCGCATAATTTGTCTCTGCTCGATTTGATCCAAGAAGGCAACATCGGACTTTTCCGAGCGGTGGAAAAATTTGATTATCGCAAGGGATACAAGTTTTCCACTTATGCCACATGGTGGATCCGCCAAGCAGTGACGCGGGCTTTGGCTGACCAATCCAGAACGATCCGCATCCCAGTACATATGGTGGAAACGATCAATAAATATACTCAGATCACTCGTCGTTTAGTGCAAGATTTGGGGCGAGAACCTTTGCCGGAAGAAATTGCGGTGGAAATGGATTTGGAAGTGGAAAAGATTCGACATATCCAAAAAATTTCCCAAGAAACAGTTTCTCTGGAAACTTCGGTGGGCGACAGCGATGATGACTCGGTGCTGGGTGATTTCATCGAAGACACGGAAACAGTCATGCCCAATCAAATTGCTTCCCGCAAGATGCTTAAAGGCCACGTGAACGAAATTTTGAAAGATCTGACCCCGCGCGAACAAAAGATTTTGAAAATCCGTTTCGGGTTGGAGGACGGAGTGACGCACACCCTGGAAGAAGTCGGGCAAGAATTTGGCGTGACCCGCGAACGCATCCGTCAGATTGAAGCTAAAGCTCTGGAGAAAATTCGCGATCACGCTACCATCAAAAAACTGCGCGATTATTAGAAAATATTTATCCACAAGTCTCCCGTTGACAAAAAAACCAGTGTGCGCTAGGATGAGGCATATGCAAAATATATCCGCAAAAATGAATTTGATTATTAAGTTGGTCGTGCTCTTCGTGAGCACCAGTGGCCAGCTTATTTTTGCGGGTAAAAGAATCTAGAACCAAAAAACTTTATCCATAAAAATCAGCCGGTCACTTCGAGTGAGCCGGCTTTTTTGTAGGTTGCAGTTCTTTGTCAATTCGATCGCTAAAAGCGTTTTAGTAATAAAACTTCTAACCTTTGGAGGGGAGACATGAATAAAGCGATAGGCGCAGAAATAAATGGTTTCCCAAGGGGATCTGGAAAAATTACGCTTATTCCAAAAAATAGGCGCGGGGTGTTGAAAGATAATATACCCCACGCAACGATGGTTAAGTGTATTCTTGAAGTTGAGGCACAAAAAACAGGAAATAGACTGGTGTATGAGGCTATTGGCGAAGATGCTATCATTTTTTTTGAGTTTTATGAAGCTTGCGACTATCCACAGGCTATGGTCGAAAAAAAAGAGGAAGCGGAATATGTTGAATGTTAAAAATAGGAGGGAGTATTATGCAAGAAGCGGACGGAGTAAAAGAAGAAATTCTCAGAAGTTTTGGGAATATATCCTTTGGGAGCGGAAGAGTAGTCGGCGTAAGAGCAGATGGAGAGGCGGAGTCTCATGGGTCTGAACAGCCGATACTATTCCAATGCGGAGAAAAGTTGCTCCTAGATTGCTATATCTTCGGTGCCATCTGCCGTTTTGGCATGAAGCATGTATATGTGATATATCGCACAAAACGTCGGGGAGTATCGGTTAGAAGAATAGCCGATCCCATTTTCTCTTTCAGGAGCGTGAAGCGGGCAAATGGTATATTGGTTGAATTCCCTGAAGAAATTCACAAGAATATGCCGGATGATGGTGCGGTGAAGATCAGATGTTGGCCATTTCCTGCGTTGAATGATGCTGATGTTATCGGAGAAATGCGAGGGTAGCTGTTGATTATTTCATAAGAGGCACGCCGTGTCAGGAACCTAGGAGGAGGGAAGATGTCTTTAAGAGTAAAAAATGTTGGCACCACTCGGATGAGGGGCATAGTACAATTGTTGAACATAGAAAGATGGTTGGTTTTTATAATCATCGAAGGCAATAATGCGGAAGTTAAAATCAATGCGGGGGGTGTAATAATCAGTAGTGTGTTTGTGGCCAAAAACATTGAAAATGCTGAGTGTTGGTTGGGCATTTATTCTGATTGAATTGAAATGATAGCGGAGGATGGATTATGGTAGGAGTGATGGAACAGGGTAATTCTGAGAGAGAAGTTCTATGCGGCAGGATGTCTTTAGGAGATATGCATGGGCGTCAGATTGCTAGTTTGCAAAACAAAATAGCTGATGCAGAAAATAGGGAAGAGAGAGAACTCGCCAAGAAATACAGATCGGAGTTGCGTCGTTTTGGAAAACGCAGACGTTATCGCGATTGAATTTTTTCTACGCTGGGCTGAACCTAGCTTGGCGTAGAAACATTTTTCTAGGTCATGATTTGACAGAAATAAAATCGTGATTTAGAATGGATGTATGATGAAAAACATAGCAAAAACAACCTATTTTTATTTTGGCTTCTGGTTTACCCAGCGAGGCCGGTTTGTTTTTGCTAAGAAGATGTGAGGTAAAAGACTTCTTGATAAAAATAACCCGACCTCGTAAGAGGCGGGTTTTTTAGTTCCTTTACGGCTATTTCTATTTTTATAAGATAGTCAAAACAAGAAATATAGTATAGCGAGGTGGCATATGTTAGGCAATAACCCTGCAGAAACAAAAGACAACGCTGGAGAATCAGAAAGAGATCGGCAGAGGAGAGAATATCAAGAAGTAATAAAAAAAGTGCAGGAAGTTGGGAGGAAAAGAAGAGCGGGCTGTTCTTCTGCAAACCAAAGTGGTCATGGGAAAAAACTTAGCCAATTACAGTGATTTTGCTATATGGCAGAAGCAAAGATATCGCATTTATCTTTGCTTCTGTACTAATTATTTAAAGCTCAAAGAAGCTTTTTTATTTTGTATTTGACAGAAATTTAAGGGTCAGGTAGTATTAGCGTGTACCTAGGGGGGAGGTAGAGCAAATTAAAAGTTAAAAGTTAAAAGTTAAAAGTTAAAAGTTAAAAGTTAAAAGTTAAAAGTTAAAAT